>JAOBWM010000174.1 GCA_025463365.1 Acidimicrobiales bacterium
GCCGGCGCCGGCATGGACCGGGCCCAGGCCGACTACATGGGCATGCTGGCCACGGTCATCAACGGCCTCGGCCTGCAGGACACGCTCGAGCAGCTCGATCAGCCCACACGGGTGATGACCGCGCTGCACATGGAGCAGATCGCTGAGCCCTACATCCGGCGCCGGGCGATGCGCCACCTCGAGAAGGGCCGCGTCGTCATCTTGGCGGGTGGGCTCGGCGCACCGTTCTTCACCACCGACACGCCTGCCGCGCTCCGTGCGGCCGAGCTGTCGGCGGGGGCGGTCATCAAGGGGACCCACGGTGGTGTCGACGGCGTGTACACCGCGGATCCCAAGCTCGATCCCACCGCCACCAAGCTCGACGAGATCTCCTACATGGATGTCATCAACAAGGGCTTGAAGGTCATGGATCCCACGTCCATCACGTTCTGCATGGACAACGACCTCCCGATCGTCGTGTACGACGCCTTGCAGGTCGGCAACCTGCGGCGTGTCCTCACCGGCGAGCGGGGAGTCGGTACCCTGGTCCGGTGACCTGTTCGCCGGAGACCGCCCCCACGACCAGCGCCGAGACGTTCGCTGATCTGGCGTCGCCGCGCCTGCTCGCCGGCGGACGGACGGGGGTCTCCTCATGAGCGACGAGATGGCATCGCTGGTGGTCGACGAGTCGCGTGACCAGATGTCGCGCGCCGTCGTTCGGGCCCGGGCCGAGTTCGGCAACATCCGGACCGGTCGTGCGTCCCCCTCCCTCGTGGAGAAGCTGATCGTCGAGTACTACGGCTCCGAGGTCCCGCTCCAGCAGCTCGCCGGTTTCTCGGTCCCCGAGGCCCGCACGCTGGTGATCTCGCCCTACGACAAGGCCTCGATGGGCTCCATCGAGAAGGCCATTCGGACGTCGGACCTCGGGCTCAACCCGAGCAACGACGGCATCAACATCCGTCTGTCGTTCCCGCCGCTCACCGCCGAGCGCCGCAGGGAGTACGTCAAGGTCGTGAAGGGGATGGCGGAGGCCGGCCGGGTGGCGGTGCGCAACGTGCGCCGGTCGGGGCGCCAGCAGCTCGAGAACCTCGAGAAGGAGGGCGACCTCTCCGAAGACGAGCTGTCGCGCGCCGAGAAGGAGCTCGACAAGATCACCCAATCAGCTGAGGCCGACATCGATGTCGCCCTCGCGCACAAGGAGCAGGAGCTGCTCGAGGATTGACAAGGGTGGGCCGCCCGGCCCACCACCGACGCCAGAGCCACCGGGTCAGGTGGCCGCCGGAAACGATCCGGTGCCGACCCTCGGCTCACACCAGGAGGTCCCATGGACGACCAGAGCAGGTCCCGACCGGACGAGAAGAAGACCCCCGACGCCAACGAAGGCGTCCGCCTCATCGGCCCCGACGAAGCGGCCGAGGCCATCGAGCGCGGTGACGTCGCGCCGCGCCGCGCCGATGACGAGCTGCGCTACGGCGATCGGCCGCCGGCGCCTCCCGCGGGGCCCCGCCCCGCCCTCCGCTTTCCGCTGGACGCCAGCGCCGACCCGACCCGGATCGAGCGCCCGCCGGTCCAGCCCGCGCCGGACCCCGTCACCGGGCCCGTGGAGCTTCCGCACTGGACCGAGCCGCCGACCGGCGAGGTGCCGGCCGTGCTGATCGGCGACGACAGCCCGCTGCTCGGCGAAAGCGAGGACGACCTCGATGCCTGGTCGTCGTTCGCCACCTCGACCCCGCGCTGGCGCGACGCGGACGACGACTGGGGCGACGACGGCTTCGTCGAGCACCTGGCCGGGGACTCGGGCGAGGTGCGCATCGGCGCCCTCGGCGACGACGACGCCAAGCCCAGCCACGACGAGTACTTCGGGTTCGACGACATGGAGCAGCGCGTGGAGGAACGTACGGGTGAGACGGCGCCGCCGGCGGAACCTGGACCTCGCTGGGACGTTCCCGACGACGATTGGAACGCCGCCGAGCAGGGCGAGGCGGGCGTTGCCGCCCCGGTCGCCGTCGACGAGTGGGACGACGAGGACGACTGGGACGACGAGGACGCGCCGGGTGGCGACGAAGACCACCACGACAGCGGCGGGTACGTCTACGACGACGGTCCTGGCGCTGACAACGGCGGCCGCGACATGCGTCAGGCGGCCCTGACCGGTGGGCTCCTGCTCCTCGGGTCGCTCGTCACGTTGGCCCTGGGCTCGGTGTTCTTCGCCGTGTTCGTCACCGTGGTGGTGGCAGCCAGCGCCATCGAGTACTTCAAGGTGCTGCGTGACGTGGGTTGGGAGGCGGCCACGCTCCTCGGCATCGGGGCATCGGCTGCTCTCCCGCTCGCGGTCTACTGGCACGGCGCCGAAGCCTGGGGCCTGGTCGGCTTCGTGATCGTTGCCGCGACCTTCGCCTGGTACCTCGTCGGTGCCGGCGGCCCGGATCCGCGAGTGCTCGAAGGGACGGGGGCCACGCTCCTGGGCATCGCCTGGATCGGCGGCCTGGGGTCCGCGGCCACCGCCCTCGCCCGCATGCCCGACGGCCGCGCCCTGCTCGTCGTCGTGATCCTCGCCACCGCCGCCCACGACGTGGTGGCCCTGCTCGGTGGGAAGTCGTTCGGCCATCGACCACTGTCGACGGCGAGCCCCAACAAGACGCTCGAAGGGTTGCTTGCCGGCATGGTCGCGGCCATGTTCGTGGTGATCGTCGGGGTCGGCGTCATCCAGGTCGGGCCGTACCAGGGTGCCAAGGCCGGGTTGATCCTCGGGCTCGCGGTCGCCCTCGCCGCCCCGCTCGGGGACCTCTCGGAATCGATCCTCAAGCGGGACCTCGGCGTCAAGGACATGGGGTCGATCCTGCCGGGCCACGGCGGGTTGCTCGACCGCTTCGACGGGTTCTTGTTCGTGTTCCCGATCGTCTTCTGGCTGGCCGTCACCGTCGGCCACGCCGTCGCTTGACCGGGTCCGGATCGGCACCGCTCCGGCGGCACCCATGACCACCACCGTCGCCCTCGCCGGTTCCACGGGCTCGATCGGCACGCAGACCCTCGAGGTCGTGGCGGCCGAGCCGGGGCGATTCGAGGTCGTCGCGCTGGGCGCCAGCGGGCGCAACCTCGACGCTCTGGTCGCCCAGGTCGAGGCCATCCGGCCCCGCGTGGTCGCGGTCGCCGATGCGTCCACCGCGGCCGACGCCCAGGCGCGGCTGCCCGGCGTCGAGGTCCGCGCCGGTCGTGACGGCCTGGCGAGCCTGGGGTCCGAGGCCGACGTGTGCGTGAACGGCGTGGTCGGCTTCGCCGGCCTCGAGGTCACCCTTGCCGCGCTCGAAGCCGGCAAGCGCCTGGCGCTCGCCAACAAGGAGTCGCTGATCGCCGGTGGACCCGTCGTGCAGCGGGCCCGCCGCACGCCCGGCGCCGAGCTCGTGCCCATCGACAGCGAGCACGGCGCGATCCACCAGTGCCTGCGCTCGCGCGACGAGCTCGGACCGCCTCGCGTCGCCCGCCTCGTCCTCACCGCCAGCGGTGGGCCGTTCCGGGGTCGAACGGCCGAGCAGCTCGCGGGCGTGTCGGTGCAGGATGCCCTGGCCCACCCCACCTGGTCGATGGGCCCCAAGATCACCGTGGACTCCTCGACCTTGATGAACAAGGGCCTGGAGGTGATCGAGGCGCACGAGCTCTTCGGTGCGCCAGCGGGGGCGCACGGCGTGGGCATCGGTTTCGACGAGATCGACGTCGTGGTGCACCCGCAGTCGATCGTGCACTCGATGGTCACCTACACCGACGGATCCACCATCGCCCAGCTGTCGATGCCCACGATGCACCTCCCGATCGGATATGCCCTGGCCTGGCCCGATCGCCTCGGCACGGCGTTCGGCGCCATCGACTGGACCGAGCTGTCCCGCCTGGACTTCGAGCCCCCCGACCTCGGCGCCTTCCGGTGCCTTGCCCTGGCCTACGAGGCCGGCCGGGCGGGTGGCCTCGCTCCGGCCTGGCTGAGCGCCGCCAACGAGGTGGCCGTCGATGCGTTCCTCAAGGGTGAGATCGGATGGGCCGACATTGCAGGGGTGTGTGCGGCCGTGCTCGACCGCCACGACGGTGCTCCGGCCGACGATGTCGCGTCGGTGATCGACGCCGACCGCCGAGCGCGGGAACGAGCCCGTAGCGTTGTCCGAGCCACCTCCACCAGGACCACTGCATGACCGACACCACCGAACGGCCCGACGAGCAGGGAGCTGCTGCGCCCGCTGACCCGTCGGGCGCGATCGTGGCCCCGCCGAAGAAGGAGCTCGGGGCCGCCGGTCGCGTCGCCGCGGGCGTGTCGGCCAAGGGGTTCGGCGTCGACCCCGACGCAGATGACGGCGTGCCCCATGCCGGGCTGCGCCTCGCCGGGCTGGTGGCCACGTTGGTGGCCGTCGGGGTGCTCAACCGGTGGATGCTGGTGGTGATCCTCGGCCTGGTGACCATGATCACCCTCCACGAGTTCGGCCACTACTACATGGCGAAGCGCGCCGGGATGAAGGTCACCGAGTTCTTCCTCGGCTTCGGGCCCAAGATCTGGTCGACGCGCCGCGGCGAGACCGAGTACGGCATCAAGCTCATCCCGGCCGGTGCCTACGTGAAGATCCCCGGGATGACGAACCTCGAGGAGATCGCGCCCGAGGACGAAGCCCGCACCTACCGCCAGAAGAACTTCCGCCAGCGCGTGGGGGTGGCGGTGGCCGGATCCACGATGCACTTCATCTTGGCGCTGGTCCTGATCTTCGTGGCGCTGGCCGCCGTCGGTCAGCCGGGCGGCACCATGGATCCCACCGTCCGAGCCGAGCAGTGGCGGATCTCCGCGGTCACCGACGGCACCGGTGCAAAGGCGGCGCGCCTGCGCAAGGGCGACCGGATCCTCAGCATCGACGGCAAGGCCATCCCGACCTTCGACGCTCTCCGCAGCGTGACCAAGCCGCTCAAGGGCAAGACGGTCCCGATGGTGTTCGAGCGCGCCGGCAAGCGGATCGCCACCACCGTCCACCTCAAGCCCTTCTACAGCTGGTCGGTGCAGAGCGTGGGCAAGGGGACATCGACGCTCCAGCCCTACGACCAGATCACGAAGATCAACGGGACGCCGACCAGCACCTTCCGCGACCTCGACGAGCAGCTCGCGGCGATCGACGGCAAGCGAGCCACGATCACCTACGAACGCGGCGCCAGCTCCACGCCCCACGCCGCCACCGTCACCGTCGACGCACTCACGCTGTCAGGCCACGAGGGCTACGTCGGCATCGGCCAGGACGAGCCACCCGTCGAGCGCCTCGGCGTGGGCCAGTCCCTCGTCGAAACCCCGAAGCAGTTCGCATCGCTGGTGCAGGTCTCGCTCCAGGGGCTCGGGAAGTTCTTCAGCCCGGGCGGGATCTCCGACTTCGCCGGTCAGGTCGGCCACGCTCGCAAGGACCACTCGGCGGTCGCGGCCTCGACGGTCGCCAACAAGGACGGCCGGTCGTCGTCGCACCTCGAGACGTCCAGTGAGGCCGGGGTCGGGTCGGTGAACCCGAACCGAGTGATGTCGATCGTGGGCCTGGTGCACGTCGGTTCGGCCAGCGCCGCGGTCGATCCGGCCGGACTCATCACGTTGTTCGCGGTGATCAACATCTTCATCGGGGTGTTCAACCTGGCCCCGCTGCTTCCGTTCGACGGTGGCCATGTCGTGTTGGCCGTGTACGAGAAGATCCAGGAGGTGCGGTTGCGCCGTCGGCGCTACTTCGCCGACGTGGGCCGGTTGCTGCCGGTGGTCTACGCCGTCACGCTGTTGCTCGTGTTGCTGTTCGTGTCGACGATCTACCTCGACCTCGCCAACCCGTTGTCGGTCTGATGGACGACGGCACCGTCACGGTCGCGACCCGCAAGGTCACCCGGCAGATCCTGCTGGACCACCCGAGCCATCCCGTGGCCGTCGGCGGTGATGCGCCGATCTCGATCCAGTCGATGACCACGACCAAGACGGCCGACGTCGAGGGCACCCTCCAGCAGGTGTACGCCCTCTACGGCGCGGGGGCGGACATCGTGCGCTGCACCTGCAACGACGCCGATGCTGCGGCGGGCCTGGCCCACATCGTCCCCCGCTCGCCGGTGCCGATCGTGGCCGACGTCCACAACAACCACCGCATGGCGCTGGCCGCGCTGGAGGCCGGCGTCCACTGCCTGCGGCTCAACCCGGGCAACATCCGCAAGCCCGAGCACATCAAGCTCATCGCCGCCGAGGCCAAGGACCGGGGGGTGCCGATCCGCATCGGCGTCAACGGTGGCTCGCTCGACGAGAAGCTGTACCAGAAGTACGGCGGACGGGTGACCCCTGAGGCCATGGTCGAGTCCGCGCAGATGGAGCTCGCCTACTTCGAGGAGGTCGGCTTCGACCAGGTGAAGATCTCGGTCAAGGCATCGAGCGTCCCGCTCATGATCGAGGCCTACCGCCAGCTGTCGGAGGTCACCGACCACCCGCTGCACCTGGGTGTCACTGAGGCCGGACCACCACCGGCCGGCATCGTCAAGGCCACCGCCGGCATCGCCGCCCTGCTCGCCGAAGGCATCGGCGACACGATCCGCTTCTCGCTCACCGCCGACCCCGTCGCCGAGGCCAAGGCCGGGCGCGTGCTCCTCGAGGCCATGGGCCTGCGCGAGCGCAAGGGCCTCGATCTCATCGCGTGTCCGTCGTGCGGGCGGGCCGAGGTCGACGTGATCAAGGTCGCCAACGACGCGCAGGCGGCGCTCGAGGGCATGGAGATCCCGATCCAGGTCGCGGTGATGGGGTGCGTCGTGAACGGTCCCGGCGAGGCGCGAGACGCCGACCTCGGGATCGCGGCGGGCCGCAAGAAGGGCCACCTCTTCGTGAAGGGCCAGGTCGTGAAGGTCGTGCCCGAGGACGAGATGGTCGCCGCCCTCGTCCATTGGGCCGGCACCATCGCCGAGGAGGGGATCGAGGGCGCGCTCGCTCACGCGGACGCCGGCGCCGCCGCCGAGGCCGATGCCGACCGGGCGGCGTTGCTCGACGAGCAGGGCGCCGACGCCAACGCCTCCGAGCAGAAGGTCGACCTCATCCGCAAGCACCTCACCGAGCGCTGACCGCCTGCATCAACCCTTGTAGTTGAGGACCTGCCGGAGCTCGTGGCGGATCTGCACCAGGTCGGCCTGGTCGGCCATCACCTCCGTGATGTCCTTGTAGGCATCGGGGTGCTCGTCGACCAGCTTCGCGGCGCGGTCGGCCAGCCACGTCCGGTCGCCCATGGCCTCGGTCAGGGACTCCGGTGAGAGCCGCTTGCGGGCCTGGGTCCGCGACATGCGCCGCCCGGCGCCATGCGAGCACGACTCGTAGCTGGCCGGGTTGCCCAGGCCCTCGACGATGAAGGACGACGTGCCCATCGAGCCCGGGATGATGCCGAGCTCACCCACCCCGGCGCGGATGGCGCCTTTGCGGGTGACCCACACCTCCCGGCCTCCGTGGGTCTCACGAGCCGAGTAGTTGTGGTGGCAGTTGACGGTCTCGCGGGGGCGGCCCTTCCCGACCTCGGCGAAGACGACGCTCAGCAGTCCGGCGAGCATGAGCTCGCGGTTGCGGGCGGCGTAGTCCTGGGCCCACAGGAGGTCGGCCACGTAGTGGTCGAACTCGGGGGATCCCTCGAGGAGGTACGCGAGATCAGGATCCTCGAGGCCGATCTCCATGCGCTTGGCCACCTTGCGGGCCCGGGCGATGTGCCCCTGGGCCAACTGGTTGCCGATGCCACGCGAGCCGGAGTGGAGCACGACCCACACCGTGTCGTCGTCATCGAGGCAGACCTCGACGAAATGGTTGCCGGATCCCAACGTGCCGAGCTGGTCGAGCGCGGTGCGCGACTGCTTCGGGTCGAGGTCGGTGCGCGACCGGTTGTCGCGCAGCCAGGCTGCGGCCGCCTTGGACCGGCGCTCGGCGCGCGCGTCGGCGGTGCGGCCCGTGTGGCCGCGGCCCATCCCGGCCG
>JAOBWM010000182.1 GCA_025463365.1 Acidimicrobiales bacterium
CACGCCCAGCACCTCGACGAGCCCGTCCACGCCTCGGCGCGCCAGGCCGACGCCCTGCCACGCGGGGAGGAAGCGCCCGAGCGCGGCCCCGTCGACGGGCTCGACCTCGGCCCGCAGCACAGCCAGTGACCGGCGGCGGAGCTGGCGCAGCACCTCGGGATCGCACCACTCGCGGGTGGACCCGCCGGGCCGGAACTCGCCCTGGATCAGGGTGCCGGTGGCGAGCATGGCGTCGAGGACCACCCGCGCCTGGCCCGCCTCGATCCCGAACCGGGCCGCGGCCTCCCGGGTGAGGAACGGCCCATGGGTCTTCGCGTAGCGGAGCAGCAGCCCGTCGAGCGGTGCGTCGACCGAATCGGTGAACACGCCGGGGAGCCCGACCGGGATCGCACAGCCGAGCGCGTCCCGCAAGCGGCCGGCGTCGTCAGACGCCGCCCAGCGCTCCTCGCCGGCGATGCCCACCGTGATGATCCGCCGATCGTCCGCCAGCGATCCGAGCAGCGCGGGCAGGTTCGTGGCGGCGACGTCCGTGCACCGGGCCGCGAGCTCCTCGGTCGTCAGCGGACCGAGGACCCGCAAGAGGTCGTGCACCTCGTCGCCGTCGCGGGCCTGGCGGCCGGGCACGAGCCGTTGCAGCTCGGCCTCCAGGTCGGCCAGCACCTGGGCGTCCAGGAGGTCGCGCAGCTCCTCGGCACCGAGCAGCTCCCGCAGCAGGTCCCGGTCCAGGGCGAGGGCGGCGGCGCGGCGCTCGGCGAGCGGCGCGTCGCCCTCGTACATGTAGACGGCGACCCAGCCGAACAACAATGACCCGGCCATCGGCGAGGCCTGCGGGGTGTCGACGGAGACCAGGCGCACCTTGCGCGAGCGCAGATCCCGCAGGAGTCCCCGCAGCGCCGGCAGGTCGAACACGTCGTTGCAGCACTCCCGAGTGGCCTCCAGCAGGATCGGGAAGGTGGGGTGCTTGGCGGCCACCGCGAGCAGGTCGGCCGCCTTCTGCCGCTGCTGCCACAGGGGGGTGCGGCGATCCGGTCGCCGGCGCGGGAGCAGCAGGGCGCGCGCCGCCGCTTCACGGAAGCGCGACGCGAACAGCGCGGTGCCGGGGAGGATCCCGATGATGATCTCGTCGATCTCGTCGGGGTCGATCAGCAGCTCGTCGGTGGGGAACTCATCGATGGCCTCGGGCAGGCGGAGCACGATCCCGTCGTCGCTCCACATCAGCTCCACGTCGATCCCCCACCGGTCGGCCAGGCGGGAGCGCAGCGCCATCGCCCACGGGGCATGGACCTGGGCACCGAAGGGGCTGAGCACGCAGACCCGCCAGTCGCCGATCTCGTCGCGGAACCGCTCCACCACGATCGTGCGATCGTCGGGTACCGCCCCGGTGGCCTCGGCCTGTTCGCGGAGGTAGCCGAGCAGGTTCTCGGCCGCCCACGCATCGAGGTCGTGGCGCTCGGCGAGGCGGGTCATGGCCTCGCCGGTGGGCAGCGCCCGGATCTCGCGCACGAACTCGCCGAGGGCGGCGCCCAGCTCGAGGGGGCGTCCCGGCCCGTCCCCGTGCCAGAACGGCATCTTCCCGGGCTGGCCCGGCGCGGGGGTCACGACCACGCGCTCGTGGGTGATGTCCTCGATCCGCCACGTGGACGCGCCCAGCAGGAACGTCTCGCCGGGTCGCGACTCGTAGACCATCTCCTCGTCGAGCTCGCCGACCCGGGTGCCGTCGGGCAGGAACACCCCGTACAGGCCGCGGTCGGGGATGGTGCCGCCGGAGGTCACGGCTAGCCGTTGGGCACCCGCGCGGCCGCGCAGGGTGCCATCGGCGCGGTCCCACACGATCCGGGGGCGGAGCTCGGCGAACTCGTCTGACGGGTACCGGCCGGCGAGGAGGTCGAGCACCGCCTCCCACACCTCCTGGCTCAGCTCGGCGAACGGCGCCGACCGCCGGACCATGGCCGCCAGGTCCTCCACGTCGCGCTCATCGAGGGCACATGCCGCGACCACCTGCTGGGCGAGCACGTCGAGCGGATTGCGCGGGTAGCGGGTGTGCTCGATCAGCCCGTCGTGCATGCGCTGGGTCACGACCGCCGCCTCGACCAGGTCGGCCCGGTGCTTGGGGAACAGCTTCCCCCGGCTGGGCTCGCCGACCTGGTGACCGGCCCGACCGATGCGCTGCAACCCCCGCGAGACGGCGCCCGGGGACTCGACCTGGATCACGAGGTCGACGGCGCCCATGTCGATGCCGAGCTCCAGCGACGAGGTGGCCACCAGGCCACGCAGCTGCCCGGACTTCAACTGGTCCTCGATGATGAGACGCCGCTCCCGGGACAACGACCCGTGGTGCGCCTTCACGAGCTCGACGTCCACCGGCGGCATCCCGATGGCCTCGGCGCCGACGAAGCGCGCCGGGTCGCCGCCGCCCGGCCCCGATGCGACGGCACCGACGACCTCGGCCGCCTGTTCCGCGGCGAGCTCGTTGAGCCGAGTGGCCAACCGCTCGGCCAGCCGACGGGCGTTCACGAAGATCAATGTCGTCCGGTGCTCCAGCACGAGCTCGAGCAGGCGCGGGTGCATCGCCGGCCAGACCGAACGGCGCACCGGACCGCCCGCCGCCGCGCCCTCGACCGGGGCATCGATCACCGTGCCGAGGGCCCCGAGGTCTTCGACGGGAACGACGACCTCGATGTCGAGCTCCTTGCGCATCCCGGCGTCGATGACCGTGACCGGGCGTCGGACCGCCGGCGCGCCCGGGGTCACCGGGGTGTCGAACCCGCCGAGGAAGGTGGCGATCTCCTCCAGCGGGCGCTGGGTGGCCGAGAGGCCGATGCGCTGAGGCGGCCGCTCGCACCGCTCGGCCAGCCGCTCGAGGGTGAGGGCCAGGTGCGAGCCGCGCTTGGTGGCGGCGAGGGCGTGGATCTCGTCGACGATCACCGCTTCGACGTTCACGAGCGTCTCCCGCGCCGCCGAGGTGAGCATCAGGTACAGCGACTCCGGCGTGGTGATGAGCAGGTCTGGCGGGTTGCGCACGAGCTTCCGGCGCTCGTCGGCCGGCGTGTCGCCGGTGCGCATCCCGACGGTCGGGGCGTGGACGTCGGTCCCGAGGCGGTGCGCGGCGTGGGTGATCCCCGTGAGCGGCGAGCGCAGGTTCTTCTCGACATCGACGGCGAGGGCGCGCAGCGGCGAGATGTAGAGCAGGCGGGTGCGAGCAATCCCGTCCGGTGGTGGCGTGGTGAGCAGCCGATCGATGCCCCACAAGAACGCGGTGAGGGTCTTGCCCGACCCGGTCGGGGCGAGGATCAGCGTGTGATCGCCGGCGGCGATGGCCGGCCACCCGAGGTCCTGGGCCCGCGTCGGCGCGGGGAAGGACGACTCGAACCAGGCCCGGACGGGCTCGGAGAAGAGGTCGAGCGAGGTGATCGCCGCAGCCTACGGAGGGGCTTCAGCCTCCGGTGCTGAGCTTGCAGGTCGTGTCGACGGCCTGCAGCTTCGCCTGGAGCGGGTTGGTACCGCCGCTGTCCGCACCGATCAGGGAGGCGACGAGCAGGCTGCGCGCCGTCGCCTGGTCGATGTTCGCCTTCACGCACGCCGCCTTGTCGGGGGTGAGGCCGACGCTGATCGCCGTCAGGAACAGCGAGTAGATGTCGGCGCCACACGTGTCGAACGCGGTGATCATCTTCGTCCCCTGGGGTTCCGCGAGCCCGAGGTCGGCGTAGGAGTAGCTGTTGTCCTTGAGCGCCTGCGGGTCGACCTTCTTGGCCTTGAGCGTGGCGACCGTGATGGCGTCGATCCACTTTGGCGCCACGCACGTCGCCTCATCCTTGGTGAGCACCAGGTCGCCGTCGGCGTTCTTGCCGTTGGTGAAACCGGCCGCGAGGTTCGAGGTGTAGTCCGCTGCGGTCGCATCGAGGTACGCCTTCGACCCGCCCGGGGCCGTCGTCGTGGTTGCATCGATGGGGCCCGACGAGGTGGTCGTGGTGTCCCCGGAGCCCTTGGTGGTCGTGCCGGACTTGGTGCCCTTGGCCGCGCCGCCGCTGTCGCTCGAGCTGCACGCCGCGACTCCCAAGACCACGAGCACGGCGCACATCAGCAATCGGACCTTGGACATCTGGGCGAGCCCTCCCTCGGCGAACGTCCGCTCGACCGTAGTGCGGGGCACCACCGAGCCCGACCTCGGGCCAGGACCCGGGTCAGAAGAGCTTGTCCTTCCAGGTCTCGCCCTTGGCCAGTCCGCCGGGGCAGGCGTAGATGCCGGACGCGATGTGGCGGATGTACTCGTTGAGCCCGTCGGTGGCCAGGTTCTGCTGGATCTTGACGAAGTGGGCGGGATCGTTCATGTAGGCCAGGAAGAACAGGCCGGCCTGCAGGTTCCCCTGCGCCTGGTCGACCCCGTCGGTGTAGTTGTAGCCACGCCGGAGCAACTTGGTGCCGCCGTTGGCCTCGGGGCTGGCCAGGCGCACGTGGGCGTCGGCCGGGATGACGAGCGCGCCGTCGTCGCGCGTGGCCTTCAGGTCGAGCGGTGCGAACTCCGATGCCTCGCCGAGCGGGGCACCCGTGTCCTTGACCCGGCCGATCACGTTCTGCTGATCACCGAGGGAGTCGTGGTCCCAGTTCTCGATGAACATGGCGATCTTTCGGGCCACGAGGAACGACCCGCCGCGCATCCACGCGGGATCGGCGTCCTGGTCGACCCAGACGAAGGCGTCGACCTCGGATCGCTCCTCGGACTTCAGGTTGTTGGTGCCGTCCTTGAACCCGAGCAGGTTGCGAGCGGTGGCCTGGCTGGTGCTGGTGGACGACGTGCGGCCGAACCCGAACTGCATCCAGCGATGGGTGGTGGTGCCGATCCCGGCCCGGACGAGGTCGCGCACGGCGTGATACGCCACGAGCGGGTCGTCGGCGCAGGCCTGGATGCAGATGTCCCCGTCGGAGATGGCCGGGCGCAACGTCTCGTTGGGCAGTGGCGGCAGCGCGTGCAACCGCTCCGGCTTCTTGGCGGCCAGGCCGAAGCGGTCATCGAACAATGACGGGCCGAAGCCGATCGTGATCGTGAGACGCGAGGCGGGGAGCCCGTAGGCCTCACCGGTGTCGGCCGGGGACCCGAGCAGGTCCCCCTGGTTGCCGGGGACGAGGTCGCCGTTGGTCATGGCCTCGGCCATGGCGGTCCAGGTCTCCAAGAGGTGGGCCAGTGCTGCCGGGTCGTCGGTGACAACGTCGAGCGCCGAGAACACCAGCCGGTCCTGGGTCGCCGTCGTGATGCCGGCCTGGTGGCGGCCCCGGAACGCGATCACCTCCGAACCGGCGGTGGCGGTCTTGGTCGAAGACGACGCGGCGTCGTCGCCTCCGCCGCAGGCCGCGAGTCCCGTCGTCGCCAACGCGGCACCGGCGCCGGTGGCGCCGATCCCGCCCAAGAAGCGGCGACGGGACACGCGGGTCATCAGACGACGACCTTCACGGGCACCTCGGAGAGGTACTCGGTGAGCGGCTTCACGACGTCGGAGAGCGCACGGCGCTGGGCGTCGGTGATGGTGGACGCCGGATCCTCGGCGTACCCCCACTCCTTGAACCCGGTGCCGGCATATCCGGGATCCTCCTTGTAGGCGTCGAGCGCCTTCTGGACCTTGGCCGCCTGGCCGTCGATCTCCTCGAGGAGGTCGGGGGCCGACTTCTCGAGCGCCGGGCGCACCAACTCGATCGACTTCAGGGAACCGTCGAGGTTGGCCTGGACGTCGAGCAGGTCGGTGTGGGAGTAGCGCTCCTCCTCACCGGTGATCTTGCCGACCATGACCTCGTTCATCAGCTCGGTGGCACCGTTGGTGACCTCCTCGGGCACGTAGGTGCCGGACTTCTTCCCCACCAGCCCCTGCAGCTCGACGATGTCCTTGTCGAGCTGATCGGCCACCGGGCCCATGCCCGCGAGCGACTTCTCGACCCACAGGGCGTATTCGAGGCGGTGGAAGCCCGTGAGCTCGGTGGGCTCGGTGCCGTCGTCGGCGCGGCCGTCGATCTTGGGGTCGAGCGCACCGAAGGACTCGGCCACCGGCTCGATGCGCTCGTAGGGCACGCGCGCCAGCGCGTAGGTGTCCTTGGCCTTGTCGATGTCGCCGGCGCGGACGGCATCGGTGAACGTGGTGGTGGCCTTGGCCAGCTCCACCGTCTGCTCGTCGACGTAGGCCGAGTACCGCTTCACCGCGGTGACGAGCAGCGGATTGTCGTTCCAGTCCTTCACCGCCTTGCCCTTCGACACCGTGAAGTCCCACGTGTCCTGCTTGGCGCCGGGGCAGAACATCTTGTACTTGCCCTCGCGGAGGTTGAGCTTGAACGAGACCGACAAGCCGTCGGTGATGTTCTCCTTCTCGCCGAGGATGTTCTTGCCATCGGCGGTCTTGAGCTCGGCTTCGGTGGCCTTGGACGAGCCGTTGTTGGTGATGGCGAAGGTGATCTCGCCGGACTTCGCCGTCGCCGGCTTGGGCGCGCACCCGGCGTCGGTGATCTCCACCTTGATGGCCCCCTTCGCGCTGGGGACGTCGTCGGACTTGGCGCATGACGTGGCCAGCAGGCCGATGCCCGCGACGAGCAGCAGCCCCGCGATGGCGCGGTGTCGGGGCCGACGGGAGCGAGCGTGGACGTTGTTCACCAAGGTCTCCTTGCGGTCGTGCATCGGAAGCTGCGAGCGGTCAGGCGGACGGAACCGCGGCGGCCTCGTCGGCAGACGCCGACGAGGACGCGGGCGCCGGTGTCGAGGCCGACGCGGAACCGGCGCGTGGGCGGCGGGTGCCGAGGATCACGAGCGCCAGCATCGGGACGAGGTAGGCGAGGTAGCCGACCACCTCGATCACCACCGGCTTCTGCTGGATGCCCAGCACGCCGGTGACGAGGGACTCGACGGGCGTGCCCTTGTTGACCAGCCAGTCGAGGTTCCACGTGCTGCCCTGGCCGAACGTGACCCAGCCGGCCTCGTGACCGGTGTGGAACGCGCTCATCACCAGGCCGGCCGCGATCACGACCAGCACCACGCCGGTGACCCGGAAGAACCGGGCCATGTTGATCTTGAGGCCGCCCTTGTAGATGAGGAAGCCGACCACCACGGCGACCAAGACGCCGAGCACCGCTCCCAGGCCACTGACCGCCGGGTCGTTGGAGTTCTGGAACGTGGCGAGCAGGAAGACCGCCGTCTCGAACCCCTCGCGCAGCACGCCGAGGAACGCCATCATCACGAGGGCGCGAGCCGAGCCGGAGGCCAGCGCCGAGGCGGCGTGGCCCTCGAGGTCGCCCTTGAGGTCGCGGGCGTGGCGACGCATCCACAAGATCATGTAGGTGACGAAGCCGACGGCGACCGTGCCGATGACCGTCTCCAACATCTCCTGCTGTCGCTGCGGCAGGTCCCTGGAGAGCGCCTGCAGGCCGAACCCGATGGCGAGGCACAGGGCAACGGCGGCGGCCACGCCGATCCACACCTGGCGGAGCGCGTCCCGCCGCCCCTGCTGGCCGAGGAACGCGGCCACGATGCCGACGATCAGCGCGGCTTCGAGGCCTTCGCGCAGTCCGATGATGAAGGTGGGAAGCATTCCGGATCGTTCCTTGCCTCGTAGGCGATGCAGGCTGACGCCCAACTTATTGTTAGGTCGCCCTAACGGTCAAGACCGTGCACGGTGTACGCCGAGCAGACAGTGTCGTTGCCTCGTCGGCACGCCACAGCGAACGTCGGCTGCCGGTAGCCTCGGCCCGTGCCCGAGTTCCAGTCCCGCGAGTACCACCCCGCGTTCGAGGAGTACTGCGAGGCCATCTTCGAACTGCACGAGGACGACGTCGCCGTCATCCAGGCCCGCATCGCCGAACGCCTCGGTGTCTCCCGGCCCGCCGTGTCCGAGATGATCCGGCGGATGGAGACCGAGGGCCTCGTCGAGATCGACCGCGCCGTGCGGCTGACCAAGGCCGGCACCGTCCTCGCCGAGCGGGTGGTCCGGCGCCACCGCCTCGCCGAGCGCCTGCTCACCGACATCCTCGGGCTCTCGTGGGCCGATGCCCACCAGGAGGCCGGCCGCTGGGAGCACGTCATCTCCGACGCGGTGGAGGCGGCCATCGTCCGCCTGCTCGACGATCCCACCACCTGCCCCCATGGCAACCCGATCCCGGGCTCGGCCTACGAGGCGCCCGACACGGTGGCCCTCTCGGACCTCGGCGTCGGCGACAGCTTCACGGTGACCCGGATCCCCGAAGAGCTCGAGTTCACTCCCGGCCTGCTCGACTTCCTCGAGGACGCATCGATCCAACCCGGCCACAGCGGCCAGGTCACCGCGTCGTCTCCCGACGGCACCACCACCGTCGTGATCGACGGGCGCCACGTCGGCGTCGGCTCGTTCGCCAGCACCCGCATCCTCGTCGCCGCCCCGTAACCGGGTCGGTGTCCTTGTGACCGGATCCGTGTCCTTCTCGGAGCCGCGCCGCCCGCTCAGCCCACGGGTTGAGGTTCGGGCGTTGCCGACGGTGCCAGCACGGCTGGCAGGTCGCCCGGGTGCACCACCGTGAGGAGCTTGGTCGCACGGGTCAGCGCGACGTAGAGGGCGCGCATGCCCTGGGCTTCCTCGTCGAGGATCCCCTGCGGGTCGACCACGACGGTGGCGTCCAGCTCGAGGCCCTTGACGATCCCCACCGGCACCACCGTCACCTGGTGGTTGAGGCCGCGCTCGATGGCCACGCCGTGGTCGATGCCGACCGCCGTGAGCGCGGCCGAGCACTCCTCGGTGCGCGATGCCGGGCAGATCACCGCGACGTTGCCGTTGTCGATGGACGCGATCTCGGCCCGCACCGCCGCGGCGATCGCGGGACCGAGCTCGGCGGGATCGTCGACCCGGTGGAACACGGGCGGGCGGCCGTCGACCCGCACCGACCGCGGGGGACGGAGCTCGGGCGCGGATGCCGCCAGCACGCGGGCCGCCAGCTCCATGTTCGGCGCCGGGATGCGGTAGCCGACCGTGAGCTCCTCGCGACGGTCCGGCCGCTTGTTCGGCAGCAGGGACAAGATCTCGTCCCAGTCGGCGTGAGCCCAGGCGCCGGTCGACTGGGCGATGTCGCCCACCACGGTCATCGAGCCGTTGAGCGACCGGCGGGTCAGCATCCGCAGTTGCATCGGCGAGAGATCCTGGGCTTCGTCGATGACGATGTGGCCATAGGTGCGGACCTCGGTGTCGTCTCGCTTCTTCGACGGCTTGGGACCGAGCAGCGAACGCGCCTCGTCGAGCAACGGCACGTCGTCGTGGGTCCAGACCACGTCCTTGACCGACGCCGAGCGCGGCCGGTGCAGCAGGTCGATGCGGTGCTCGGGGAGGCTGCGGGCGGCGGCGAGGTGCAGCAACCCCTTCGAGCCGTACAAGTCGTGGAGCAGCTGGGCCGGCGTGAGCACGGGCCACATCTCCTCCAAGGCGGCGTGGACCTCGGGGTGCTTGCGGACCTGGCGCCAGACCTCGTTGGGATCGAGGGGCTCGCGGGCCGAGGCGGCGAGCCGTTGGGCGACCTCGCGCTCGACGAAGCGACGGCCGGCGTTGTGGGTGCGGAAGCGGCGCCGGGCGTCGCGCACGATGGCATCGGACTGGTCGACGGTCAGCACCAGCGACTGCAGGCCGAGGCCGATCCGCAGCGTCCGGCGCAGCGGGCGCTTGCGATCGCGGACGGCCTTGGCGAGGACGTTCGACATGGCATCGTCGCCCTTGAGCCGGGCGACCTCCTCGTGGTCGCGGCCGCGGATCGACACGCCGTCGACGAGGTCGGCCAGCACCACCAACTCGACGCCGGCCTCGCCGAGCGACGGGAGCACCTGCTCGATGTAGGCGAGGAACAGCCGGTTCGGGCCGACCACGAGGACGCCCTGGTCCTCCAGCGGAAAGCGGTGCGTGTAGAGGAGGTACGCGGCGCGGTGCAACGCCACGACCGTCTTGCCGGTGCCCGGGCCGCCTTGCACCACGAGGACGCCGGCCAGCGGGGCCCGGATGATCTCGTCCTGCTCGCCCTGGATGGTGGCGACGATGTCGCCCAGGTGCCCGGATCGGGCCGTCTCGAGGGCCGCGATCAGCGAACCGTGGCCCTGGAGCCCGGCACCTTCACCGAGGTCGAGGGCGTGCTCGCCGAAGAGCTCGTCTTCGATGCCGAGGAGCTGGCGGCCGCGCGTGGCGAAGTGGCGGCGGCGGGCCAACCCCATGGTCTGGCGACCGGTGGCCCGGTAGAAGGGCTCGGCGACGGGGGCCCGCCAGTCGACCACCACCGGCTCCTGCCGGGCGTCGGCCACCGCGAGGCGCCCGATGTAGAAGGTCTCGCCGCCGGCTTCGGCATCCCGGTCGATCCGGCCGAACAGCAGTGACTGGTCCCCGAGGTGGAGCTGGCTCAGGCGGTTCAGGACCGTGTCGAAGATGACCTCACGCTCGAAGCGGGCCTGCTCGGTGCCGCCCGCGCCGACCTCGACCATCCCCCGCAGCCGGTTCGCCGAGACCCGCGCCTGCTCCAAGCAGTCGTAGGCACGATCGATGTAGGCCTGCTCGGCTTCCAGGTCGGGATGGATCGCCATGGGTGCAGCTGCGGTCCTCAGGTCGGCAAACCCCGAATTCGGGGATTCGACAGCCTACTGCCGCCGTCACCCGGAACACCCGACCGCATGTCGCGCGCCTGTCGGGGCGCCGACCCACCGCCGACCCACCGCCGACCCACCGCCGTTGCGCTTGCTGCTCAGCTGCCGGCGTCCTCGCCGACCTCCCGCAGGGCGTCTCGCAGCGCGACGCGGATCCGCCGCGCCTCGGCGGGCAGCAGGTGGGCCACCAGCCCTTCGCCCGCTTTGCCGATCTCGTCGACGGTCAGGACCACTCGCGGCTCGGCATCGTCGTAGTCGTCGGAGATCGCGACCGCCCACGAGACCGGCGTCAGGTCCGGGTCGTCGGCCACCACCGGATCGAGCAACGGGTCGAAGGGATGGTCATCGATCGATCGGCGCATGCCCGCATCCTGCCTCGCTCCCGGGCCCCGGACGGCCCGACGATCAGTGGCGGCTGGCGGTGAGGCGGGCGACCCAGGGGTGACGGGGCGCCGGTGAGAGGTCGATCACCTGGCGGGGGGTGGCGCTGGCCACGCGGTGCCAGTGCGCGAGGAGGTCCTCGAACGCCCGGTCCACGTCGGGTTCGAGCCCGAAGGTCAGCTCGCGGAGCTGCGCGTCGAACTGCGTACGATCCGCGGCTCCGAGCATCGCCCGGAGATCATCGACTTCGGTCCAACTGTGCCCTTCCATCACCCTCCTATCGGCAGGTGCGGTTCGACCATGATGCATCTCGTCGATCTCTCCGGAAGGTGATGCTCCGTCGGCCGGGATGGGGGCGGTCGGACCCTCGTCGGTAGCCTCGCCGACGTGGTCAGCGCCGACGCCCCGTTCCTGCGAGCCTGCCGGCGCGAGCCGCACGACCGGGTGCCGGTGTGGTTCATGCGCCAGGCCGGACGGTCGCTGCCGGAGTACAAGGCCATCCGGGGCCCAGGCTCGATCGTGCAGGCGATCCGCACCCCCGACCTGGCCACCGAGATCACCCTCCAGCCCGTGCGCCGCTACGGCACCGACGCCGCGATCCTCTACTCGGACATCGTCACGCCCATCGAGGCCATCGGGTTCGGCGTCGACGTGGCGCCCGGGGTCGGCCCGGTCGTCGAGCGGCCGTTCACGTCGGCGGCCGACCTCGATCGCATCCGTCCGCTGGACCCCGAGGCCGACACGCCCTACGTGCTCGACACGATCCGCAACCTCGTCCACGAGCTGGGCGACGTCCCCCTGATCGGGTTCGCCGGCGCGCCGTTCACGGTGGCGTCCTACCTGGTGGAAGGCCGACCGAGCCGCACGTACGAGAAGACCAAGCGCCTCATGTACGGCGACCCCGAGCTGTGGTTCCAGCTGCTCGACCGCCTGGCCGACCTCGCGCTCGCGTCGCTGCACTCGCAGGTGGCGGCGGGGGCCTCGGCCGTGCAGCTGTTCGACTCGTGGGCCGGCGCCCTGTCGCCGTCGGACTACGAGCACTACGTGATGCCCGCCTCCCGCAAGGTGCTCGACGGCATCGGGTCGACCGGCGTGCCCCGGGTGCACTTCGGTGTCTCGACCGGCGAGCTGCTCACCTTGATGCGCGATGCCGGCGCCGACGTCGTGGGCGTCGACTGGCGGGTCGACCTCGACGACGCCCGGGCCCGGCTCGGTGACGATGTCGCCCTCCAGGGCAACCTCGACCCGGTCGCGGTCCTGGCCGGTGAAGCGGTGGCGGTCGACCGGGCGCGCGACGTGCTGCGGCGCGCCGGCGGCCACCGGGGCCACATCTTCAACCTGGGCCACGGCGTGCTGCCCGACACCGACCCTGACGTGCTCCACCGGATCGTCGAGTTGGTGCACGCGGAGGGCAAGGTCTCGTGACCGGCCGGCCCGTGCGGGACGACGGGACCGATGCGGTGGCGTCGGCGGCGTCGGCGGCGTCGGCGGCGTCCGGGCGAGTCGGCGTGGTGGTGATGGCGTACGGCACGCCCGCGTCGCCCGACGACGTCGAGGCGTACTACACGCACATCCGCCGGGGCCGGGCCCCGTCGCCCGAGCAGCTCGCCAACCTGCAGATGCGGTACGACGCGCTCGGGGGCACGTCGACGCTTGCCGCTCGCACGCGCGACCAGATCGACCGGCTGACCGCGGCCCTGGAGGCGATCTCGCCGGGCCGCTTCGACGTCGTGCTCGGACAGAAGCACGCGGCACCGTTCATCGAGGACGGGGTGGCGTCGCTGGTGGCCGCCGGCGTCGACCGCATCGTCGGCCTCGTGCTCGCGCCCCACTACTCCGGGTTCAGCGTCGGGCAGTACCACGAGCGGGCCGGGGCCACCGCGGCCGACGCCGGCGTGCCCTTCGTCGGCATCGAGCGCTGGCACGACCTGCCGGAGTACCGGGCGTTCCTGGCCGACGCCGTGCGAGACGGCCTCGCGCACCTGCCCGAGCCGACGAAGGTGGTCTTCACCGCACACTCGCTCCCCGAACGGGTGTTGGCCGGCGACCCCTACCCCGACGAGCTGTGGGAGTCGGCCGCCGCGGTGGCCGAGGCGACCAAGCTCAACCGGTGGGCCGGCTGGTCGCAGGCCTGGCAGTCCGCCGGAGCCACCCCCGAGCCGTGGCGCGGCCCAGACGTGCTCGACGTGATCCGGGACCTGGCCGCCACCGGCCGGGCCGAGGGCATCCTCGTGTGCCCGCAAGGGTTCGTGGCCGACCACCTCGAGGTCGCGTACGACCTCGACATCGAAGCCGCGCTAGTGGCCGCCGAAGCCGGCATCGCCTTCGCCCGCACCCGGGTCCTCAACGACGACCCCACGGTGCTCGGCGCCCTGGCCCGCCGCGTCGCCCAACACGCCGACCACGCCGACCACCCACCCGGGACCTGACCGATGCTGCCCCAGTTCTTGTGTGCAATCGGCGGCGTGAGGGCGACGATCCCACACAAGAACCGAGACGCCCTCCGTTCTGGTGTGCAATCGGAGGGGTGGGGGCGACGATCGAACACAAGAACCGATCGCGGGGCCCGACGGTGACGGCGAACCGGCCGGAGCGGGTGGTCGTCGTCGGCGGGGGGATCACCGGGCTGGTGGCGGCGTACCGGTTGTCGCAAGCGGGGTCCGACGTCACCGTGATCGAGCCTGGACCGCTCGGCGGGAAGCTGCAGACGTCGATGGTGGCGGGAAGGGCGGTCGACGAGACGGCCGACGCGTTCCTGCTCCGGGTGCCCTGGGCGTTGGCGCTGTGCCACGACCTCGAGATCGACGGGGAGCTGATCTCACCCGCCGAGCGGACCGCCCACGTGTTCGTCGACGACGCTCGCCACCCGCTGCCCGCCGGTCACGTGCTCGGCGTGCCCACCGACCTCGAGGCCCTCGCCCGCAGCGGCATCATCTCGCCGGCCGGCGTCGAGCGGGTCACCGCCGATCTCGTGCTCGACCCGCTGTCGACCGATCCGCTGGTCGCCGGTCGAGATGTCGCGATCGGCCCGTACCTGCGGGGCCGACTCGGCGACGAGGTGGTCGACCACCTGATCGACCCGCTCGTCGGCGGCATCAATGCCGGTGACACCGCCAAGCTCAGCCTCGCCGCCGTCGTCCCCCAGCTCGATGCGGCCGCCCGCTCCGGTGACCCGAGCCTCATCCGGTCGTGCCTCGCCCAGCGCCACCGCGCCGCGGCCGCCGGCACCGACCCGGACGCGCCCGTCTTTGCCACGCCCATCGGTGGCATGGCCCGCCTCGTGGACGCGCTCGTCGCCCTCATGCCAGGGGTCGACGTCCGCCAGGGCCGATCGGTCAGCTCGATCCACCTGACGAACCGGGATGCCCGAACCGGCGGGGTGCACGTCACGCTCGACGACGCCTCGGCGCTCGATGCCGACGCGCTGGTGATGACGGCACCGGCCCACGTGGCCGGCCCCCTCCTCGGCGAGGTCGCCCCGATCGCTGCCGGCCACCTCGCCGCCATCGCCCACGCCTCGGTGACCATGCTCACGTTCGCGTTCGCCCGCGGCGATCTCGGCGACGTCGCCGGCGCGAGCGGGTGCCTCATCCCTCGGGACCAGGGCACGATCGCCACCGCCGTCTCCTATGCCACCTCCAAGTGGGCGCAGCTCCGCGATCCTGTGAAGGACGACGTGGTCCTGCGCGTGTCCGCCGGCCGGGCCGGCGACGACCGCCACCTCGACCTCGACGACGCCGCGCTCACCGAACGGATCCTCGCCGACCTGGATCGCGTGATCGGGGTGCATGGCTCTCCCACCGCGATCCGCATCGGCCGCTGGCTCGACTCGTTCCCCCAGTACGCCCCCGGCCACCTCGACCGCATGGATGCCGTGGACGCCGAGCTGGCCGACACCCCCGTGCGCGTCGCGGGCATGGCCCTGCGCGGCGTCGGCATCCCCGCCTGCATCCGCAGCGCCGAAGAAGCCGCCGCCAGCCTCGGCGCCACCTGGCCCACCCGCCGCTCGATCACCTGATTCCGGGCTCAGGAACCACGGCAGGTCGCTCGGGATGCTCGTTGGACCCGACGGAACGCGGCTCGGGCCGTGGCCATCTCGCGCGATGTCAGGTGGCGGCGACGGGCCGCTTCGGCGGTCTCCACCACGACGGCCGCGTCCCGCACAGCCGAGCGGAGGTGATGCGATGGATCGGGCGCTGTCGACGAGCCGGAGATGGGCGTCCGACCGGGGCCGTCCCGGGCTCGTCGGCCAGACTCACGGGCTGATGTCCGACACCCCCGAAGCGCTCGCCGACGACGTCGCGGCCGACCCGGTCGACCCGGCGGGGGACGGCGCGGAACACGGCGAGGTGGCGGACGAGCGCTCGGGTCCCGGCCGCGGGGTTCGCCCTGCGGTCACCCGCTTCGTCCGCCGGCCGATCGTGCGTGGGCTGCTGGCCGGGCTGTTGATCGCGGGGTCGTTGCCGCCGTGGGGCTTCTGGCCACTGGCGTTCGTCGGGCTCGCGGTGTTCGATCGGCTGCTCGCCGGCGTGGGCTGGAAGGCCCGCCTCGGCCGGGGCACGGCCATGGGGTTCGCGCTGTTCGCGCCCACGATCGTGTGGATCAGCGAGCTCACCGCACCGGGCTACGTCGTCGCCGTGCTGATCTTCGCCGTGCTCAGCGGCACGTTCTCGATCCTCGTCCCGCCCGCCGCGGGGCGGCGCCCGGCGCTCGTGGGGGCCTGGCTCCTGTGCGAAGGCCTGCGGATGGCGTGGCCGTTCGGGGGCGTACCGCTGTCGCTGCTCGCGGTCGGTCAGGTGGCCGGTCCGTTGGCGGGCATCGCCCGCATCGCCGGCGTGCTGGGCATCGCCCTCGCCACGGTCGCCATCGGCATCGCGGCTGCTGCCTGCTTCGACCGGGCACTCGATCGGCGCCGCCGAGCCACGACGGTCGCCGGGTCCTTCGGCACCGCCGTGGTCCTGTTGGTCGTCGCTGTCGTCGCCCCGCACGGCCACGACACCGGGAAGCGGCTCGACATCGCGTTCGTCCAGGGTGGTGGCCAGCAGGGGACGCACGCCATCAACACCGACATGCGCAAGGTGTTCGAGCGCCACCTCCGCGCCAGCGCCGCGGTGCCCAAGGGCATGGACCTCGTGCTGTGGCCGGAGGATGTCGTCGACACCGAAGGCCCGGTGCAGGACACGCGCGAGGGCCGCGACCTCCAGGCGTTGGCGAGGCGGCTCGATGCCACCGTCGTCGTCGGCACCGTCGAGGGCCTCGACGACGATTCGTTCCGCAACTCGTCGCAGGTCGTGGATCGCCACGGCGTCTGGGGCGATCGCTACATCAAGGTCCAACGGGTCCCCTTCGGCGAGTGGGTCCCGTTCCGGTCGCTCATCGAGAAGGTCGCACCGGACACCCTCGCCGCCCGCGATGCCACGATCTCCCACGAGTCCGGGCTGCTCCGCACGCCGGCGGGAAGGCTCGCGGTCGTCATCTCGTGGGAGGTGTTCTTCGGGCACCGGGCCCGTTCCGGCGTGAGGGCGGGCGGCCAACTCCTCTACAACCCCACCAACGGCAGCACCTACACGGGCACGTTCGTGCAGACCCAGCAGGTCGCCAGCTCCCGGTTGCGGGCGATCGAGACCGGACGGTGGGAGGTGCAGGTGGCGCCCACCGGCTTCAGCGCCTTCGTCAGCCCCGAGGGCCGCGTCCACCAGCGGACCGCGACCAAGGAGCAAGCGGTTCGGGTGATGCGCGGCGTGCCCCTGCGCGAGGGGCAGACCTGGTACGTCCGCTGGGGTGACCTCCCGGCCCGCGTCGTCGCCGTCCTGCTCGTCGCCCTCGGCTGGGCGCTCGACCGTCGGAGCCGGATCCGAGAGTCAGCTGGTACGTCCGTCAGGGCGTGACATCGGGCACCTGGCGCGGGGAATCACGGTCCAGGGCGGGTGGTTGCAGCCCTGCTGGGCTTCCGCCCGCTTGACCGGGTGGTCAACAACCCGAAAGGCTGGTGCGCTCATGGCTGCCAGTGACCGTCCCCTGCGCATCGCGCTCCTCGCCTACCGGGGCAAGCCCCACTGCGGTGGCCAGGGGGTGTACGTCCGCCACCTGTCGAAAGCACTCGTCGATCTCGGCCATCACGTCGAGGTCCTCGGCGGCCAGCCCTACCCCGAGCTGGACCCGCGCGTGCCGCTGGTGCCGCTGCCCAGCCTCGACATCTACAACGACCACTTCCCGATGCGGATGCCCGGGCTGTGGGAGCTGAAGAACTGGACCGACTTCCTCGAGGTCACCACGTTCAGCCTCGGCACCTTCCCGGAACCGCTCGCGTTCACCATGCGGGCGTGGGACCACCTCAAGCATCGCAAGGACGAGTTCGACCTGGTGCACGACAACCAGTCTCTCGGGTTCGGGCTCCTCGCCATCGAGCGCATGGGCCTGCCGGTCATCGCCACGATCCACCACCCGATCACGGTCGATCGCCGCTTGGAGATCGAGCATGCCAAGGGCCTCTACAAGAAGCTCACGCTCCGCCGCTGGTACGCCTTCACCGACATGCAGACCGAGGTGGCCCGCCGTCTCAAGCGGGTGATCACCGTGTCGGAGAACTCGTTCAAGGACATCCACGCCGACCACAAGGTCGACACCGACCGCATGCACATCGTGCCGGTGGGCGTCGACCCGGAGCTGTTCCTCCCGGTCAAGGGCATCACCCGCACGCCCGGGATGCTGATCACCACGGCCAGCGCCGATGTCGCCATGAAGGGCCTGCGCTACCTGCTCGAGGCCGTGGCCAAGCTGCGCACCGAGCGTCCCGAGGTCACCCTCACCGTGATCGGTCGCCCGAAGGAGGGCGGCGAGTCTGCCCGCACCATCGACGAGCTTGGCCTGGCCGATGCCGTCACCTTCGTGTCCGGGGTGACCGACCAGCGCATCGTGGAGCTCTACTCCGAGGCCGAGGCCGCCGTGGTCCCGTCGCTGTACGAGGGCTTCTCGCTCCCGGCCATCGAGGCCATGTCGTGTGCGGTCCCGCTCGTCGCGACCACCGGCGGCGCCATCCCCGAGGTGGTCGGCAAGGACGGCGAGACCGCCTTCTCCGTGCCGCCCGGCGACTCCGGCGCCCTCGCCGCCAAGATCGCCTACGTCCTCGACCACCCCCGCATCGCTGCCAAGGTCGGCCAGGCCGGCCGCCAGCGCGTGATGGACCACTGGAGCTGGCGCCACACCGCCGAGCGCACGGTGGAGCAGTACCGCGCTCGGCTCGAGCTCTAGGACCCAGGGGAACCGCCGATGCTCACCGTCGACTTTGCACGTCTCGGCCTCAAGCGAGGCGACCTGGTGCTCGACATGGGCGCGGGCGCGGGCCGCCACGCGTTCGAGGTGTTCCGCCGCGGCGCCCACATCGTCGCCCTCGACTACTCGCTCGCCGACCTGAAGGATGTCTCCTCACTGTTCAGCGCGATGGCCGGTGCCGGCGAGGCGCCCGAGGGCACCCACTCGGCCACGGTCAACGGCGACGGCACGGGCCTCCCGTTCGCCGACGACACGTTCGACTTCATCATCTGCTCCGAGGTCATGGAGCACATCCCCGACGATGCCGCCGCCGCCTCCGAGCTGGCCCGGGTCCTGAAGCCGGGCGGCACACTTGCCGTCACCGTGCCCACCTGGCTCCCCGAGAAGGTCTGCTGGGCGATCAACGACGAGTACCACGCACCGTTCGTCGAGGGCGGGCACGTCCGCATCTTCACCGAGGCCAAGCTGCGCTCCCGCTTCCGCGGCGCCGGCCTGAATCCGGGCGCCTCGCACCACGCCCACGCCCTGCACTCGCCGTACTGGTGGCTCAAGTGCGCGGTCGGGCCGACCAACAACGACAACCCGATGGTGAAGGCCTACTTGCGCCTCCTCACCTGGGACATCATGAAGGCCCCCAAGCTCACCCGGTGGACCGAGAAGGTCCTCAACCCGGTGCTCGGCAAGAGCCTCGTGCTGTACGCGAAGAAGCCCGAGGCGGCTCGTGGCTGACATCGCCGTGCCCGCGGTCGACGGGATCATCACCGCGTCCGAGGTGCAGGCGACCGTCGACGCCATCGCCGAGTGGCAGCTGCCCTCGGGCATGGTGCCGTGGGTGCCGGGCGGACATGCCGATCCGTGGAACCACGTCGAGGCGGCCATGGCCCTCGCCTTGGGCGGCCGCATCGCCGAGGCTGAGCGCGCCTACGACTGGCTCGTGGGCCTGCAGCGCGCCGACGGTTCCTGGCACCAGTACTACGTGGAAGGCGGAGTGGAGCAGGACAAGCTCGACGCCAACGTGGTGGCCTACGCGGCCGCCGGCGTGTGGCACCACTGGCTGCTCTCGTCCGACCGCGGCTTCGCCGAGACGATGTGGCCAGTGGTCGAGAAGGCCATGGACTTCGTGCTCGACCTGCAGCAACCCCGCGGGGAGATCCTCTGGGCCCGCCACGCCGACGGCACGCCGTGGCCGTTCGCGCTGCTGACCGGCTCCTCGAGCATCTGCCACTCGCTGCGCTGCGCCATCGCCCTCGCCGAACTGCTCGGCCACGAGCGCCCCGACTGGGAGCTCTCCGCGGCCCGGCTCGCCCACGTGATCCGCCACTTCGAGGCCGACGCCTTCGCCCCCAAGCACCGCTGGGCCATGGACTGGTACTACCCGGTCCTCGGCGGCGCGCTGGTCGGCGAGGAGGGCCGGGCCCGGCTGGCCGACCGCTACGACGTGTTCGTCGACGAGGGCCACGGCGTGCGGTGCGTCAAGGACCGGCCGTGGATCACCGTCGCCGAGACCTGCGAGTGCCTGCTCGCCCACCTCGCGGTCGGCGAGCGCGAGACGGCCGAGCGGCTGTTCACCTGGGTCCAGCAGTACCGGCAGGATTCCGGCCGCTACTGGACCGGCACCGTGTACCCCGACGAGACCCACTTCCCGGCCGACGAGCAGTCCACCTACACCGCGGCCGCGGTCGTGCTGGCGGCCGACGGCCTGTCCGGCTCGACGCCCACCTCGGCGCTGTTCACCAACCACGACGCGGTCCTGCCACCCCTGCTCGACGTCTCCGACGACGACCCCGCCCTGCGGGACTGACCGCGCCCGCACCGAATCGTCAGCTGGGTCGACGCCCACCCGCCGGCGGCGGGGCCAAGCGGCGAATCGGGAAAGTTCTCGGCAGCGAGCAGGGATCGCCGGGGCAGCGACGAACCATCACGGCAGCGGGTCGCCTTCCCCAAAGGAGGCCCGTCGACGGACCCCCCGCCGTCACATCCCACCCGAGTCGAGGACCGCCGGGTCTGGAACAACCCTCTCCGTTCCAGTCCAGGCGGTCCTCCTCGCGTCCCGCCCCGACTGAGCAGGCGTCAGGTCCGGGTGAGGACCCGGAGCGAGCCGACGGCGCGGCGGTCGACGAAGCCGTCGTCGAGGGCGCGGAGGTAGATCTCGTACGGCGGGCGACCCCCGTCGGCGGGATCGGGGAACACGTCGTGGATGCAGAGCGTGCCGCCCGGCGCGACGTGGGGCGTCCAGAGCTCGTAGTCACGGTGGGCCGGGTCGTGGCCGTGGCCGCCGTCGATGAAGAGCAGGGCGAGCGGCGTGGTCCAGTGGGCGCCGACCGTCGGCGAGTCCCCGACCAGCGCGACGACCGAGCCCTCGAGCCCGGCGTCGTAGACGGTGCGGCGGAAGATGGGCAGCGTGTCCATCCGGCCGATCTCGTCGTCGACCAGGTCAGGCTCGTGGTGGTCCCACCCCGCCTGGTTCTCCTCCGAGCCCCGATGGTGGTCGAGGGCGAACAGGATCGTGCCCGCGGCCCGGGCGGCGCCGCCCAGCCACACCGACGACTTGCCGCAGTAGGAGCCGACCTCGAGCAACGGGGACCCGGGCACGGCCGCGGCGGCTTCGAGGGCCGCATCCCAGAGCGCGTCGCCCTCGTCGGTGGGCATGAAGCCCCGGGCCGCGATGGCCGCGGCCCGCAACGACGCGGGCATGGACGGAACGGTCACCGGGTCAGGCATAGACCGGCGATGGTAGGGCCGCCGGGCCGAACCACCGAAGTGCGGGTCAGGCGTTGGGAGTGCCGCCGATGGCGGCCTCTTCGAGCTCGATGTCCTCGTCGTAGGGCGTGTGGTGGTCGGTCCCGAACATGATCTTGTCCAAGAAGATGTACTTCAGGATCCAGAGCACGCCGAAGCCGAAGACGCTGGCGATCATCACCGATCCGACGCGCAGCAGCGATTCGGGCTCGCCGACGTGGCGGACGAGGGCGACCGAGCCGGTGGACAAGATCCATCCGGCGACGGTGAAGGCCCAGAACGGGAGGACCTCGCGGCGCATGTGGGCCCGGCCCCGCTTGCCCCACACCCAGTACTTGTTGAGGCAGAAGGCCGGGATCGAGGTGATCATCGTGGCGGCCAGGTTCGAGTCGACCTCGGGCCACTTGGCTCCGCGGAGGAAGATCAGCAGGAGCGTCTGGGTGATCGCGACGCAGATCAGCGAGGTTGCTGAGTAACGGATGGCCCGCTTGCCGCCGTCGGTGCGGCTGTGGGCGAGCAGGGCGGACGGCGTCAGGTTCACGAAGACTCGATGGTAAGCGGCGGGGCTGGTCACGAGGAAGTCATCGGTTGCGGGAAAACGATCTGAGCGCCCCTACCCATGTGGCGTCCGGTCAGACGGGAGGGAGTACTCCGGTTCGCGCCACGTCCGCCAACCAGTGCGCGCTGGGCTTGGGTGTGCGCACGAAGCTGGTCCGGTCGACGGCGACCAGGCCGAAGCGGGGCTCATAGCCGAACGCCCACTCGAAGTTGTCGAGCAGGGACCAGCACGTGTAGCCCCGGACGTCGACGCCGTCGGCCAAGGCTCGGAGCACACCGGCCAGTGCCCGTTGCAGGTACTCGATGCGCTGGGCGTCGTCGTCGGTCCCGATGCCGTTCTCGGTGACGAGCAGGGGCACCTGCCCGCCGGTGTACGCCCACGCCCGACGCAGCGTGGCCTCGAGGGCTTCGGGCCAGAACTCGTAGCCCATCACCAGGACCGGCACGCCCGCTTCCGGGCCGACCATGCCGTGGGGGCCGGTGCGGTGTCGGCTGTACGTCTGGATGCCGATGAAGTCGTCGCCGCCGGTGGCGTCGAGGAACATGTCCTCCATCAGCGCCCGCTCCTTCTCGACGCGGGCCTCCCCTCCGTCGACGGCGACGTACTCGGCCATCGACAAGGTCAACCCCACCGGAGTCCCGGGTGCTGCGGCGCGCACCGCGTCGACCGCCTTGCGGTGCGCGTCGGCGAAGTTGGCGTTGACGGCGCGCACGAACGGGATCCCGGCGGTGTGCCCGGGCGGGAAGATCCCGAGGCCGTACCCCATCATCGATACGACGTTCGGCTCGTTGATGGTGCAGGCCCGGGTCATGAGCCCGTCGAGGCGTGCCGCGGCCTTCTCGACGAACGCCGCGAACCGCTCGGTGGTGTCGGGCTCCTCCCAGCCCCCCTTGGCCGCGAGCCACTGCGGGTTGGTGAAGTGGTGGAACGTCACCACCGGATCGACGCCGCGCTCCTTCAACCCCTCGCAGACGCGGGCGTAGTGGTCCAGGGCCACCTGGGAGAACTCGCCCTCGGCCGGCTCGATGCGGCTCCACTCGAGCGAGAACCGATAGTTGTCGAGCCCGAGCGATGCCACGATGTCGGCGTCTTCGGGCCAGCGGTTGAAGCTGTCGGTGGCATCGCCGCTCGACTCGCGGGTCCCGCTGGTGGGGTGGTGCTCGAAGGCCCACCAGTCGTTGTTGGTGTTCCCGCCTTCGATCTGGTGGGCGGCGGTGGCCGTACCCCACGTGAAGCCTTCGGGGAACCGGTCGGCCGCGTCGTTCGTCACCGCGCCGGAGCGTAGGTGGTCGCTCCCGGCGCCGGGGCCCGACCGCCGGGCGTGCCACGATGCCTCGGTGCAACAGGCCGCCGTCGACGAGCTCATCGAACTGCTGGACCTGGAGGACATCGAGGTCAACGTGTTCCGTGGGATCTCGCCCGACGTCGACGTGCAGCGCGTGTTCGGCGGGCAGGTGGCCGGCCAGGCCCTCGTGGCCGCAGCACGGACGGTCGAGCCCGACCGGGCCATCCACTCGTTGCATGCGTACTTCCTGCGGCCCGGCGACCCGCGCGTGCCGATCCTCTACGAGGTCGACCGCCAGCGTGACGGGCGCTCGTTCACCACGCGACGCGTGGTCGCGATCCAGCACGGCCGCCCGATCTTCAACCTCTCGGCGTCGTTCCACGTGCACGAGGAGGGGTTCACCCACCAGTTGCCGATGCCGAGCGACGTGCACCCGCCGGAGGGCCTCGACGACTTCGCCACCCGCTGGGCGCCGTTCAAGGAGCAGCTCGGCGACTGGTACACCCGACCCCGCGCCATCGACACCCGCTACGCCGACTGGACACCGCCCGATCGCGCCGCCGCGCTCGAGCCGCGCCACCGCGTGTGGGTCCGCGCCGACGGCAAGCTGCCCGATGATCCGGTGCTCCACGCCTGCGTGGTGACCTACGCATCCGACATGACCCTGCTCGACACCACCCTCCTCCCCCACGGCGGCACCTTCATGAATGCCCGGGTCCAGATGGCCAGCCTCGACCACGCCATGTGGTTCCACCGGCCGTTCCGCGCTGACGAATGGCTCATGTACGACCAGGACACCCCCTCCGCGTCCGACGGCCGGGGGCTCGCTCGCGGCTTCTTCTTCACCCGCGAGGGCGACCTCGCCGTGTCCGTGGTGCAGGAAGGTCTCATCCGCGTCGCCGGCGAGGGGACGAAGTGACCCGCTCCCCACGCCCGGCGCACCGAGTCCGGATCGCCCTCGTCGCAGCCGTCTCGGTCGTCGTCCTCGCCACGGCCACGCTCGCCGCGTGCGGTGACGGCGACTCCGTCGGTGACACCCGTCCCTCAGCCCCGCAACCGGCGGCGCCGGCGGCGACCACCACGACCGGGGACGGCTCGGGCGTCACGACCGACGGTGGGACCGTGACGCCACCGGCCACCGGCACACCGAAGGTCGACGCCACGGTGGTGGCCTCCGTCGACCAACCGACCGTGCTCCTGCCCCGGCCCGGCGACCCCGACCACGTCTACGTGGCCGAGCGGCCCGGTCGCATCCGCCGCCTGAAGATCCGAGACAGCGGCACGCTCGCCCGCGACGGCGACACCCTCCTCGACCTGACCAGCGACACCAGCACCGATTTCGAGCAGGGCCTGCTCGGCCTGGCCTTCTCGGCCGACGGCGACACGATCTACGTGAGCCGCACGAACGAGGCCGGCGACACCCGGCTGGTCTCCTATGCGATCGACGACGACGGCATCGACGCCGAGTCGGCCAAGGTGCTGCTCGCCCAGGACCAACCGTTCCCCAACCACAACGGCGGCAACGTGGTGCTGGGCCCCGACGGCAAGCTCTGGTTCGGCCTCGGCGACGGCGGCGCCGCCGACGACCCGAGCAACAACGCCCAAGATCCCGGGACCGTGCTCGGCAAGATCGTGCGCCTCACCCCCGGCCGCGAGCCCGAGATCGTGATCAGCGGGGCGCGCAACCCGTGGCGCTTCGCGTTCGACACCGACGGCAGCCTCTGGATCGGCGACGTCGGCCAGAACATGTGGGAGGAGATCGACCACCTCGCCCCCGCCGACATCCACGGCGCCAACCTTGGCTGGAGCGGCTACGAGGGCAAGCACGAGTACCAGTCGGGCGAGGGGCGCCGGCCCGCCGATGCGATCCCGCCGATCTTCGACTACTCCCACGACGGCGGGAACTGCTCGATCACCGGCGGCTTCGTCTATCGAGGCAAGGCCATCGCATCGCTGCGCGGCATGTACCTGTTCATCGACTACTGCGCGGGTGACCTGCGGGCCATCGCCCTCGATGCCGACGGCGGCTTCTCGCGCGAGGTCGATCTCGGCGTCCACATCGACAGCCCGGCGTCGTTCGGGACCGACCAGGCCGGAGAGGCCTACGTCTTGTCCCAGACCGGATCGATCTCCCGGCTGGTCCCTGCGACCTGACCGGCACCGCCGAGGTTCGGGCTCAGCCGTACATCAGCGAGCCGGGGGTGGTGAGCACCTCGCCGGTCTCGATCCAGGTCTTCAGGCCCGAGAGGATCATGGGCCAACCGCCGTAGATCTGCGGGTTGGCGTCCTCGCGGAGTTGGTCGTGGGTGACGGTGAGGTGACACGAATCGCCGACGGGCTCGATCTCCCACGTCACCCGGGACGTGCCCTCGGCCTTCACGTCGTCGCCCCACAGGGCCACCATCGTCTGCACGAGGCGGTGCGGCGGGTCGACCACGAGGTTCACACCCTCGCCGAGCAGCCCGTCGGCCTTGGGGTTGCGCATCTCGACGCGGCCCCCCTCGGTCCAGTCGCCCTCGAGGGTGTTCCCGAAGTGGAACTTCGCCCTCGTCTCATTGTCGGTGATGGCTTCCCACAGCCGTTCGGGTGTGGTGCGGATGTAGATCTCGAACACCTTTTCCATGGTGCGCTCCAGTTCGTGCTTGAGTTCCGTGAGCCCTGCGACCCATGGTTCGGCGTACTTGCTCACCCACCGGTCGTGGACGAGCCGGATGGGGACCGGGTTCAAGAAGTGGAGCTTCTCGCGGCCCCGGCGCCTGGTGACCACCAGGCCCGCGTCCTCGAGCAGCTTCAAGTGCTTCATGACCCCGAAGCGCGTCATCTCGAAGCGCTCCTCGAGGGCGCTCAAGGTCTGGCCGTCCTGGCGGAAGAGCTCGTCGAGCAACTCCCGCCTCGTCGGATCGGCCAATGCCTTGAACACCTCGTCCACGCCGTCGACCTTAGGTGACCATTTGGTCACCTGTCAAGGGTGGGATCGCTCCACACCGGCGGCGAGCCGTGCCGCCTGGGTCGTGAGGTACTGCTGCTCGCGCTGGTTCGCGGCACCGGCAGCCGCGGCGCGGAGCTCGACGATCGCCCCGCGCCGATCGCCGGACATCTCGAGCAGGTGCCCGCGCACGGCATGGAGCCGGTGGTGGTCACCGAGGCGCTCGTCGAGGCCGTCGAGCACGGCCAACCCGGCCGCGGGGCCCTGCGCCATGGCGGCGGCGACGGCCCGGTTCAGCGTGACCATGGGGTTGGCGGTCATGTGCTCGAGCCGGTCGTACAGGGCGAGGATGCGGGCCCAATCGGTGTCCTCGTGACGCTGGGCCTCGGCATGGATCCCGGCGATCGCGGCCTGCAGCTGGTACTCCCCCATCGCCCGATGGGCCAACGCACCGGTCATGAGGTGGAGGCCTTCGACGATGAGGTCGCGGTCCCACCGTGACCGGTCCTGGTCGGCCATGGCGACCAGTTCACCGTCGGCACCGGTGCGGGCGGCGCGGCGGGCGTCGGTGAGCAACATGAGCGCGAGCAGCCCGGCCACCTCCGGGTCGTCGGGGAGCCCGTCGTGCACGGCGCGGGCCAGGCGGATCGCCTCGCCGGACAGGTCGCGCCGCGTGAGTTGGGTCCCGGCGCTGGTGGCGTACCCCTCGTTGAAGAGGAGGTACAAGACGCGCAGGACCGTCTGCAACCGCTCGGTCCGCTCCTCGTCCGATGGCAGCCGGAACCTCGCCCCGGCATCTCTCACCTTGGCCTTGGCCCGACTGATGCGCTGGGCCATGGTCGACTCGGGCACGAGGAACGCGGCCGCGATCTCGCGGGTGGTGAGGCCGCCGACGGCCCGCAGGATGAGCGGGACGGCAGACGCGGGGGTGAGCGCCGGATGGCAACACATGAACATGAGGATCAACGTGTCGTCGCGCCCCGGGGCGGGGTCCGGATCAGCGACGGACCACGACGCGGCGAGGTCCTCGCGGCGACGACGGGCACCGTCGCTGCGGAGCTGGTCGACCAGGCGCCGGCTCGCCACGCGCACGAGCCACCCGAGGGGGTTGTCGGGCCGCCCCTCGTGCGGCCACTGCCCCGCGGCCGCCAGCAATGCCTCTTGGACCGCGTCCTCGGCGGCCGCGAAGTCACCGTGTCGACGCACGACCACACCGAGGACCTGCGGCGCCAGCTCGCGCAGCAGTCCCTCGGTGTCCGGGCCGCTGCTCACATCTCCGGGTCAGGAGCCCCGAGGACCTGGCGGACCTCGATCGGGTCCATGATCGGCGCGCCACCCGACGCGGGAGCAGCCGACGCCTTGGCGGCGATCTCGATCGCCCGCTCGAGGCTGTCGACGTCGATCATCCGGAAGCCGGCCAGCAGCTCCTTCGACTCCGAGTACGGGCCGTCGGTGATCACCGGCGGGTTCACCCCGTCGGACACGACGTACTTGACCTGGTCGGGCCCGGCGAGACCCTGGGCGTCCACCAGCTCACCGAGCTCGGTGAGCTCCGCGTTGAGCGCCTGCTGGAACGCGATGTGCGCCTGGATGTCCTCGGGGGACCACTCGTTGATCGGGGGGCACCCGGACTCGACCTGGCCGTAGTTCTGCAAGAGCATGAATCGCATCGTTCGATCCTTCCTGATGCGGCGCCCCGGCGGCGCCGTCGCAGCGGTGTCGGAGCTGCCGCGGGGTTCTCGACATCGATGCGGAAGGATCTGCGATCACGTCCGTGCCTCGTCGTCGGTGCGCGCCGAGGCCAGCTGGCCACCCGTCAGGAACAGCGCGCCACGCAGGTCCGCTCCCCGCAGATCGGCGCCTCGGAGGTCGGCCCCGAGGAGGGACGCCACCCGGAGGTCGGCCCGGCGCAGGTCCGCACCGACCAGGACGGCGCCGCGCAGGTCGGCGCCTCGGAGGTCCCGGCCTCGCAGGTCCGCACCGAACAGGTCGGCCCCGCTGAGGTCGGTGGCAGCTTGGGCCTCCCCGGCCCGGGCGAGGTCGCTCACTCGTCGCAGGAGTGCGCCCACCTCGGCACGGACCATGGCGACGTCGACCGCGACCACCGCGTCGGGCTCCGCTCGCGTCAGGCCGTCGACCGAGTCGTACGTTTCCCCAAGCTCGGTGCGCAGCGCAGCGGCCGCCGGCAACGTCGACGCCTCACTCAGGTACCAGAGCAGTTCGTGGAGCTGCCGCATCCTGCGGAACGCCGCGAACATCGGGGCCGCGACCGACGGGTCGGTCCGCCAGTCGCGCCCGTGGAAGGTGACCTGGGCGACCTTCTGACCGGCGCCGAAGCACTCGAACGCGACGCAGCCACTGAAGCCCGCGGGCCGAAGCGCATCGTGGATGCCGCACGAGTGATCGGTGGCGAGGTTCGGGCACGGCACGCCCTCCGCCTTGTCGATGGCGAAGTCCGCCGACGCCGCGAACGGCAACGCCACGCAACACAGCCCGACGCACGACTCACAGTCGGCGATCAAGTCGGACAACGTCACACCGCCGACACGTGCACGTTCGGAAATGCCGCGGCGAGCCGGCCGAGGTCGTCGGGGTCACCGGTGACCACGACGCCGCCGCCTGCCTCGATGGCGGTCGCCACCACATGGGCATCGGCCAGGTCGGACGACCCGACGCCCGCCGAGGCCAGCACGCCGCCGACGAGCCGGGCAAGTGATCGGTCGGTCGATCGCACCCCGATGCCGGTCTCCCTGCTCAGGCACGCGTCGACCACCTGGTTGTGGCCAGAGCCGCGATAGAGCTCGGCGAGCACGACCGCAGGCACGACGACCTCTCGACGGAGGCGCCGAGCAGCCTCGAGCGCGGCGCGGACCTCACGGAAGCGGGGGCCTCGGGGTCGGGCGAGGCTGGAGAGGGCCTCGGCGTCGAGCACGAGGATCGGGCTCACCCGAGCAGGTCCAGGTACTTCGTGACCAGGTTCTCATCGATCGGCCCGGCGGAGGCTTCGAACTCGTCGAGCATCTCGCCGAGCAGGCGGTGCTGCCGGCGACGGTGGAGCTCCAGTCGGACGGCGTCGTTCACCTGCGCCGAGAGCGCCTCCCCACCAGCCTCCAGCTCGGCGACGAGGTCTTCGTCGAGCGAGACCGACAGCTTTCGCTTCGTCGTGGTCATACTCCGAGCGTACCAAAGTAGGACCGTGTGCGGGCACGAAACCCCACCCGGCCGCACACGCACGTGCCGGGCGACGCTCTGGCCGCGTCAGCCCTGGTAGCGGTAGACGTTCGTGTCTCGGGGCTCGAAGCCGAGGCGGCGGTAGAGGCGGTTGGCGGCCTCTCGGCTGGGGCGGGAGGTCAGGTCCACCGAGCGGGCACCGCGCTCGGCGGCCACGTCGATGGCGAAGCGGTTGAGGGCCTCGCCCACGCCCTGGCCGCGGCCGGCCTCGTCGACGACGACGTCTTCGATCCAGGCCCGCAGCCCCGTCGGGATCCGGAAGAGCACGAGGGTGAGCGAACCGAGGATCGTGCCGTCGGCGCCGGTCGCCAGCAGGAGGTGCGTGGCCGGCGAGGCGACGATCTCCTCCAACTGCTGCCGGGTGGGCGGGGGCGACGAGCGCGACAGCTGCGGGGTGAGGCGCGCGAACGCATCCACCACCTCGTCGGTGACCTCGTCTGCGACCGCGACCGTGACGCTCATCGACGGCGACCCTAGGCGCCGCTCGCACGGGGCAGGGCCCTGAGCTGGGCGAGAAGGCGAGCATTCGCTCGCTCGTCCCGACAGCAAGGGTTCAGCGGATGGTCACCTGGTGGGAACGGTGCGGACGACCAGGCGCAACACCCGTTTCGTACCGTTCCGGCATGCGATGGATCCCCTCCCCCCTCCATGGCCTCGGCGCCGCCGGGGCCGCCGCAAATGCACGAGCCGAGCTCGAGACGGCTCACGTCCGCGCCCTCCAGGCCACCTTGGTGGCCCGGAGGGTCAATCGCTCCGGCCGATCCGGCGAACCCCTGTCGCCGGCGGCCGAGCGTCGGGTCGCCTGACGACCCACCGTCCGTCGTCGGACGCCGGGATGTCCCCCTCCGGCGTCCGACGTACGGCCGGCACGCGCCCCGGCGGGGTGGGCCACAAGCACGGACCCGCCTCGGTAGCGTTGTTGGGGTGAGCCCGTTGCGCTGGCACCATCGCCCCGAGTTGCGCCGCCCCGCTCTGGTGGCGGCGTTCGAGGGCTGGAACGATGCCGGCGACGCCGCGTCGAGCGCAGCCCGCTGGCTCGCCGACCGCCATGGTGCCGAGCTGGTGGCCACCATCGAGGCCGAGGACTTCTTCGACTTCACCACCACGCGCCCGATCGTCGCCGTCGACCACGAGGGCCACCGCTCGATCACCTGGCCCGACACCGAGCTGTGGTCGGCCACGACGGCGAGCGGCACCGACCTCATCGTGATGGTCGGCCACGAGCCGCACCTGCGCTGGCGCACCTACTGCCGCGCCGTGACCGAGGCTGCCGACGCCCTCGGCTGCTCGCTCGTGCTCACCCTCGGCGCCCTCCTGAGTGACGTGCCCCACACCCGGCCCACCTCGGTCACCGGCACCGCCGACGATCCAGACCTCAACGACCGACTCGATCTGGCCAAGTCGGCGTACGAGGGGCCCACGGGGATCGTCGGCGTGCTCCATGCCGCCTGCCGGGACCGCGGCATCCCGTCGGCGTCGCTGTGGGCCGCGGTGCCGACCTACGTCTCCGGCGCGCCCTCGCCCAAGGCCACCCTCGCCCTGGTGGAGCGGGCCACCACCGTGCTGGGCCTGAGCCTCCCCACCACCGACCTCCAGATCGCCACCGCGGCCTACGAACGCCAGATCGACGAGCTCGTGGCGGCCGACGAGGACACCGCCGCCTACGTGGCCGGCCTCGAAGAGGCCGCGGACGACGAAAGCGACGACGAGGACGAGCTCGACTCCTTCGCCGACACCGACCCCGCGGACCTCGTCGAAGAAGTCGAACGCTTCCTCCGCGGCGACTGACCTCCAAGCGACCGACCGACCCGGCCGGCCCAGCAATCGCTCCCCGCCCAGCAACCGTGCCGCGACCCACCTCCCCGGCCCTGCGACCGACCCTCCCCGCCGGGCAACGCCTGCCCGCTTCTGAGCGCCCGGTGTCGCACCCATGCGACGCCGGGCGCTCAGAAACCACAGACACGCTCGGCCCCTCGGTACTGAGCGCCCCACGTCGCGTCCATGCGACGTGGGGCGCTCAGAACGGGGGTGGATGGTGGGGCGGTCGACGGGGGACGGTCGACGGGGGACGTGGGGTCGGAACGCTCTCGAACCGGTCAGATCGGTCGATAGGGTTCGACGATGGCTGCAGGAGGCGTGACCGGGACGGTCAAGAAGCTCATGGACCGGTCGCCGCTCGTCGAGCAGGTCACCCGGTCCACGTGGGGCATCGGCCAGAAGGCCGTCCGCCCGCGCCGGCTGCTCAAGTACCTCTCCGGCACCGACATGGTGCGCGTCATGATCGGCGCGGGGCCGACGGACCACCCGGGCTGGATCGCGACCGACCTCACGCCGACCCGGCCCGATGTGATCTACCTCGACGCCGGCGAACCCTTCCCGTTCGACACCGACTCGGTCGATCGCATCCACACCGAGCACATGATCGAGCACGTCGACTACGCCACCGGCCAGAACATGCTCACGGAGTGCGCCCGCGTGCTGAAGCCCGGCGGCCGCATCCGGATCGCAACGCCTGACTACGACACGATGATCCGCCTCGCCGTCGGTCCCCTCGACCCCGAGGCGCAAGCGCTGATCGAAGACGCCAACCGGCGCAACGGCATGGCCGAGGACCAACTCGGCGGGGCCATCTTCGTCGTCAACCGGATGTTCTCCGGCCACGGCCACCGCTTCCTCTACTCCGAGCAGCTGCTGACGCGGTGCCTGGAGACGGCTGGGCTCACCGACGTGCAGCGCCACATCGCCGGCGAGACCGACGACGCGGAGTTCGCCGGCATCGACAAGCACGGCAACCAGATCGGCGCCGAGTGGAACCGCTACCACACGCTCGCGGTCGAGGCAGTGAAGCCCTCGTAGGTCAGCCGCGCCACGGCGGGTCGCGGGGTTGGTCGAACCACACGGCCGGCGGGTCGCCGCCGATGGCCCCGAACGCCATCTCACCCCACTGGTCGTAGCCGGCGAGCGGCGACGGCAGCGCGTCCCGGGCGAACCAGCCGACGTCGCTCGTCTCGAGGGGGTGGGCCTCGAGCTCCCCGCCGACGGCGCGGCAGTGGAACACGAGGGAGTAGAGCGGGATCCGGGTGAACCCGAGGCGCAGACCGTCCATCACCGCGAGCAGGCCGACCACCTCGCAGTGGATGCCCGTCTCCTCGGCGACCTCCTTCACCGCGACCTCGGCCGGCGAGTAGCCCACGTCGGCCCAACCGGTGGGGTAGAGCCAGATGCCCGAATCGGCCCGCTGGATCAGGAGGATCTCACCGGCGTCGTTGCCGACGACCGCCCCGATCGCGACCTTCGGGGTGACGTAGCCGGGCACGCCCTGCCCGACGCCCTTGAGCCACTCGTCGATCAGGGCCTCGCGGTCGATGTCGACACCTGCCTCCTGCCCGGCGGCATGGCGGATGTCGGCAGCCACGGCGAGGACCTCCTCGAAGCGCTCGCGCTCGTAGAGGCTCTCGGTGAACCCGAGCCCCGTCCGCGCGATGCCCGACAGGGCCTCCGCCCACCGCAGCAGGTCGACCTCGGTCAGCGGCGCCCGCTCGTCCATCGACGCGACCCTACCGACGTGGACCGGGGGCTACTGCGAGTCGGGGTAGCCGGCGTGGCCGTCGCCGTCGAGGTCCGCGCACGTGGCCGGATCGGGGATGTTCGCGACGCAGTCGGCCCCGCCGATCAGGTACACGCCCTCGCCGTCGTCCTCGGGGTCGATGCAGTCGGGGCTGCCCTCTTCGAGGCTGCAAGGATCGCCCGGCTTCAGGCCGTTGGCGGGGGCCGTGGTCGTGGCCCCGGCCGGCTCGGAGGTCGAGACCGTCGTACCCGTGATGGCACCCGCCGTCGCCCCGCCGGCCTGGGTCGAGGTCGTCGCCACCTTCGCCGATGTCGTGGTGGCATCGCCGCCGCCGTCCCCGCTCGAACCGCACCCGACGAGCAGCGCAGCGGCCAAGGCCAACCCCGCCAACGCCGATGCCGTTCGACGAGCCCGCGCCGATCGATGAGCCCCGATGTCCCGCAGATCCCGCATGGCCGTGGACCCTACCGGTCGGGCGTCGGGCGCCGGCCCGGAGCGCGACACGCGAACGCCACTACGACACCGCGTGCAGCAAGGACCGCTCGAGCTCCTTGCGCACCGCGTGGTCCGTCACGAGCGCGCCGTCGGCGGTCGTGATGTAGAACGCGTCGACCACCAGCTCGCCGAGGGTCTGGACCTTGGCCGTGCGGACGTCGAGGTCGAACTCGGCGAACGCTCGGGTGACCCGGTAGAGCAACCCGATGCGGTCGCGTGCCTGGACCTCGACGACCGTTGCCGTGGTGGATGCCCGATCGTCGAAGCGGACGGCGGGCGGCGGGAGGTCGGGCCGCGACGCCTTCGGCGCATAGGCCCGCACCCGCTCGGCCAGTCGGGCCTCGATGGCGAGGCGGCCGCTCAGGGCTTCGTGCAGGTGGGTCGTCACCCGCTCCCATGCGATCATCGGGCCGAAGCGGGAGGTGACGCTGAAGACCTCGAGCGCCATGTCCCCGACCGACGCGGCGTCGGCGCTGCGGACCTCGAGCCCGTGGATCGCGAGGACGCCGGCCACCCGGCTGAACAGGCCCGGTCGGTCGGGCGCCACCACGGTGAGGGTGTTGCCCACGCCCCGCACCACCACCTCGCCCGCTGCCAGCAAGGCGCGCTGGTCCGCATCGGGGAACTCGAGGAGGGTGAGCGCGGCGGGGTCGCCGCCTTCGAGGTGGTGCTCGACCCGGTGCACGAGCTCGTTCACGAGGTCGGCCTTCCATCGGCCCCAGGCGGCCGGGCCGGTGGCCAGCGAGTCGGCCTCGGTGAGCGCAGCCAGCAGGTGCAGCCGCTCGGCATCGACCACGGCTTCGGCCACGTGGATGATCGTCGTCTCGTCGGACAGGTCGCGACGGGTGGCCACGTCGGGCAGCAGGAGGTGGAGCCGCACCATGTCGACGAGCACCTCGGTGTCCTCGGCGGGCAGGCCCATGCGGGGGCCGATCTCGCGCACGAGCTCCATGCCGACCTCGGTGTGATCGCCGGGGCGACCCTTGCCGATGTCGTGCAGGAGGGCGCCGAGCAGCAGGAGGTCGGGGCGCTCGACCCGGTCGACGAGAGCTGCGGCGTTGGCGGCGGCCTCGAGGAGGTGCCGGTCGACGGTGAAGCGGTGGTACGCGTTGCGTTGGGGCTTGTTGCGCACGGCCGGCCACTCGGGCAGGTAGCGCTCCCACAGCCCGGTGTGGTCGAGCGCTTCGATCACCCCGATGGCATCGTGGCCGCAGCCGAGCAGTTGCACGAACCGCTCCCGCAGTGCGTCGTCCCACACGGGCGGCGGCTCGGGCGATCTCGCCGCGAGGCGGGCGTGCGTGGCCCGCGCCAAGTGGGCGTGCTTCTGGGCCGCGACGACCGCTGCTTCGAGCACCAGGTTCGGGCGGTTCGCGGGGTCGACGTTCGTCTCGAGCAGGACCTGGCCCTCGCGCACCACCAGCCCGGGCGCCCGGTCCCGGCTGCGCCACCCGAGCAGGCTGATCGACGTGGCGAGCGACGACCCCACGCGATCCCACGTCTCGTCGGCGATCCAGGCCACGGTGCGAGCGGCCCGGGCGACCTCGGCCATCAGCTCGTCCGCCGTCTGGCCGAGGTCCGCGGCCACGCCGTCCTGATCCTGGAGCATCAACTGGTCCGAGATCCGGCCGCTCGTGCGATGCAGGGCGACGCGGGCATCGAACAGGGTGGTCTCGGCGGCGGCGAGCGCTTCGGCGTCGCCGGCTTCGAGGACGGGCCGCGCGGCCTGGGCCCAACGCAAGCAGTGGATGTCGCGCAGGCCGCCGCGCCCGTCCTTGAGGTTCGGCTCGAGCAGGAAGGCGACCTCGCCGTTCTGGGCCTGGCGCGCCCCGACCGTGGTGCGCAACATCCCGAGGTACCGCTTGGACCGCTTCACCCATTGCGCGGCGGCGTCGTCCTCCAACTCCCGGGTGAGATCCGCGGCGCCCGCGAGGTGGCGGACCGTGAGCAGCGACGTCGCGGTGTCGAGATCGTCGGCCGACAGGGCGAGCGCGTCGTCGACGGTCCGCACCGCATGGCCGAGCTTCAGCCCTTCGTCCCAGATCGGGTACCAGAGGCGCTCGGCCACCTCGGCGGGCACGGCCCGGCCCCGGTAGAGCAGCAGCAGGTCGAGGTCCGACGCCGGCGCGAGATCCCCGCGCCCGTACCCGCCGACGGCGACCAGCGCGAGGCTGTCCGGGGCCGCCGACGTCGTCGTGGTGGCGCTGGTGAACTGCTCCACCAACCAGGCGTCGACGCGGGCGCGCCAGGCATTCGAGAACGCCATGCCCCGCAGCGTGGAGTCGGCCGTGAGGCGTTCGCGATCCTCAGCCAGCGACATGGGCCGCGAAGCTACTCGGCACCTCCAGGCCCCCGAACCGGCTCACAAGGGCCCGATCCGGGTTTCTCAGAGGGCGTCGCCCCCGAGCTCGCCGGTGCGGATCCGCACGAGGGAGTCGACGGTGGTCACCCAGATCTTCCCGTCACCGATCTTGCCGGTGCGGGCCGATTCGACGATCACGTCCACGATGCGACCGGCGTCGTCGTCGTCGACCACCAGCTCGATCCGCACCTTGGGCACGAAGTCGATCTGGTATTCGGTGCCGCGGTACACCTCGGTGTGGCCGGCCTGGCGCCCGAACCCCTGGACCTCGGTGACGGTGATCCCGGCGATGCCGGCGGCCTTCAATGCCTCTTTGATCTCGTCGAGCCGGAACGGCTTGACGACAGCGGTGATGAGCTTCATGGGAGTTCCTTCCGTTGCGTTCGAGCCGGGTTCACAGGTTGCTGTAGGCGGTCTCGGCGTGCAGGCCCTGGTCGAGGCCGATCTCCTCGGTCTCCTCCTCCACCCGAAGGCCGATCACCACGTCGATGCCCTTGGCGATCACGTAGCTGCCGACGAAGGCGAACGCGAACACCGCGGCGGTCGCCACGACCTGGTCCTTCAGCAGCTCGATGCCGCCGCCGCTGATGAACAGTCCGTTGTTGGTGACGGCCTCGTTGATCTTCGAGTCGGCGAACAGCCCGAGGGCGATCGAGCCGAAGATGCCACCGACGAGGTGGACCGCGAGCACGTCGAGGGCGTCGTCGAGCTTGGCCTTCTCCTTGATCGACAGGGCGAGGTAGCAGATCATCCCGGCGGCGAACCCGATGAGCAGCGCCGGCATGGAGCCGACGAAGCCCGCGCACGGGGTGATGGCCACCATGCCGGCGACCGCCCCGGAGGCGGCGCCGAGCGTGGTCACGTGGGTGTCCTTCACCTTCTCGACGATGAGCCAGCCCAGCATCGCTGCGGCCGGGGCCAGCAGCGTGTTGAGCAGCGCCTGGGCCGCGACGCCGTTGGCCGCCAGCGCCGAGCCGGCGTTGAACCCGAACCAGCCGAACCACAAGATGCCGGTCCCGAGGAGCGTCCACGGCAGGGCGTGCGGTGGCATCGGCTCCTTGCCGTGCCCCTTCCGGGCGCCGATCACGAGGAGCACGGCCAGCGCGGCCGCGCCGGCGTTGACGTGGACGACCAGGCCGCCGGCGAAGTCGAGGGCCCCCATCTTGGCGATCCAGCCACCGCCGAACGCCCAGTGGGCGACCGGCGAGTAGATGACGATGAGCCAGATCCCGATGAACAGGCTGTAGGCCGCGAACTTCAACCGATCTGCCGTCGCCCCGGTGATCAGGGCCGGCGTGATGATCGCGAACGTCATCTGGTACGCGATGAACAGCGTGTCGGGGATGCCCAGCCCGAACAGCTTGTCGGTGGCCCCGACGCCGCTCAGCCCCAGGTGGGCGAAGCCGCCGAACCAGCCGCCGTCACCGAAGTTGCCGAAGGCGATGGTGGCACCGAGGACCGCCCAGAGCACGGCCAGCAGGCCGATGGCGAAGAAGTTCTGCATGAGCATGGCCAGGAAGTTCTTCGAGCGGACCATGCCCCCGTAGAAGAACGCCAAGCCGGGCGTCATGAACAGGACCAGGGCCGTGGATACCAGGACCCAGGCGGTGTTGCCTTGCATCGGTGCGCCCTCACAGAAAGTCGTCAGTAAAGGGTCACACCCTGTCAGCAATTCGCCTCCCTCGCGGACGCCTCAGCTCCGCGCGGAGGCGGCGGCCC
>JAOBWM010000183.1 GCA_025463365.1 Acidimicrobiales bacterium
CGCATGCGCAGCAGCAGCGCCTCGTAGGCCTGGCCGGTGCCGTAGATGCCGACGTTGGACAGGGAGGCGGCCGGAAGGATCCCGCGCAGCGAGTCGAACGCCTTGGCCCGAACGGCTTGGCGGTACACGAAGTCCGAGTCGGTCTCGTCCTTCGGGAACTGCTCGCGGAAGAAGTCGGTGAGGACCGGCAGGAGCTCGGCGTAGGTGTCGAACAACCGATCCATCTCTCCGACGAAGCGGGTCCCGAGCGGCGAGCCCAGGATCCCCGGGTCGCGGTAGAAGCGGTACCGGCCGCCGATCCGGGCGTCGTACGCGATGTAGCGGGTGGACTGCTCGAGGTACGACATGAGCCGCCCCCACTCGAGCACCTTGGTCAGCAGGTTCGAGGCCTGCTCGCAGGCCAGGTGCACCCCGCCGAGCTGGGCCACCGAGTCGTCGCCGTACTCGAAGAACACCCGGTCGTAGAGCTCTTCAGCGCGCCGTAGGCCGACGGTGGCGTCGATCGTCTGGTCACCGGAGATGTCGAGCTCGCCCACGAACTCGTCGAGGAACAACCGTCGCAGGCTCTTGGAGGAACGCGAGTACCGGGCGAACAGGGCGCCCTTCACGACCTCGGGCAGGTTGACCAGGGCGAAGACCGGGCTGTCCAGGTTGGTGAAGTACCGGCGCAGCACATCGGATTCGGTGTCGCTGAACTCCTCGGCCACGTACACGGTCACGAGCGGTGAGGCTAGAGGGTGGCACCCCGTGCGGCAGGGACCGGAGCGGGCTCAGACCGTGGCTGATCCCGTGGCTCGGCCCGAGGCCCGAGCCTCCTCGAAGGCGGTCCGGGCGTCGTCGAGCGCCCCCGGTCGGGCCCACAGGTCGACCACCGTGGCCGCCATCGCCTTGGCCCCGTCGAGCACCGCCCGATCGCCCTCCTCGCCGCCGGCGAAGCGCACGAAGTCCTGCGTGTGGATGGCGACGGTCGGCGGCGACACCTGGATCATCGGGTGGATCGAGGGGACGATGTGGCTGAGGTTGCCCATGTCGGTGCTGCCGACGATGCCGTCGATCGAGCTCGGGTCGGCCAGCGTGCGGCCCGTGCGGGCGAGGTTCTCGCGGTACCGCTCCACCATGGGACCGTTGTCCACCATGTTGGCGTAGGCCGGATCCAGCCAGGTGTGCTCCATCGTGCAGCCGGAGGCGGACGCTCCGGCTTCGAGGCAGGCCAGGACCCGGGCCTTGAGCTTCTCGAGCCCCCGGACCGTCGGCGAGCGCACGTACCACGAGGCCGCGGCGTGTTCCGGCACGACGTTCGGGGCCTTGCCCGCGTCGGTGAAGATCCCGTGCACGCGCTCGTCGGGCCGGATGTGCTGGCGCAGCGCCGCCACGTTGATGTAGCCGAGCACGGCGGCATCGAGGGCGTTGCGGCCGGCCTGGGGCGCGGCTGCGGCATGGGCGGCCCGCCCCTGGTAGGTGACCTCGAGCTGCTGGATCGCGATGGCACCGAACCAGGCGAGGTCGAGCCCGGCGGGGTGGACCATGAGTGCGGCATCGATGGACGCGAACGCCCCCCGCTCGGCCAGGTAGACCTTCCCGCCCCCGCCCTCTTCCGCGGGCGTTCCAAGCACGACGACCGTGCCGCCCAGCTCCTCGGCGACGGCCGCCGCCGCGATCCCCGCCCCGGCCCCCGCGGCGCCGATCACGTTGTGGCCGCAGGCGTGGCCGATCCCGGGCAGCGCGTCGTACTCGCACAGCACCGCGATGCGTGGGCCCTGTGTCCCGGCGGTGGCCTCGAACGCGGTGGGAAGGTCGTAGGCACCGCGGGTGACCGCGAGGCCGGCGTCGGCGAGCAGGTCGGTGAGCACCCGGTGGGCCTCGTGCTCTTCGAACCCCAGCTCGGGGTGGGCGTGGATCTCGTGGCTGGCCGCCAGGAGGACGTCGGCGTGGTCGTCGACCACCCGGTCGATGCGGTCCTTCACGGCGTCCAGGTCGACCATGCCCGGAGGCTAGGCCTTGGCACCCCCAAGCCCTTCCGCCGGGCCGGGCCTCAGTCGTGGCGCAGGACGATCTTGCCCAGCTGGTCGCCGGCTTCGAGGCGGGTCAACGCCGATTCGTACTCCGCGATCGGGAGCTCTGCGTCGACCGCCACCGGCAGACCCTGGGCCACGAGGCCGGCGACCTCGGCGAACTCCCCGTAGCCGCCCATGGTCGAACCGATGATCTCGTGCTGCTTGAAGAACAGCCGCGGCAGGTTGACCTCGACGACCGGGCCCGACGTGCCGCCGCACACCACCAGGCGCCCGCCGGGCGCCAGGGCCCGGATCGATCGGTCCCAGGTGGCGGGGCCGACGCTCTCGACCACGACCTCGCAGCGCACCGGCCAGTCCTCGTCGGACGCGAACGCGTCGGCCGCTCCCAGCTCCACCGCCCGGCGGCGCTTGGCTTCGTCGCGCGACGTGCCGTACACGACCGCACCCATCGAGCGGGCCAGCGCCAGCGCCGCCATCGACACGCCACCGCCGATCCCGACGATCAGCACCCGCTCGCCGGCGCGGAGCCGGGCCCGCCGGAGCATGCGGTACGCGGTCAGGGTCGCGAGGGGGAACGCGGCGCACTCGGCCCAGCTGCGATCGGCGGGCTTGGGCACGACGTTGCGCGACGGCACCACCACCAGCTCGGCGTGCCCGCCCCACCGCTGCTCCCCGACGATCTGGAAGCCGGGGTACATCGGGGCGTCGTCCCCGTGCGCCACGACAGCCTCGATGGGAGAGACGGCCGGGTTCACCACGACCTCGTCGCCCACTGCGACCGATGAGACCTGGGACCCGACGGCCTCCACCACGCCGGCGATGTCGCACCCGGGCACGTGCGGGAGCTTCGGGCGCGGCCTCCCCCGGGTGACCCAGAGGTCCATGTGGTTGAGCGCGCTGGCGATCGGGCGCACCCGCACGTCGTCGGGACCGACCGGCGGATCGTCGATCTCACCGAAGCGGTAGCTGCCGGGCGACTCGTCGAGGATCCAGGCCTTCATGGTCCGGACCGTACCGCCGCCGGCACCGATCGATCAGACCACGCAGGTGAGGGCGTCGGCCTCCAGGCGGACCGAGAGCACGCGCGCCGTCCCCACGCGGGTGCCGTCGAGGTGGACCGGCGTGGGCCGGTCGAACTCGAACTGCATCGCCGCGGCACGACGCTCGTGGATGCCGGGGTGGGGCACGTGCGTCCCGGTCCGCAGGCGGCGGCGCGCCTTGAGGCGGTCGTCGAGGGAGAGGTCTGCCTCGAAGGAGTCCAAGAGGCCGTCGTTCGGGTGGGACCGGGGCGCCACGTCCCACTCGCCGATCCACTGGGCGTTCATCACGGCCAGGATCGGGCCCCTCCACCACGAGCGCCGGGCCACGAGGTGAGCCAGGAACCAGTGCTGGCGGCCGTCGATCAGCACGGAGCCGAGGTCGACCGGAAGCGTCATGGCCTCGTCGGATCGGAGGCGGCCGGCGTCGCCGCGCCCGCCGACCGTGCGGCAGAGATCCCCACCGAGCAGGCCCAGGGGGGGCACCGGACCGCCGGCCCGCCGGGCCTCCTCCACCACCGCCCGGGCCTCGGCGTTGGTGTGGACCTCGACGCCGTCGGCGGGGAGCCCACCGACGCGACCCCATGGCTGCCCCTTCTCGATGGTCACGGCACCGGATCCACGGGATCCACGGGATCCACGGGATCCGCAGGATCGGTCGGGTCCGAGACCTCGGCGCTGGCCGCGACGATGCCGCGCCGCAGGCTGTCGGCGGCCGCCCGGGCGGTGGCGGCGGTGGCCGCGACGGGTGCCACCTCCCCCACCTGCCGCAGCAGGTCGAGGAGCTGCTTGACGTTGCGCACGAAGTCACCGCCCGACAACGCCTCGTCGCGCACCACGACCTCGAACGACTCGCCGGCCGCCCAGGCGTAGGCGAGGGCCAGGAACGTGGGATCGGGCAGGCGCGTCGCCGGGAGGCCGAGGCGTTCCTCGTCGCGCACGAGGCGACGAGCGAGGGCGTCGATCTTCGTGGCGCGCTCGCGGACCGCGGGCGACGGGTACCAAGGCGTCGGCGGCGCGTCCTTCGACCGGTGCTCGTAGGTCAGCATCGACACCACGCCGGCGAGGGAGGCGGCATCGAGATCGTCCAGGAGCCCCTCGGCGATCACTGTCGCGACGAGCAGGTCGCTCTCGTGGAAGGTCCGCGCCAGGATCTCGCCGCGCTCGGTGAGGGTCCAGTTCCGCAGGAAGCCGCGGTCGGTGAGGAGCTGCTCGATCTGGTCGAACCGCCGCGTCAGCGACGAGGAGCGCTCCTCGGTGCGGCGCTCGAGGTCGGCGAGCTGCCGGCGGAGCCGGTCACGCTCGGCCGCAGCAGCGAGGTGCCGGTCGAGGTCGGGGCACCCGGCGACCGGTAGGTCGGCCGAGCGAAGGGCGGCGCCGCTCGGAACAGCACCCGCGGCCTCCGTGTCCTCGGCCTCGTCGTCGCGGGGACCACGGTGGCTGATCCGTGCCTTGCGGAGCTGGCTCGCGAGCTGGCGCTGCACGATCCGATTGCGGGGATCGAACGGCTCGGGCAGCGCGAGGGTCGCGGCCCGGACCGGTGCCTGGTCGAAGTCGGCGGGCTCCAGCATCGACACGTGAGCGTCGGGATCGATCACCCGCAGGCGCAAGCCGCCCTTGCGGTGCGACACCGACAGCACGGCCAAGCGATGCCCGGCGACGCGGATGACGTCACCCGGCGCCAGTCGGTCGACCGAGTCCGACACCAGGTCGCGTGCCGATGCCCTCGCCTCGCGCGCGCGCCGACGCTCCTCGGCCCGGCGCTCCCGGTACTCGTCGACGTCGCCCAGCTCGCACGTGGCCGCCGCCTCGGCCTCGGCGAGGAGCCGGCTCCGGGTGGCCTTGCGGTTGGCGAGCCGGCCCAGCGAGCGGTCCGCCTGGTACTGCGCGAAGGAGCGACCGAGCAGTTCGTGGGCCTCGACCCGGTCGTAGCGGCGGACGAGGTTGACCACCATGTTGTAGGTCGGCCGGAACGCCGACCGCAGCACGAACTCCCGGCTCGCGGCCAGGGCCGCAACCTTGTCGAACCCATGCCAGGGCGACCACAGGACGAGCGCATGCCCGACCGGGTCGAGGCCGCGCCGGCCGGCCCGGCCGGTGAGCTGCGTGTACAGCGACGGCGTGAGGTCCTCGTGGTGCTCACCGGTGAACTTCGACAGCGCCTCGATCACCACCGACCGCGCCGGCATGTTGATGCCGAGGGCAAGGGTCTCGGTGGCGAACACGACCTTGACCAGGCCCTCGACGAAGCACGCCTCGACCGCCTCCTTGAACGGCGGCACCATCCCGGCGTGGTGGGCGGCCACGCCCGCCTCGAGCCCGGCCAGCCAGCGGTCGTAGCCGAGCACGCGCAGGTCGTCGTCGCCGAGGTGCTCGACGTGGTGCTCCGCGATGGCCCGGATCCGCACGCGATCTTCTGGCGTGGTCAGGCGGAAGCCCTCGTCGAGGACGCTCTTGGCGGCGTCGTCGCAGCCGGCCCGGCTGAAGATGAAGTAGATCGCCGGCAGCAAGAGGCTGCCCTCGAGGTGCTCGACCACCTCGGGCCGCCGGGGCGTGCCCCACCGGTTGCGCCCTCGCTGGCGGTACCGGTCGTTGCGGGGACCGGGCGGCGGCGCGTCGAACCGAGTCCCGTCGGGGTTGGGGCGGCCGTCGACCAGCGTCTCGACCTGCGCGAGATCCCCCGTGGCCTTGTCGTAGACGAGGAAGTGGTTGACCAGGTCGACCGGCCGTTCGTGCTCCATGATGGTGTCGGTTCGGCCCCGAGCCGACGCGATCCACCCGGCCAGCTCCTCGGCGTTGGAGACCGTGGCGGAGAGGCACACGAACCGCACGTCCGCCGGCGTGTGGATGATGACCTCCTCCCACACCGGCCCCCGGTAGGCGTCCTGGAGGTAGTGGACCTCGTCGAGCACCACCCAACCGAGCCCGTCCAGCGCCGAGGAGCGGGCGTAGACCATGTTCCGCAGGACCTCGGTGGTCATCACGACCACCGGAGCCCCCGCGTTGACCGCGTTGTCGCCGGTGAGCAGCCCCACCTGGTCGGTGCCGTGGCGCCGCACGAGATCCGCGTACTTCTGGTTCGACAGCGCCTTGATCGGGGTCGTGTAGAAGGCGCGGCGGCCCGTCTCGAGGGCACGGGCGACGGCATGTTCGGCCACGACCGTCTTGCCGGAACCGGTCGGTGCGGCGACGAGCACGTTGTGGCCGGCGTCGACGGCCTCGATGGCCTCGACCTGGAAGCGGTCGAGGGTGAACGGCAAGGAGGTCACTGGGGCTGCCGCCGGGTCAGGCGGCATCGGCCTTGGCCTTGCGCCGCTTGACGACCCGCCCGATGACGATGGAGATCTCGTAGAAGATCATCATCGGGATGGCCAGCGCGAAGAGGCTGATGGGATCCGCGCTGGGCGTGATCACCGCCGCCACCACGAAGATGATCACGATGCCGAAGCGCCGGAACTCGCTCAGCATCTGCGGCGTCAAGATGCCCACGAGCTGCAACGCCACCAGCAGGATGGGGAACTCGAAGCCGAGCCCGAACGCCAACATCATGTAGACGATCAACATGAGGTAGCTCTCGGGCGAGTACTGGTAGTAGAGGTCCTTCCCACCCACGGCCTGCAGGAACTTGAGCGCCTGCGGCAGGGTGAAGAAGGCGATCCCGGCCCCGAGCAGGAACAAGAAGGTGGCCGAGGCCACGAACGCCGAGGCGTAGCGCCGCTCGTTCTGGTAGAGCCCGGGCGAGATGAACTTCCAGAGCTGGTAGAGCAGGAACGGCATGGCGATGGCGAAGCCGATGTAGGTCGACATCTTGATCCGGAGCATGAACCCGTCGAGCGGATTGAGCACCTGGAGCTTGTCGCTGACGTTCTTGCCGGCGAGGTCGTTGAGCGGCTCGCGGAGCACGTTGAACACCGGGTGGTAGAGCACCCAGCCCACCGTCGCACCGATGGCAATGGCGATGGCGCACTTGATGAGCCGGTTGCGGAGCTCCACCAGGTGCTCCATCAACGACATCTGCCCCGCGTCGGAGGACGTGCGTGCCTTCAAGGTGTCAGCCATGGTGAGGTCGACGGAGTCAGCCCGCGGCCCGGTCGACCGGGTCGATCACGGGCCGGGTGTCGGTGGCCTCGGCCGCGGTTGCGGGCTCGACCTCGGTGGCGCTGCCGGTCTCGTCGACGGTGGCGTCGTTGCGGGCCACCACCTCGGTGACGTCGGCGTCGATCGGCTCCGCGGCGGTACGCGACGTGGTGTCGACCGGCGACCTGGAACCGCTCTGGGGCTTCGACGGGGAGTCGTCGGTGATGGAGTCCATCGCGCTCTTCATCTCGGCCTGGAACCCACTCGAGACCTTCCGGATCTCGGCCATCACGGTGCCGAACGTGCGCATGGCCTTCGGCAGTTGCTGGGGACCCAGGACGATCAGTGCGATCAACACGATGACCATGAGCTCGGGGCCGCCGGGCATGTTGATCATGCCGCGAGCTTACTGGCGGTGCATCCGATCCACGGCAGCGCGGGTCCGCCGGGTCTCGACGCGAACGGGGATCAGGCCGTTCTCCAGGTGGCGGAAGCGGCGCTGGGCGGCGCGAGCTTCCTCGGC
>JAOBWM010000188.1 GCA_025463365.1 Acidimicrobiales bacterium
TGGCCGACGACGTGGCCACCGCCGCCGAGCTGTTCCGCGACGCCGGCTACCACACCATCGCCATCGGCAAGTGGCACCTGACCAAGGACGCCGACCTCTCGGACGCGGGTCCCCGCCACTCGTGGCCATGCCAGCGCGGCTTCGATCGCTACTACGGAGTCCTCGACGCGTTCACCAACCTGCACCACCCGCACCGGCTCGTGGAGGACAACCACACCGTCGAGCAGGACGAGTACCCCGACGGCTACTACGTCACCGACGACCTCACCGATCGGGCGATCGGCTTCATCCGCCAGGCCAAGGCATCGAACCCGTCGCAGCCGTTCTTCTGCTACTTCGCCCACATCGCGGTCCATGCGCCGCTCCAGTGCAAGGCGTCGGACCTCGCGAACCACAAGGGCCGCTACGACGCCGGCTGGGACGCACTGCGCGAGGCCCGCCATGCCAGCCAGATCGAACGGGGACTGCTGCCGCCCGGCACCGTCCTCCCGCCCCGCAACAGCGAGGACGGGGACGAGGTGCCGCCATGGGACGAGCTCGATCCCGAGGACCAGCGGCTGTATGCCCGCTACATGGAGGTCTACGCGGCCATGGTCGACAGCGTCGACCAGTCGGTCGGCCGCCTGGGCGCCGCCCTCGACGAGCTCGGCGTCGCCGAGGACACCATCGTGTTGTTCCTGTCCGACAACGGCGCGTCCCGCGAGGGTGAAGCGGGGGGAACGACCTCGTACTTCCGCAGCCTCGTCTCCAAGAACGTGAAGGACATCGAGGACTTCGAGTTCGACCGGTCTCGCATCGACCTCGCCGGCGGCCCGCGTGCCCTCGTCCACTACCCGCGCGGGTGGGCGATGGCCTCGAACACCCCGTTCCGGCTCTACAAGATCAACACCCATGCCGGCGGGCACTCGGTGCCGTTCATCCTCCACTGGCCCAACGGACGCGGCCGCCTCGTCGGGACCGGCCTCCGCGACCAGTGGTCGCACGTCACCGACCTGCTCCCGACCCTCTGCGAGCTGGCCGGCGTGGCCCGACCCTTCGAGCGCAACGGCATCGCCCTCCAGCCGCTGAACGGCACGAGCCTCACCCCCGTGCTGGCCCCGGACGGTGCGGATGCCGCGCACGAGCGCGGCGGCCAGTACCTCGAGATGGCCGGCCACCGCGGCTTCTACGAGGGCGACTGGGAGGTGGTCACCCGCCACCAGCCGCTCACCCCGTTCGGCGACCACGAGTGGGAGCTGTACGACCTGGCCGCCGATCGCACCGAGACCACGAACCTCGCTGCCGAACACCCCGACAAGGTGGCCGAGCTGGCCGCAGGCTGGGAGGCGGCCGCACGCGAGAACCAGGTGTACCCCCTCGATGAGGGCTCCCGGCTTCGGTACGTCGTGCGGCCGCCCTACGAGGCGCCGCTCCACGAGCCTGTCCGCATCGTCGCCGGGACCCACACGCTCGAGCGGTACCGCTCGCAGCAGCTCATCCAGTGGCGGTCCTTCGATGTCGACGTCGAGCTCGGCGGCGACGGCTACGTCGAGGGCGACGCCGGCGTGCTCGTCTCCCACGGCGACCAGGGCGGGGGCTACGCGCTGTACGTCGAACCCCCCGAGGACGGAGGCCAACTCGTCTTCGTCCACAACGGCTACGGCGTCATGACGGAGGTGCGCTGCGGCCCGGTCGCCACCACCACCCACCAGATCCAGCTGGCCGTCACGGCGCCCGGCGGCTGGACGTGGGATGTTGCGATCAGCGTCGACGGGAGCGAGGTCGGGCGCTTCGAGGGACTGGTCATGTTGGGCGCGATGGCTCCCTTCGAGGGCATCAACGTGGGCATCGACCGGCGCTCCCCCGTGTCCTGGGGCCTGCACGAGGCCCACGGCACGTTCGCCTACTCGGGCGCGCTCCGAGCGGTCTCCTACACGCCGGGAGCCCCGGCACCCGACGCCGGCAGCAACTTCATCGAGCTCCTCCGTGAGATCGGCATGCGCTACGAGTGACCGGGTGAGAAGGGTCCCGAGCCGGGTGATCCGGATCCGCTGTGGTTCTGCCGAGTGTCACCCGGGGTAGTTCAAAAGCCCACCCCCCCAAGAGACGCAGGAGCCGAGCATGTCCGACGTGCCCGATGACGAAGCGAACGTGAGCGATTCGACCCGAGCCGCCGAAGCCGAAGACGAGCAACAGCACGCGGGCGCCGACCGCCCCCCGACGCCCGAGGAGGAAGCGGCCGCCGAGGCCCTTCCGCGGGTCGATCCCGAGGCCGCCGCGAGCTACAAGAAGGCGGCCGAGACCGGAGCCCACATCGCCGGTGAAGGACAGATCTCGTGACCATGACCGACGGTCACCGACCCCGCGTCGCCGTGGTGAACGACTACGAGGTCGTCATCGCCGGTCTCGCCGCCATCCTCGAGCCGTTCGGCGAGCAGATCGAGCTCGTGGACAGCTTCCTCGTAGACGAGCCGCTGGATCACTCCGTCGACATCGCGCTCTATGACACCTTCGGCCGCCAGGGACTCGAGGAGATGGAGCTGGGCAAGCTGCTCGGCCGCCCCGAGGTCAAGCAGGTCGCCGTCTACTCGTTCAACTTCGACGACGACGCGGTGCAGCAGGCCCTGCGCGCCGGTGCCGCCGGCTACCTGTCGAAGGCGAGCCCCGCCAAGGAGCTGGTCAGCCAGCTGTGCGAGATCGCCGACGGCGAACAGGTCGTCAGCGGCCCGCACGGAGCCAGCCGGTCCACCCGCGAGGAGCGGGGATGGCCCGGGCGCGACCTCGGCCTCTCCGAGCGCGAAGCCGAGGTCGTGGCCCTCGCCGCCCTGGGACGCCGCAACGCCCAGATCGCCGAGGCCTTGTTCGTTAGCGTCGACACGGTGAAGACCCACCTGGCCCGGTCGTTCCGCAAGCTCGGCGTGCACAACCGCACCGAGCTGTCCGCGCTGATCCATCGGCGCCCGAGCTTCCGGCGTCTGCTCCCCGACGCCGACTGAAGCTGAGGCTGGGGCCGCAGCGCCCCTCGCCGTATCAGCGGCCGATGACGGGCGGGTCCTCCACGCCGATCGCCGCGCACAGACCGAGGTAGAAGTCGAGCACGAGCTGCGCGTCGATCACGAGGTCGACGTTGCCGTCGGCATCGAGGTTGAGGTTGGCGCCGGTGATGGCAAACCAGACGTCGGTGACCTCGGTGTTGGTCTCGGGCACGAGCAGGGTGTGCGTCGAACCCGCCGGCTCGAAGAGGTAGGAGCCGGCCGTGTTGACCTCTGGGTACTCGGCGTACTTCCACGACCCCGCCTGGGTGAAGGCGAACACCGTCCCGGTGTGCTTGTGCCGCTGCACGCTCGTGCCGGGCGCGAACCGGTTGCGAATGACCCACAGCCCGGTCGGGATGTCGACCTGGAGCAGCTGGAGCTCCACGCCCTCCTCCAGGGTCACGAAGGGGAGTTCGTCTTCGCCGCGGTGCATCGCGGCCGGGATGTCCATGAGCGTCATGCCCACAGCCAAGCACGCTCGACCGGGGCCCGCATGGAAGAGGCGGCTCGAAGCGGCCGGTAGCGTCTTGGGCCATGTCCGACCTGCGCATCGGCCTCCTGCAGTGCGGCCACCTCCACACCGACCTCCAGCCGGACTACGGCGACTACCCCGAGATCTTCTCGGCGCTCCTGGGGTCCCACGGCGTCGAGATCGCGACCTGGGACGTGACCAGCGGACCGCCTCCCGATGCCACCGACGCCTGCGACGGGTGGCTCGTGTCCGGGTCGGCCCGCTCGACGTACGATCCCCTGCCCTGGATCCCCCCGGTGGAGCAGTTCCTCCGCGACGTCGTGGCCGACCAGGCGCCGCTCGTCGCGATCTGCTTCGGGCACCAGCTCCTCGCCCAGGCCCACGGGGGCCGGGTGGCCCGGGCGGGAGCGGGCTGGGGGGTGGGCGCGCACGAGTACCACTTCCTCACGGCGGAAGGCTGGATGGAGCCACCGCACGAGGCACCGATACGGCTCGTCGCCAGCCACCAAGACCAGGTCGTGGAGCTTCCCGACGGCGCACAGGTGATCGCCCGCACCGACCACTGCCCGATCGCGGCCTACACCCTCGGCCCCGCCGCCCTCGCCATCCAACCGCACCCCGAGTTCTCCACCGCCGTGTCACGGGATCTCATCGAGCGCCGCCGCGAGCTGATCGGCGCGGAACGATCCGACGACGCGCTCGCTTCGCTCGACCGCCCCCTCGACCAAGCCATCGTGGCCGCCTGGATCGCGAGCTTCCTCCGCGACACCGCTCGCTGACGATCGGACCACCCCCCGCTACGACCGACCTGGGCCCAGGTGGCACGATGTCGGGTCCCGACGCCACCACTTGACCCAGGAGCCCCGATGTCCGACCTCGACGACCTCAACCCGTTCAACCGCCAGATCGTCGAGGAGTTCCGAGCGAACGACGGCACGGTCGGAGGCCCCTTCGAGGGTGCGCCCATGCTCGTGCTGCACACCACGGGCGCCCGGTCCGGACAGGAGCGGATCGCGCCGGTCGTGTACCAAGACCTCGGCGACAGGTGGGCGATCTTCGCCTCGAAGGCCGGCGCCGACACCAACCCGGACTGGTACCACAACCTGGTCGCCCAGCCCGAGGCCTCGATCGAGGTGGGCGCCGAGACGGTCCCGGTCACCGCCCGCGTCCTTGACGACGCCGAGCGTCAGCCGATCTGGGACGCCCAGAAGTCGGCCATGCCGGGGTTCGCCGAGTACGAGGCCAAGACCGTTCGCACGATCCCCGTCGTGGTGCTCGAGCGCCGCTGAGCGCGGGCGCCCAACCGCGTCGTCTGCGCGGGCGGCCCGACTACTCGGTGAGCAGGTCCCGGACCCCGCAGGCCTCCAAGACCTGCTTGACGATGGGGCTCATGTTCTTGAGCACCACCGGCATCGTCGCCCGGTCCTTCATCGACTCCCACGCGGCAACCAGTACCTGGATGCCCGAGGAGTCGAGGAACGTGAGCGCCGTGCAGTCGATCACCACGCGGTTGGGGGCGTGGGTGAGCGCGTCCGCGAAGGCGGCGCCCAGCTGGGGGGCGGTGGCCAGGTCGACCTCGCCGGTCAACGCCAAGGTGACCGCGTCGTCGGCCACCGCCATCTCGATCGACAGTCCGTCGGGCATCGGTTCCATGTCCCCAGCTTGGCTCACCATGCGAGGGTGAACCAGACGAGCTTCCCGTCACCTTGGATCTTCGTGTAGCCCCACGCCTGGGAGAACGCATCGAGGATGCGGATGCCGTTCCCGCCGATGCGCGTCGGGTCGACCGGGCGCAGGACCGGGAGGGACCCCCGCTCCTCGTCGTGTACGGACACGTGGACCGAGTTGACCGACGACACCACCGAGATGGTGGCCGCCGACCCGGTGTGGGTGAACACGTTCGTGACCAGCTCGCTGATGATGACCCCCGCCTCGGCCAGCAGCTCGTCGGGGATCTCCGCCAGCGACCGCAGCTGGTCGACCAGCCACCGGCGGGCGAGGACCACGTTGTGGGGATCGGCGTCGAGGAACTTCGTGCGGGGAGCCGCCTGCCCGGTGGCGTCGAGGACCTTCACGATCGCCACCGGATGCCGAGCAGGGCGGTGTCGTCGCTGGCGACCCCGCCGGTCATGCGATCGAAGACCGCGGAGAGCAGCTCGTCGAGCGTCCCGTCGATGCCGGTGGAGGTCGTCCGCAGGCGCTCCATCCCCTCGTCGACGGGCTCGCCCCGCCGCTCGAACAATCCGTCGGTGAACATGAGCAGCGTGGCCTCCGGTGGGATGGTCGTGACGGTCTCCTGGAACGGGCGGCCGGTCGCCACGCCGATGGGTGCGCCGATCGCGACATCCACGAACCTGGCGTCGCCGTTGCTCAGCAGCAGCCCTGCTGGGTGGCCGGCGTCGGCGATGCGCAACGTGTGCGCCTTCCGGTCGATCTCGATGCACAGCACGGTGGCGAAGTGCTTGTCGCGCACGACGTTGAGCATCGTGCCGAGCTTCTCGAGGATCTCGGCGGGGCCGTCGCCCTGCGTCGCGTGGGCCCGGATCGCATAGCGCAGCGATGCCATCACAGCGCCGGCACCGAGGCCACGTCCGGACACGTCGCCGACCACGAGCAGCACGCGGTCCTCGTCGATGTCGACCACGTCGTACCAGTCTCCGCCGATCTCGATGCCCTCGACACCGGGCTCGTAGCGGGCGCCGAACTCCAGGCCGGGCAGGTCGGGCAGGACGTCGGGGAGCAGGCTCCGTTGGAGGGTCTCGGCCACCGTTCGCTGCCCCTGGTACATCTGGTCGTTCTCCGCGGCCAGCGCCTGCGCGAGCTCGCGCCGACGGATCAGGCGCTCGGCGAGCAGGCCGAAGCCGAGCGTGGTGGCGACGCCGACGATGATGATGAGCCACGGCAGGCGGGCCATCAGGGGCCCGCCGAGGTCACCCTTGGGGTACATCACGAGCCGCAGGCGGGTGTCCACGAAGGTGATGACCTGAGATGCCCTGCGGCCATGAGTGGGCAGGTTCGGCGCGCTGGCGGTGAGGATCCGAGTCGGGTCTTCCTTGGCGCCGAAGTACAACACGTAGTTGAGGCCGGAGAACGCCGAGGCGGACTGGGTGCGCTGCGTCCGATCGGCCGGGAGCATGGTGCGGGCGTAGACGACGTAGCGATGACCCGGGCGGGCCGACGCCACCGCGTAGCCCAGGCTTGGGCGACGGGCGTCGAGGAGGTCTTGGACCCGCAGGGTGGTCGTGCCGGGCGATGCCGCGAGGAACCGGCGCGCGGACCCCAGGTCGGCGCCCGAAAGGTGGTTCGGGCCGAGCTCGACGATCGGCCGCCCCGGCTTCGTCGCCGACCAGACCGACAGCGTGTAGAAGCGCTGGCCCGGGGCCGATCCGACGCTCGACGCAAGGAACGCCTGCAGCTTCGCCGGGTCGGCATCGGTGGATTCGGCCACCTCGGCCGCGGCGTTCATCGGCGACGCGATGGTCGGCAACCCGCTCGTGAGGAGGAGGCTGGCCTCGCTGACGCGTTGGTGCAGGAGGCGGTTCTCGTTGGAGCTGTGGATCGCCCACGCGGCGACCGCGAGGCTGGTGATCACCGCGAACCCCAGCACCAGCACGAGCAGGGTCAGCCGGTGGAGCAGCCACCACGGTCGTGGATTGGCCTGAGTCGCCCGCCGCCCGTTCGACTCACCCGCCTGTACGACCTTCATCGGCAGCAACGTATCGCGCCTGTCCGCTTTGTCAGGGTTCTTGACTCGCGGTCCTCGCAGCCTTCTTGGCCCTCGTCAGCTCCACGCGCTGGGGGTGGTCCTTGTAGAAGGGATCGATCGGGAAGCAGCCCGAGACCAGGCCGTTGCGCGGGGCGGTCGTGCAATCGCTGAACGTCCGGCACACCAGCCGAGCATCGGGGGGCCGGCCGGCAAGGAGGTCGGCAGCCAGCTCGGGGTACGAGAGCGCCATCCGGCCGAGGCCGACCATCGAGGCCCCGCCCCGGCCGACGACGGCTTCGGCCACGTGGCCCAGCCAATCCTGGAGGTAGGAGTACCCGGATCCGACGATGGCGAGGTCGGGGTGGGCGGCGGCGAGCTCGGCCGTGGCGCCCAGCTGCCGGGCGACGCCCATGAGGGGATCCTCGGGCGGTTGGTACCCGTCGGACGGCGGGAAGTACGCGGGCCGCTGGATGTGCGGGTTGTAGTACGGGCTGCCTGCCGTCGTGCTGACGAGGCCGATGCCGAGCTCCTCGAACACGCCGAGCAGCGCATGTGGCTCGGTCAGGTCGATGCCGAGGCCGGTGCCGTCGCCCCCGAACGCCAGGTCGTAGCGGCCATCTCCCTCCGGCTCGCCCACGCCGCCGGGACCGGCGCTGAAGGGCACGAGGTCGAATGCCGAGAGCCGCACGGCGACGGCCAGGCGCGGTGCCCGATGGCGGATGCCGGCGACGACCGAGCGGAGGAAGGTCGTGCGCCCCGCGAGGTCGCCGCCGTAGCGGCCCGGCCGATCACGACCGCTGAGCAGCTCGTGGAGGAGGTAGCCGTGGCAGTGCTTCACGTCGACGAAGTCGAATCCGGCTGCCGCGGCGAGGACGGCGCCGGCGACGTAGTGCTCGACGAGTTCGTCGAGCTCGTCATCGGTCAGGACCTGCTCGGGCCCCGCGCCGACGCGGGCATCGAGGAGCGGGTGGGCGTACGCGGTGCGCGGCTCGGGCTGTCCCGCCGGGCGCGACCAGCGACCGGAGTGGGTCAGCTGGAGTCCCGTCACCTGCCCGGGCGCAAGCGACCGGCGAAGGCTCGACAGCCCCTCGACGGTGTGCTCGGCAATGACCAGCTGGTTGGGATTGGCCCGGCCGTCGGGGTGCACCGCGGTGGCCTCACCCCACACCAGCCCACAGCCACTCGACGCGAACCGATCCCAGCGCCGCCGCACCAGGTCGGTCGGCCGACCGTCGGCGTCGCCGTCCCATCCCTCCATCGGCAAGATCGCGAATCGGTTGGGGACCACGACGGTGCCCGCTCCCCCGTCGTGGATCTCGACGGGGCTCGCGAGCACGCCCGTGGGATCGACGGCCGGCGCCAACGGGATGTCGATGCCCAGCTGCTCGACGTGGTCGCGGAACGCCTCCGGGGTTCGGAGCTTCTTGACCTGCGTGTGCCTCACGTCCAGGCCCCCAGGCGCTCGAGGATGTCCGCGAGCACCGCCCGGTCCGAGGCCGGCCGTCGGGCCACTCCATCGGGAACCCGGTCGCTCGACGCCCAGCCCCTGAGCTCGAAGAACATGGCCGCGTCGTGGCGGTACCCGGGCACCGGGGCGCGGAAGGTGAACTGGCCGAGGTACTGCAGGAGGTCGTTCAGCTCGTAGAAGGACGGATGGCCGGCCTCCCACAACCGGTCTCGAGCCGCGAACGCCTCGGGGGCGAAGGTGGACAGGCCGAGCAGGTAGTCCGAGCCGTACATCACCATGTCGATCGCGAGGTCGTTCCCGGTGAGGACGGCGAAGTCGGGGCGCAACGCATCGCGCCGCGCCAGCCGGTCCCACTCCTGTCGGCGGCTGAGTGACGAGTGCTTGGCGCCGACGCACGACGGCACCCCGAGCATGCCCTCGTAGGCGTCGAGCGAGAAGATGCGGCCGTACGGGACGAACATGGGGCCGAGCTCGAAGCCAAGGAAGCGATCGAGGGACCGACCGATCGCCGCGAGGGCGCCGACCCACTCCTCCTCGCCCAGTGCGTTGAGGCCGTGCGACGGGAAGATGACCGGCGTGCCACCACGCTCGGCAACGGCGATGGCGGCGGCGAGGTGGGCGTCGAGGTCGAACGCGTCGCCGGGTTCGTCGGCCGCGAAGGCCCCGGCCACGAACCGACCGCCGGTGATCGAGGCAGCGAGGTCGAGCACCCGCTTCCGCTCGGGCTCACCCAGCAGCTGGACGTACCCCGTGTCCATGTTGACCGCCGGCGTCAGGCCCGCGGCAACGGTCCGGCCCACATGAGCCTCCGTGGCGGTCCAGTCGATCGCGCCGTCGGCGGTGTGCGGGAGCAGCACCGCCGACATGCCATCGATCTTGCGTCGCGGCCAGATGCTGGGCGCACCGTCGTCCTCGCCGTCGTCCATGGAGCCCCCTCGTTGCCGGTGCAGGCCCACACGTTCGCGCGCGAACCGGTGACGCCAGTCGGCGTCACCGGGTCACGGCGTGATCGGGGAGTTGGGGCGGCTTCCGCGCCCGAAGGGGATCAGCTGCTGGCGCCAGCGCGCGACGCGCTGCGTCGCGTCTGTGTTGCCGCGCCCTTGGCCGCGGCCTTCGTGCGCGCCGCTCCACGCTTGGCCGTCGTCGCGGTGCCACGCGCCGAGCCGGTCGTGCGCCGGGCCGCACGCTTGGCCGTGGTGGCGGTTCCCTTGCCGGCACTGGTCGTGCGCCTGGCCGCGCCTCGGGCCGTCGAACCCGTGCGCTTGGCGCCGGTCCGCGCCGAGTCCACCGTTGCCTCGCCGGTGCGCTTGGCCCGCTCCGCGGCCGCGGTCACCTTGTCGGCCGCCTCGTCGATGCTCGAGCGTGCCCGTCGGGCCGACGACCGCGCCGTGGTCGAACCGTTCGGCGACGAACTGCCACGCCGGTTCGCCCCGGTCACCCGCGCGATCACGTCCTGGGCCGCAGCGAGGCTTCCTTGCGCGGCCCCCGTGAAGGCGTCGGTCGCGCGGTCCACCGCGGCGGCCGCGGCGCCGACGACGATGTTCCCCGGCGGCGTGTCAGGTGAGCGGGGATGGGGATGCGTCGGGGCCCGCTTCTTGGCCTCGGCCATCGCGTCGCCCAGTTCGCCGAGTGCCTTGCGGCCGAGCTCGTCGCGCACCTGCGGGAAGTACTCGCCTTCCTCCTCCTCGACGTGGTGACGGACGTTCTCGATGAGCACCGTCACCTTGGCGTCGAAGCGTTCGTCGGCGGGGTCCATGCGCTCGAGCTCCGAGAGGACCCACTTGACGATGTGGTGCTCCTCCAGGCTCTCCAGCGCCATGTCCTCGGTCGCCGGGACCGTCGCCCGGGTCACCGGGTAGAAGAGTTGCTCTTCGACCGCGGCGTGGATCGAGAGTTCCTCGATGATCCGATCGACCACCCGCCGCTTCTCCGCGTGGGCGTTGTCGCCAGCTTTCTCGAAGCGCTTGAAGAGCTTCTCGACGGCCTTGTGGTCATCCTTGAGCAGGGTGATTGCGTCCATGCGTCGGCCCTACCCGCGAGGGCACCACCCATCCGCGTCGCTGCGAAGTTCACCCTGATTGGTGAGGCGGCGGGCGACGGTCGTCACCGTCACGGCGCTCGTACAGGTTCCCCGATCCCTCATGGGCATCCGCGACGCGCCGAGCGACCAACACCACGAGCGCCACGACGAACACGAGCCACTGCGCCCACGCGGCGAGCAGGACCAGGCCCTCGTTCACGACTCCGCCCCAGGGAGGTGCCGAAGCGGTGTCGGCGCCAGCAGTTCGTCGCCCCGGCACGCCAGCTCCACTCGACGGTCGGCGACGCGGACGACGTCGGACCAGGGCACGTGCCGGCTGTCGCGGCTCAACACCCTCGCGATCCGCGCGACCAACCATGGGGCCTCGACCCCCTCGCGGTCGTAGCCGAGCCGCGAGGCGACCGCCACCCGGCCGACCACCAGGCCTTCGATGCGGAGCCCGGCGCCGAAGGTGCCCTGGATCGGGCCGTCCTGGACGAGGCGGACGTCGCGCACCCGGCCCAGCGACCGGCCGTCGCGGTCGACCACCTCGGCCCCCAGCAGGTCACTCAGGCGCATGGCCGGCCCCCGGGATCCGGGCGATGAACCGGTCGCGCACCCAGTGCTCGAACCGGTTCACGTCGAGGTGGTGGCGGGAGGTGGTGAGCCGCACCTGAGGGCCGAGCTCGCGCACCACGCCGAAGGAGAGGCGGACCGGGTCCGGATCCTCGTCGGGGTGGAGCCGGGCGAAGATCGACGCCGCGGCCGTCCCGAGCCGGCCGCCCAAGCGCCCACCGAGCGCGCCGGGCCCCGAGAGGATGGCCGTGACGACGAACGAGCCGTCCTCGAGCGGGGTGAGCTCCAGATCGTCCACCTTGCCGGCGTGGTTCCCGTCGCCGTCGATGATCTGGCGGTCCAGGAGCTCGAAGGCGGCGTCGAGCATGCGGCCGGCGGGCGCGCTCACATCCCCGCCTTGGTCGCGAGCATCAGCGGGATGGCCGCCACGGCCGCCACCACGATGACGACGAGGAACACCGAGCCGAGCGCGTTTGTGAGGCGGGAGTTCACCTGATCGCCCATGAACTCCGGATCGTTGGCGACCACGAGGATCGGGAAGTACGTCAACGGCAGCGCCACCGCCGAGAACACGATCGAGTACTCGGTGACCTTGATCGGGTCGACCGTGGTGAGGCCGACGGCCACCGCCAGCAGGATCGACAACAGCACGACGCCATGGAAGCGGGCCGCCTCCACCGGCTTGGTCCCCTTGCCCCACGGCCACCCGAAGTACTGCGCCACCGTGTAGCCGGCGGACAGGCCGGTCTCGAGAGCGGCACCGAAGGTGGCCGCGAAGAAGCCGATGATCACGACCACGAGCCCCAACCGCCCGAGGGTGGCGGCGACCGGCAGCGCCACCTGCGACAGGTGATCGACGCCGATCCCGCGGGGCGCGAGGACGATCGCCGTGCCGGACATGATCGCCAGCGACAAGAACCCGCCCAACGGGAAGCCCACCAGCACGTTGGCCCTGCTCGTCACCAGGTCCGCCCGATCCCACTTCTCCTCGACCGCGCCAGACGAGAAGAAGAAGACCTCGTAGGGCGTCATGGCCGCGCCGAACAGGGCGATGGCGTAGTACCAGTACGTGGGCCTGCCCTCGCCGTGGGGGACCGCCGGGTGCGAAGCCTGGTGGATGACGTCGCCCCAATCGGGTCCGAGGCGCCACACCGCCACCGCGAACACGATGAGCGCCAGGCCGAGCAAACCGAAGATGCGCTCCATGCGCTCGAACTGGACCCGCCAGATCACCACCCACACCAGCGCGCCGCACGTGGGGAGCAACAGGAGGTAGTTGACACTCGACGCGAGCTGCAGCGCGAGGGCGATGCCGGCGATCTCGGCCACCAACGTCAGGAAGGTGACGAAGAACGAGGCGATGAGGTTGCCCAGCGCGAAGCGGGGGCCGAGGCGCTCGCGCACGACATCGAACGTCGCTCGCTTGGTGAGGGTCGCCACCCTTCCGGACATCTCGGCGAACAAGACGATGCCCACCACGCCGACGACCACGACCCACGCCAGGCTCCAGCGGAAGCGGGCACCCACCGCCGCGTTGGCAACCAGGTCGCCGATGTCGACGAACCCGCCGATCGCGGTCAGGACGCCGAGGGTGACCTCCACGTACTTGCGCACCGGTCAGCCCCGCAGCGTCGAAGCGAGACGGTCGAGCGCACTGGCCAGGTGCTGCAGCCGACGCACCGACGGCTCCAGGTGGCCGAGGTCGCCGCGACGGGAGGTGATGCGCAGCTGGGCCAGCTCGTCGACGGCCTCGCCGATGACGGACCGCGCCTCCCGGCGCACGTCGTCGCTCCTGCCGCTCGGCGGCTGGATCGAGGCGAACGTGCCGTCGGCCGCGGCCGCGTCGTCTTCCGCTTCCGCCAGCAACGTCGAGACGTAGGCCGACTGCAGGCCATGGCGATCAGCGGCCTGGAGCCCGATGATCGCCGTCTCCACCGAGCTGCGGACATGGTCCGCGGTGTTCGCGGCCTTGCCCCGATAGGCGTCGTCCGTACGAGCCGGCCCGACGCACGAGGTGACAGCCATCAAGGTGGCGGCCACGAGCGCTGAGGCTCGACACCACTGGCAGCGACCCGCTCCGACGGGTGACAGTCGTGCGGTCACAGCCGACCAGCTACCCACCCGTCGCGATGATGCGAACCGCAGCCGTACCGGCGCCGCCGCTCGCTCAGTCGGGCTGTTTGCGCCTGCGGTAGTGGAACGGGAGCACGAACCACACCAGACCGGCGAGGAGCACGAAGGCGACGCCGGCCCAGCGCGCCCGCGAGTGCGGGAACGCGGCGGCACCGACCACGTAGATGGCCGCTCCCATGGCGAGGGCGAGCAGGCCGGAGCCGACGATCGCCAGGTGGGTGGCCATCTGGATGAGCTCCTCCTTCGTCCCCTCTCGGAAGCGGAGCCGGTGGTGCACCGTGGGCGCGATCAGCAGGAGCGATGCCGCCGCGGTGAGGGTCACCGCGGCGAAGTAGACGTCGCGAGCCGTCTCGTCGAGCGCGGTGAAGCGCTGGCTGAACGGCACGGTGAGCAAGAAGGCGAACAGGACCTGCACACCCGGCAGCGCCACCCGCAGCTCGCCGAGCAACTGGTCGAGCTCGCGGTTCAGCCGGTCCTTCTCGGTCTCGTCGGTCACGGGCCGGGCTCTACCCCGCACCGCCTCGTCATCTTCGCGACTCAGGCGGCGCGCTCGAGGCGGGTGCCGATCGCCCCACGGAGCCACGTGGCGTCGGACCACGCGGCAGCCCCGTGATCGTTGTTGAAGTACGCGAACACGTCGCAGCCCGCTGCGGCCCACCCCGCGAGCCGATCGGCGGCGCGGTGCAGGCGCCGGCCGGTGTACCTGCCGATGTAGGGCTGGAGGGTCGCCGCCGGACCGTGGAACCGCACGTAGGTCCAATCCGCGGTGCGCTCCCACGGGTGGTCAGGCAGGAGGTCGTGGAGACAGAGGGCGGCACCGTGACGGGACAGGACCGCGAAGACGTCGTCGTGGAGCCAGCTCGCGTCGCGCAGCTCGACGGCCCATCGGATCCGTTCGGGTGCGGCATCGAGGAACGCGTCCAAGCGCCCGACGTCGCGCTTCCACCGTGGGGGGAGCTGGAGCAGGTTGGGACCGAGGTGCTCGCCGAGGCGGTCGACGCGGTCGAGGTGCTTGGCCAGCCATCCCTGCGGATCTCGCAGCTTCTTTCGATGGCTGCCGAACTGGCCGACCTTCACCGCATATGAGAAGCCCTCCGGAGCAGCCCGGCACCACGCGTCGACCGTTCCGGGCTCCGGAAGCCGATAGAAGGTCGTGTTCAACTCGACGGTGTCGAAGGTGGTCGCATAGTGCTCGAACCACCGGCGGTGCGGGAGCTCCTCGGGGTAGACGAGCCCGCGCCAGTCGTCGTACGACCACCCTGAACAACCGACCCGCACCCGCCCCGGTCGGTCCCGCACCGCGGGCGCACCACGATCATCGTCGTTCACGGTTTGCCTCCTCGACGGATGGGGCTGGCCCCTACCCGCCGGGGCTGCGCGTGCGCACCGGCGGGTAGAGCGCACCTCGTGACGCTGTTCGACGAGGCGCCAGACGCGCCCGAACCCGACGACGACCAGAGCTGGGACCAGGTGCGCCACCGGGCGACGCGCTGTCGCGCGTGCCCGCTCTGGCAGCCGGCGACGCAGACGGTCTTCGGCGAGGGCCCGGTGCCGGCTCAGGTGATGCTGGTCGGCGAGCAGCCCGGCGACCAGGAGGACAAGGCGGGTCGCCCGTTCGTCGGTCCGGCCGGCGAGATCCTCGACCGCGCGCTGGCTGACCTGGACGTGGACCGTGGCGCGCTCTACGTGACCAATGCTGTCAAGCACTTCAAGTTCGAGCCGCGGGGCAAGCGCCGCATCCACCAGACGCCCAACGCCGGCGAGGTCCAGGCGTGCCACCCATGGATCACCGCGGAGCTCGCGCTCGTCCGGCCGCGGCTCGTGGTCGTCATGGGGGCCACCGCCGCACGGAGCTTGCTCGGCAGCAAGTTCCGGGTGACCAAGCAGCATGGCGTTGCGGTGCCGTCGCTTCACGCCGAGGTCGTGACCGCGACCATCCATCCCTCGGCCGTGCTCCGCGTGCCGCCAGCCGTCCGCGAGCAGACCTACGACGGGATGGTCGCCGACCTCCGCGCCTCCTTTGCGCTCGTGTCGTGACGCTCCCCCACCACCGTCGACGCGGAGGCGCGCACCCGCGAGGCGGACGGCGGGTAGAAAGCAGCCCATGAGCCTCGAACCCGAGCGCGGCGATGCCATCACCCCGCCGCCCTTCGGCGTGCGGCCCCACCGGCGCTTCGTCGCGTCCGGCTCCGTCGAGGGCGATGTCGCACTCATACGCGTCGTCGGCGAGATGGATCTCCGCACCGCCGACGACGTGATCGACGTCGCCGACGAGCTGTTGGAGCGAGGCGCCGCACACGTCGTGCTGGAGTGCAGCGAGCTGAGCTTCATCGACTCGAGCGGCCTCGCCGTGCTCATCCGCCTCTACCAGCAGCTGAACCGGGACGGCGGCACGCTCGGCATGCGCAACTGCGATGCCTTCACCCGCAACGTGCTCGAGGTGACGGGGCTCCGGCGCTTCATCCTCGACGACGCCGTCGAAGGCTGACCCGATCGCCACGCACGAACGTCCGGCGCGGGTTTGAAGTGGGCGGACCTGCTGGTGGACTGATGCGATGACGCGCCTCGGTTACCAGATCCCCAACTTCACGTACCCCGACACGGATTCGGCCGGCCTCTTCGACACCGTTGCCCGCCAGGCGCGCGAAGCCGACGACAGCGGCTTCGACACGGTCCTCGTGATGGACCACTTCTACCAACTGCCGTTCCTCGGGCCGCCGGAGCACTTCATGGTCGAGGCGTACACGCTGCTCGCGGGCCTCGCCCGCGAGACCTCGTCGGTCCGCCTCGGCACGCTCGTCACCGGGAACACCTACCGCAACCCCGGGGTCCTCGCGAAGACGGTGACGGCCCTGGACATCGTGTCGGGCGGCCGGGCGCAGCTCGGGATCGGGGCCGGGTGGTACGAGCTCGAGCACGAGGCCTTCGGCATCGACTTCGGGACGTTCACCGATCGGTTCGAGAAGCTGGAGGAGTCCCTGCAGATCGTCCTCCCCCTGCTGCGCGACCAGCGGGTCACGTTCGAGGGCCGCCACTACCAGGTCACCGACGCGTTCAACTCGCCGCCGCCGATCTCGAAGATCCCGGTCATGATCGGCGGAGGAGGCGAGCGCAAGACGCTGCGCATGGTCGCCCAGTACGCCGACGAATCGAACCTGATCGCCGAACCCGCCGACATCCCTCGGAAGCTGGAAGCACTGGCCGAGCACTGCGAACGCCTCGGGCGCGACCGCAGCGAGCTGACCGTGTCGTGGCAGCGGACCGCGTGCATCGCCCCCACCGAGGAGGAGGCGCAGCAGGACCTGGCCGACCACTTCCGGCGCCGCGGGACCGACCTGTCCGCCCTGTCGGCCGCCGAGCGCACGGCGCTCACGGGGCGCTTCATCGTCGGCGACCCGGACGCCGTGGGCGAGCGCCTCGCGGCCGATCTCGAGTGCGGGGTCGATGGGTTCACGATCAACCTGCCGGCCAACGGCCACATCCCCGAGCGGGTCGCCCTGCTCGGGGAGACCGCCGCCAAGGTGATCGCCTGAGGAGATCGGCGCCGGCCTCTCAGGCGAGTGCGGCCACCACCGCAGCGTCGGACTCGCCGGCCGCCGGACCGTAGGACAACGTCATGACGCCGGCGGCGTCGCAGGCCGGGCACCGGCCGGTGACCAGCAGGAGCATGTCGTCGGGGTCGGATGCCCCTTCGAGTCGGCGCTCGGCCAGCTCGCGGAAGGCACCGGCCGCCGAGTCGCTCCGGCACGAGCTGCAGCGGACCGCACCGCTCTCGCCCACCGGTCGGAAGTCGGCGACGAACCCAGCAGCGCGGGCGTCGGCGAGCACCACCACGAGCGTCGTGTTGTCGCTCGGTGCCCCGGCGACCTGGGCATGGCCGTCGACGCGGTCATCGAGCGCGGCGTCGGCTCCCCGGGCGGCGGGCGCGTGGTCGGCCGCAAACGACAGGTGTCCACCGAGGAAGCCACCGAAGCTGGCCACGGCGACCCCGGCCTGGCACAAGATCACCCCGCGCCTGCGCTCGCCCCGACGGCGTGCGAGCCACGACGCCGCGAACAATCCGGTGGCCATCGCGTTCGAGGCCGCGTGGACGAGGCCGACCCGGCGGGCGCGGCGCGGCAGGGTCGCCCAGTCGGCCCAACCCGTCACCACGGTGGGCACCGCGGTCACGACCCCGAGCCCGAGGAGGAGGTCGGCCGCTGGCCGCGAACGCTCCCCGCCCAGCAGGTCGAGCGTCCACGCGCTCGTCCAGCACCCGATCGGCAGATCGGTGAGCAGCGGATGGAAGGGGTGGCCCAGCCATCGCCCGCGCAGGACGTCCGCGGTCCCGGCCGGCAGGCGGGAGTCGATCAGGCGGTGCAGCGGGTCGGCGAGTGCGTCGAGCCGGTTCCGTTCACCGATCGCCTCGGCGACGCGTCCCAGTCCGGAGCCGTGCGCCGAAGATGCGTCATCGTGCGATGCCATGGGATCCTCCCGGGATCGTGGAGCCGATCAGCTCCGGCGCCAGAGCTACCCAGTCCGGTGGCCCCGATGCGGATGCCAGGCCAGGCGATGCCCGTGGCCCGAGGTCGCCTCGAGCCTCGCCGTCAGAGGACGAGGACGGGGTCGTCGACGATCAGGATCGAGGTCAGCGCGGTCACCTCGAGCACGCGGTGGACCAATGGGCGAGGCCGACGGATCGTGACCGCGCCCGACTGCTCGTGCACCAACTCGGCCAGAGCGACGAGGACGCGCAGGCCGGTGGAGTCGAGGTAGGACACGCCCGCGCAATCGATGACGATGTTGCGTGCCCCCGATCGGACGAGGCCGGCAGCGGCGTCTCCGAGGCGCTGTGCGACGTCGATGTCGATGTCGCCGTGGAGGCGCACCACGGCCGTGTCGCCAACCGTGGTCGTCTCCAACATGGACTGTGCGGAGGGTTGGGTGAACATCGCGCATACCTACCGATGCCGGGGGTGCGGCGGTAGCCAGGTGCCGAGGACCGCGTGGTCTGAAGCCCTCAATACTCACGTCAAGTCAAGGATGACCCAATGGACGCCTCATGTCGTCACCCGCCTGGATGATCACCAGCGGCGGGCCGTGAACCAGACCTCCTTGCCATCGCCGGGGACGAGGTAGCTCCCCCATTGCTCGGCCCACGCGTCAACGATCCGCAGGCCGTTGCCCCGGGCCCGCCGGACGTCGAGCGGCTCGAGCACGGGAAGTCGGGGGTCGTCGTCGTGCACCGCGACCCGCACCACGTCGGGGAGCACCGTCAACGTCACGGTGGGCAGGGACTTCGTGTGCAGCACCGCGTTGGACACCAGTTCACTGGCCATGACCAGGATGTCCTGCAGGACGTCCTCACTCCCGAACGGCCGCCTGCGGAGGCGGTCGGACAGCCATTCACGGAGGCGGGCGAGATCGGCCAGGTCCCGCGACACCGAGGTCGCCTCAGTCCGCAGGTCGACCGGTTCCGTCATCGGGATCACCTTCCACGCGGGCTTGTGGCTGAACCCGCGGACGGGGCCTACCCAAGTCCGCGCGGCCTCGGTCGTCCGACGACAGGAACACCCAGACGGAGCACAAGACGGGCGGGGCCGGGTCTCGGGTTCAACCGAGTTGCAGCAGGGCGTCCAGCCCGGTGATGGTCAACACGCTGCGGACCGCGGTGCTCGGGTCGAGCACTCGGATGCTCCCCCCGTCGGGGCTCAGGATGCGATGGAGGTCCAGAAGGAGCCGGACGCCGGCCGAGTCCAGGTACGTCGCCTGGGAGCAGTCGAGCAGGATCCGGCGCGCTCCGAGCGAGAGCGCGCCTTGGAGCATCCGGCGGAGCCCGTCCAGGCCGTCCGCCTCCACGTCGCCGCTGATGCCCACGCTGGCCACGTCACCGTCGAGCTGGAACGTCAGCTGAAGGCCGTGTGCTTCGCAGTCCTGATCTGTCACGCTCGCGGTCCTCTCCGAGTCCGAACACCCCGATCTGCCGCCCGTTCTCGCGGCTATCGACACGCCGGACGCCGCACTTGAGCGCGTGTTTGCTCCGCCATGCGAACGGGTGAAGGTCCAGCACCGGAGGGCCGAAATGCCCCGGTCGAGCGGGAGGCAGCCAGACTCGCGCGCACCATGCCGTCGCCATCCGAGGCCACCGATGCCGTCACCGACCGGCTCCGCGCCGCCGGCTGCGTGGCCGCGCTCGAGGAAGCCACGGAGCTGATGATCGCGTTGCCCGACGCCACGGAACTGGAAGCCGGCGTGCAGCGACGCGAGCGCGGCGAGCCCCTGGCCTGGATCACCGGCACGGCCGCGTTCTGCGGACGGACGATCGGCGTGGATGCGGGGGTCTACGTGCCCCGAGCCCAGAGCGAGGAGCTCGCTCGCCGCGCCGCCAGCCTCCTGCCCGCCGGCGGCCGTGCAATCGACCTGTGCACCGGCGCCGGTGCGGTGGCAGCCCACCTCCTCGCGACGGACCCGACCTCGTGGGCCGTCGGCATCGACGCGGACCCTTGGGCCGCGGCGTGCGCCCGTCGCAACGGGGTCCCGGTCGTGGTGGCCGACCTCGCCGAACCCATCGGGCGTGACGCCGACTTCGACGTCGTCACGGCCGTGGCGCCCTACGTCCCGACTGGGCAGCTCCGGTTGCTCTCCCCCGACGTCCAACGATGGGAACCCCGCCTCGCTCTCGACGGGGGCGACGACGGGTTGGACCTGGTCCGCCGGGTGATCGAGGCCGCCGGTCGGTTGCTGCGCCCCGGTGGGTGGCTGCTGGTCGAGGTCGGAGGGGATCAAGATCGCCCGCTCGCCCGGACCCTCGCCGCCGCCGGCTTCGCCGACGTGGTCCGGTGGTGGGACGAAGAGGGCGACCTTCGGGGGCTGGCCGCCGTCTCTAGGTGATCGCGACCCGTGCCTCGTAGCCGGTCACGGCCAGCAGCCGGCGGGTGAGCGCACTCGCGTTCCTGACGGTGACCGTGCCGTCGCGTGCGTCGGTGTCGCGCAGGAGCTCGCCGAGGACACCGATGCCTCCGCTGTCCAGGAAGGTCAGCGCGGAGCAGTCGAGGACCAACGAGTCGATCCCCGTCGCCAGCACGCCATCGATGACGCGCCGAAGGATCTCGCACGTTTGGTGGTCGACCTCACCATCGATCTCGATGATCACCACCTCGTCATCGAGGCACAGCGTCAGGTCGAGCGGAGCTCGCACAACATCGCCGTGACCGGCGTGAGACGGATCGAACATCGGAAAACCTCCCGGCTTGCCTTCCGGAATCCGCTGTGGTCTCAACGAACGAACGAGTGCCATCGATGATGCCCCATCTCGATGCCCCTGCCAAGCGTCCTCCGATCGGACCCGCGAGCAGGATCGCTCACTCGACTTCGGCGCTGCCGGCGGCACCTACGCGGTCACCGGCTCCGCAAGCCGGGACGGGCCTTGCCCCGCGAGCCGGTCGGGATGGCCAGATGCGCGCCGGTCATGGTCTTCAGGCCGGTGGGGAAGTCGTCGAGGCTGGCCGGCTCCAACGCGTCCAGCTGATCCTGCGCGTGCCGGTCGCCGGAGAACGCGGCGATGGTGAGGGTCGGATGGCTGTTGGCGAGCCCCACGAGCGTGCCCGGAGCACCGAGATCGTGCATCGCGACGAGGGTGTCGGGGGCACCGGTGTAGACCTCGATGCCGCCTCGGACCGCGGCGGTCAGCCGGGCGACATCGCCCTCGGAATCCTTCACGGCGTCCACGCCGAGCTCGGGAAGCAGGTCGACGGGGATCGATACCCCGGCCTGGGGAAGGTGATACGCGAGGACGGGCGTGCCCGGCACCGCGGCGACGATCCCGGCGTAGTACCGGCGCTGGTCGTCGATCCCGAGCGGGAGCGCCACGATCGCGTCGGCACCTGCGCCGACCGCCGCCGCGGCCATCGCTTCGGCGCGTTCGCCAGGAACGCCCCCCACGTGGGCGAGGACGGTCGCGGGCGCCGGCAGCGACGAGCGCAGGACGTCGACGAGCTCGATCCGCTCGTCATCCTCGAGCAGGAAGAACTCCCCCGCGGTCCCCGCCACGAGGAACGCCGTGATGCCCTTGGCGAACAGGCTCTGGGCGAGCTCGGCGGTGAGATCGGGCAACAGCCGACCGTCGTCGTCGAACAGGGTGAGGAGCGCGACCCCAGAGCCGGCGAACACGGGCGCAGCCATCAGAACCAGGTCTCCCATGCGGCGAGGACGGTGTCGTCGTCGTCGATCTCGATGATGGTGCGCCACTTGTCGAACGCCGTGCAGGGGTGCGAGATCCCGAACTCCAGGACGTCCCCGGGGCGCAGCGGGGTCGGGTCGGCCGACGGCTCGGCCTTCAGGCGCGCGTGCTGATCCCACATCGAGTCGGTGCCCCAGCCCTGGACCGGTATCCGGCCGCCGTCGCCGCCCACGACGTTCAGTGCCTGGGGCATGCCGAAGTCGTCGTTGCCGTCGCGACGTCCGAACGCGGCGATGGCCACGCCCGGCTCGGGGGTGGACACCACGTGGGCCCACAGCCCGAGCGCGGCCTGCAACGTCTCGGCCGGCGCTGCTTCGTCCGGACCGGCCACGAACGGTGACAGGTAGACGTAGAGCCCGTGGTCGTGGGTCACGTAACACCCGCTCCGCAGCACGAGCAACGAGGCCAGCGGGCGCAGGTGCTCCACGACGAGATCGAACGCGGAGCTGCCGCCCGCCGTGATGATCGGCCTGTCCATCAGGTGGCCGGCTCGCTGGGCCTCCTCGATGGCCGCCGCGACCGCAGCCAGGTAGGAGCGCACCGGACCCAGGTCCGGCTCGAGGATGTCGAGCGGCGGAGGAGGCCGACGCCGCAGCGCCGGGATGATCCCCTCGAACGCCGACACGCCCGCGAGCTCGATGTGGTTCGCCCTGTCGACAGCCCCGAGCAGCTCGTGGAACGCCTCCTGGGTGCGGACTCCCGTGCGGCCACCGGCGAAGCCGAGCTCGACGAAGACGCGCACGGAGCGACTCGCGATGCCTGCCGCCTCGTCGAGTCGGCGAATGCCCTCGAGGCTGTCGACGAACAGGTACACCTCGTGACCCAGCCCCGCGATGGCCAGGAGCCGCCGAAGCTCGACGGGATCGACGAGCTGGTTGGCCACCAGGATGCGCTCGGCACCGGCATGCACGGCCGCCTCGGCCTGGCGAGGGGTGGAGACGGTGATCGCCCAGGCACCGGCGGCCAGCTGACGACGGAACAGCTCGGGCACCATGGTGGTCTTGCCGTGCGGAGCCAGCGCCACGTCCTGAGCGCGACACCAGCGAGCCATGGCTTCGATGTTGTGGTCGACCGCCGAGCGGCGCAGGGCCAGCACGGGCAGAGGCAGGTCCCCGGCCGCAAGGTTCCAGCCGCGCGAGACGAGGGAGCCCGGGCCCGGATCCACGATCTCGCCGGGCAGGCCCTTCACCGAGCCGCGCTCCCGATCGACCTCGGGGAGGACCGTGGTCACGATGTCAGCCGGGCAACGGCGTCGATCTCGACGGCGATCGACAGGTTGGCGCCGAGCGTCGTTCGCGCCGGCAGGATCTCGACCCCCGCCGCCGCGAACGCCGCGGCGTAGGCGGCGTCGAACTCGGCGAACGTGTCCATGTCCGCCAGGTAGCAGGTGGTCTTGACGACGCCATCGAGCGAGGAGCCGGCGGCCAGCAGGAGCTGCTCGATGTTGGCCAGGGTCAGCGTGGTCTGCACCCCGACGTTGCCCTCCTCGTACCCCGAGAAGTCGGGCCTGAGCCCGGCCTGGCCGGACACGAACACCCAGTCGTCGCTGACGAGGGCGGGTGAGTAGGCCCCCAGCGCGGGCGGTGCCTGGTCAGACGTGACTGATCGTTTCATGGTGCTCCGTGACGAAGGGTGGAGTTCGGGGGCTGCTCACGCGGTGAGGGTGATGGCGACGAGGGAGCCTTGGCGCAGGCGGGCGGCGACGTCGCGGTCGACGGTGGGGACCGTGGCGACGTACAAGGTTCGGCCGTCAGAGCCGTCGAGGACGCAGCTCAGGGCGATCTGGTCGACCGCGTGCCGTTCGAGGACGGTCCCGCCCTCGGCCACGCGCACGCACTCCCCCCGGAGGGCGTTGGCGACCCAGATCGACCCGTCGGGCCCGGCCGCGATCCCGTCCGGAGCGATGGGGGACGCGGACCGCTTGGCGATGGCCGGCCGGTCGAACAGGGCCGAGATCCGACGTGTCGATGCCCCGACGAACCCGCCAGAGCACAGCGCCTTCCACTGCCATGCCGGGATCATCGGCGCCCATGTCCGGGGGTTCGACAGGCCCCCGTCGGCCCCGATGTCGAACGCGGTGAGCCGGAAGGCGAGCGTCTCGGCCACCACGAGGGTTCGGCCGTCATCCAAGACGACCATCCCGTTGGGGAACAGCACCGGAGCCGAGGCCCCGACGAACGAGCCGTCCGGGGCGAAGGTCACGAGGGGCGTGAGTGGCGGGCCTGGAGGCGCGTACAGCGCGGCGTTGGGCTCGTTGCGGGTCCGCTCGGCATAGTCGAAGCCGAAGTTGCCGACGTGGGCGTAGCCGTTCTCGTCGACGAGCAGGTCGTTGCCCTCACCACCGGCCAGCCCGGAGAAGTCCGCATGGACCGCGATCTCCCCGTCGGCGGTCTGGCGGTAGATGCGGCACCCGTCCATCGACACGGCGAGGAGGCTTCCGTCCGGCAGCCAGCCGATGCCGCCGGCGCGACCCGGGATGCTGGCGACGACCTCCGCCGTCTGACCCCCGCGCCCATCGGGCACGAGCCGCTGGACGGTCCCGTCGACGAGGTCGGCGAACCACAGCGTCCCCTCGTGCCAGCGCAGCGACTCGGGGGTGCCGAGACCGTCGACGACCGTTCGCACGTGACTCACCGGACGCCCGAGCCAACGGGGACTGCGAGCGCGGCGATCGCGTCCGCAAAGGCTGCGTAGGTCATGCGGGCGCGGACGCCATCGCGGTCGATCAGCCAGGCGAGGGTCACCCCTTCGTTCTGCGCCACCATCAGCCGGGCCAGGGTGCTGATCGGGATCGACCACGTGACCCCCGCGGCCTCCGCGAGTTGCTCGAAGAAGGCCTCGGTGGCGCGGGCGTAGCAGTCGTACTGCCAGCGGCCGAGGTCGGCGAACTCCGGGTTGCGCACCGCCCAGGTCGCGATCTCGTACGTCAGCAGGTGCTGCTGCGGGTCCGCCTCGACGGCGGAGCAGAAGGCCTCGATGGCGCGGTTCACGTGGGCACGCAGGTCGCCACCGCCCTCGAAGACGGACGCCATCGACTGGCTCGTGTCGTTGACGATGTTCGTGACGACCTCACGGAGCAGCGCGTCACGGGTCCCGAAGCAGTAGTGCAGGACGCCCACCGCAACGCCGGCCTCGTGGGCGACCCGGCGGGTGGTCATCCGGTCGATGCCGTCGCGCAGGGCCACGACGACCGCCGCTTCCACGATCAGGCGGCGTCGTTCGGCGATTGGCAACTTCGGCATCGAGCCTCCTCGGATCGCCCCTGCCTAGCCGCGGGCAGCCATCAGGTCAATTGATCAGGTCGGTTGACTTGGATACGCTCCACCCATGTTGGGCCTCAAGCGATCCGCCGAATCCGCCACCCGTCTTCCCAAGACCGTGGTGATCACAGGGGCCGCCAGCGGGATCGGCGCGGCCGCGACGCGAGAAGCCATCGGCCGCGGTCACCGGGTCGCGGTCTGCGACATCGACCTCGCGGCGGCCGAAGCACTGTGTGCCGAACTCGGGTCACACGCTCTGGCCGTGCCATTGGACGTGCGGTCCGCCGAGGACTGGACCCGCGCCCTCGCCTCCGTCCGCGATCGGTTCGGTGCGATCGACGTCTTGGTGAACAACGCGGGCATCATCCACACCGGCTTCGCCCGGGACCTGTCGCTCGAGCAGCACCGCGACATGGTGGACGTCAACTACTTCGGGGTCCTCAACGGCGTGATGGCCGCACTCCCCCTCATGCGTGAGCGAGGGCACGGCCAGATCATCAACGTGTGCAGCATGACGTCGTTCCTGCCCCTGACCGGCTACTCGACCTACGGCGCGACCAAGCACGCCATCCGCGCGTTCCACCACGCGCTGGTCATGGAGGAGCGCGACAGCCCGATCCGCTTCAGCATCATCCATCCACCGTCGGTCCAGACACCGATGCTCGAGCAGGAGATGGCCGACGACAGCGCGGTCCTGGCCTTCGCCGAGAAGGCCACCGCGCCCGAGGTGCTGGGTCGGTGCATCAACGACGCGATGGAGACCAGCCCCATCGAGGTCGTCTTCCCGCCGCTCGGCGGCCGCATCCAACGGCTCGCCGGTTCGAACGCCCGGCTGATGCATGTCGTCATCCCCATGGTCGAACGGTTCTCCGCCGGCCGCAAGCGGATCCGCCGCCGCTGACGAGACCAGCGATGCGCGTCCTCGACGAATGGGACCACGACGAGCCGGGAAGTCCCCGAGCATGGAGCACAACCCGACCCATGCCGCTCCCGGTCGATTCCGGAAGGCCGTGTCGTTCGTCAAGGGCATCGCCGGTTGGGCGACCGCAGACCGAGATCTGGAGGCCGAAGCCCGAGCCGAGCTCGAGGCGAACGCGCCGCAGCCGTCGGCCGCGGACATCGACCAAGCGGAGCGCGAGGTCCGCCACGACTACGGCGAACTGAAGGCGCCCGTCAACGACGACGACCGCTGAGCCTCCAGGCGAGTCCCGCCTGAGCCGCCGGCTCGACCGGATCGACCGCATCGACCGGATCGACCGGCTCGACCCACGGCCCGAACCCGCCGTGTGTGCGCCCCGGCGCGTGGAGCGCACCGCCACGCGCACACCCGCGAGGCGTTGAGCCGGCGAGGCGGAGGTGTGCGCGCCCCGGCGCGTGGAGCGCAACGCCACGCACACACCCGGCTCAGGCCCGGCCACCGCTCAGGCGACGCCTGTGCGCGCTCCGGCGCGTGGGAACGCACCGCCACGCACACACCTTGAGGTGGCGGGGTGGGCGTCCTGTGGGGCGGAGGGAGCTGGGGCGGGCGGGGCGGTCAGCCCTTGCGGGCCGCGGCCTTGCCGCCCTTGCGTCCGGCTTCCTTCTTCTGCGCGGTCGTGCCTCCCTGCTTCGAGCTCCCGCCAGAACCCGACTTCTCCCCTCCGTGCTTCGAGGCATCGGGCGAGTTGGCGATCTTGGCGGCCCGCTCCTTGGACATGCCCTTGTCCTTGAGCGCTTCGTACTGCTTCTCGTTCTTCACGTGGGCGGACTTGCCAGGCATCTGGCGACCTCCTGTCTCGGGACCGGCCCGGTCCCTACCCATCGACGGGTCGTTCCTGCCCAGCCCGCGGGTAGGCGGGCTCCTGGCCTCTCGCCGAAGGCGACGGGAGCCCCACCTGATCCACCCACGGAGGGTCCGAACGATGAACGACGACCAGATCGGTGTCGCGCTGTCGAGCGAGGAGCACGGTCCGCGGGACCTGATGGCGTTCGGCGCGATGGCCGCGGGACACGGCTTCCGCGATGTCGCGGTGTCCGACCACTTCCATCCGTGGAACGACGAGCAGGGCCAGAGCCCGTTCGTCTGGGGTGCGCTCGGCGCCATCGCCGGCGCCGCTCCCGGCGTTCGCTTGGGGACCGGGGTGACGTGCCCCACGATGCGCATCCACCCGGCGATCATCGCCCAGGCTGCCGCCACCGCCTCGCTGCTGTGCGACGGTGCGTTCTTCCTGGGCGTCGGATCTGGCGAGCAGCTCAACGAGCACGTGCTCGGCGACCGGTGGCCTCCCGCGGACCAACGACTGGCCATGTTGGAAGAGGCCATCGAGGTGATGCGCAAGCTCTGGACGGGAGACGAGGTGACCCACCGCGGCGAGCACTACCGCGTGGAGGATGCACGCCTCTACAGCGCTCCTCGCGAGCAGGTGCCCGTCTACGTGTCGGGCTTCGGCCCCAAGAGCCAAGCGCTCGCGGCACGGGTCGGTGACGGCTTCGCGACGACCGCCCCGGATGCCGACACCGTCTCGGCCTACCGTGACGCCGGCGGGACCGGCCCGGTGATCGGCTTCCCGAAAGCGTGCTGGGCGACCGATGAGGCCGACGCTCGCGAGACCGTGGTCCGCCTCTGGCCCAACAGCGGCCTGCCGGGAGAACTGGCCCAGGAGCTGCGAACGCCGAGGATCTTCGAGCAGGCCTGCGAGCTGGTGACCGAGGACCAGGCCGTCGGATCGACGCCGGTCGGCCCCGACCCTGAGGTGCACGCGGCATCCATCCGGGCCTACCTCGAAGCCGGTTTCGATCGGGTCTACGTGCACCAGATCGGCCGGGAGCAGGAGGGGTTCCTGCGCTTCTACCGCGACGAGGTGCTGCCGCGCATATGACCGCCGCTGGGCGGATCCTCGGCATCGGGACCAGCGGGACGATCGGCTCCGTCGTAGAAGCGCGCCGACGTGGTGTCCGGCAGGTGCTCGTCCGCGTGGGTGGCCGTCTGCTCCGGGTGGCGCACGTGGGTCGAGGCCCACGCGGCCAGGACGACGATCACCACCACCAGGACCACGCCCATCGCGATCGTCACGTTTGACTCGTGCGGTCGGATCCGGCGGGACGCGGATGCCCCTCGGCGTAGCGCTCCTCCCCGTGAGCTTGCTCGTCGAAGGCGGCCTCGGCGTCGGCTGGATCGTCCTCCTCGGCACTCACCCGGTCGGCGACCTCCTGGTCACGCGCGACGTTCTGACCGAACCAATCGTCCACCGTGCTGTTCTCGGGCTCCCGCACCACATCGTCTCGATCATCTCGGGCCACGGCACGCTCCTCTCGTCGGGCAGGGATGGACGGCTCGCGCCACATCCGTGCATCGACCTGTCCGTCGGCCGGGGATTGGAGACGGCACGAACGGGCGATTCTCGGTGCGGCCCAGCCGGAGCCCCGAGCCGCGGCGCCAATGGTTTGCCTGACGTACCGCCGGGTAGGGCCCTGGGCCCGACGAAAGGACCTGCGATGACCACCGCACGCGAGATCATGACCGAGGACGCCGAGTTCCTGAAGGACGATGCCACCGCCGCCGACGCTGCGACCCGGTTCGCCGGTCGTGACATCGGCGCGATCCCCGTCTGCGACGCGCAAGGCCACCTCGAAGGGATGGTGACGGACCGCGACCTCGTCGTGAAGGTCCTGGCAGACGGCAAGGACCCTTCCTCGACACGCCTCCGAGACCTCACCGACCAGTCCGAGGTCGTCACCGTCGGTGCCGACGACGACGTGGACACCATCGTCCGCACGATGATCGACCACAAGGTCCGGCGCCTGCCCGTCATCGACGGCGACCGCCTGGTGGGCATGGTCAGCCAGGGCGATGTCGCCAAGCACTGCGCACCGGA
>JAOBWM010000201.1 GCA_025463365.1 Acidimicrobiales bacterium
GTGTCGTCGGTGGTCGCCGTGCTGTTCACCATCGGCGCCGTGCTGCTGTTTCGCGCCGGCCGGTCCGCGGAGGCCGATGCCGCCGCCGGTGTCGACGAATCGACCCAGTCCTCGGCCACGATCCGGGCGACGGTGGTCGGCAGCTTCGGTGTCATCGTGCTCGCCGAATGGGGCGACCTGACCCAGCTCGCCACGGCATCGCTCGCCGCCAAGAGCACCCAACCGGTCTCGATCGGCATCGGCGCCTGGCTCGCGTTGGCCGCGGTGGCGGGCATCGCCGCGACCTTCGGCCGCCAACTCGTGGCACGGGTCCCGATCCACAAGGTCAACTACGTCGGCGCCGCCGTCTTCGCCGGCCTCGCCGCCTGGACACTCATCGAGCTCATCGCCTGACGGCCGAGTCAGACCGATTGGTCCGTCGTCAGCGGTTCGCCCTGGCGGAACGCGTGCGCAGGATCTGTGTGCCGAGGGCGACGTCTGGCTTCCGCAGATGTTCTGGTCAGGCGAGGACGATGATCTCGACGGCTTGGGGGCCGTGGACGCCGACGGTCAGGAGCTGTTCGATGTCGCCGGTGCGGCTCGGGCCGGTGACGAGGACGAGGTTCGACGGGAGGGTCTCGGGCTGGCGGTCGTAGCGGTGCCAGAGGTCGGCGGGGGTGGCCACGATCTGGTCGGCGTGGATCACGGCGAGGTGGACGCGGGGGAGGAGGCTGGTGGTGCGGTCGCCGGCGATGGTCGCGTCGAGCGCGAGCGAGCCCGTGGCGGCGATCGCGGCGATCGCCGAGGTGATGCCGAGATCGGCGCGCTCTCGCGTCGATCGGTCCGCGTCGGTACCGATGGCGACGGCGAGGTCGGTGTGGGCGAGGAGCCGGGTCGTGCCCGCGGCGAGCGGTTCGATCGTCGAGACGATCGAACCGATGTCGTGCTCCTCGACGAGGCCGAGGAGGAGGTCCGCGGGCACCGTCGTGCCCGCGACGAGGTGGACGCGGGCGCCGGCCTCGGTCGCGGAGCGGGCGAACGTGGCGACGAGGTCTCCCGGGTCGACGTTGCGGTACGCGATCGCGGGCACGGCACGGGTGGGCTCGGGCCGTGGGTGCGCATGGCTGCGGTCGTCAGGCGCGGGCGCGGGCGCGGACTCGGGCGCGGACTCGGGCGCGGACTCGGGCGCGGACGTAGGCGTGGGCGTGGCGGCGGACGGCTGTGAGCGCGGTCCGTCGAGCCGGGGACGTGGTCCTGGCGGGACGTGGGCTTCGGCACCGGGTCGGGCTGGGACGACCTCAGCCCCGACCGCGGTGGTGCGGTCGGCCCAGGTCTTGCGGAACGGGTGGGCGGCGGGCTCGGGAACGGTCCGGCCGGTCGCCCAACCCTTCGCTCCCGGGAGGTGGCGGACCTGGTGCCCGAGCGCTCGGGCGGTCGTGCGGGCCACCCGGGTGCTGGCTCGGTACGTCGACGGATGCGACCACGCGGTGCTCCACGCCCGCCACGCCGACCGCTCCGTCGGACCGGCCCGGTGCGTGGCCCGTTCCTGGCGCAGGTGGAGCAAGAGGTCCTGCAACGGGATCTCGACCGGGCAGGCATCCATGCAGGCGCCGCACAGGGTGGAGGCGCCCGGCAGCTCGGCGGCGTGGGCGGCGAGGTCGGCCAACGAGGTGCCGTCGGCCGACCGGCCCGTGGCCTTCGGGCCGCCCGGCTGGCCGCCGTCGCCCGCCAGCAACGGCGTCAGGACCGCGCCCATCGGGCCCGGATACACCCAGCCGTAGGCGTGGCCGCCGGTCTGGCGGTACACCGGGCACACGTTGAGGCACGCCCCGCAACGCAGGCACCCGAGCATCTCCTCGTAGGCGCCGCCGAGGAGCGGCGAGCGCCCGTTGTCGACGATCACGAGGTGCAGCTCGTCGGGGCCGTCGGGCTCTCCGGCCCGCCGGGGACCGGTGATGACGCTCGTGTACGAGCTCAGCCGCTGGCCGGTGGCGGAGCGGGTGAGGAGGGTGAGGAACAGGTCCAGCTCGGCCCACGACCGCACGAGCCGCTCCATGCCGAGGACGGCCACGTGGACGGGCGGCAGCGAGGTGGTGAGGCGGCCGTTGCCCTCGTTGGTGACCAGCACGAGCGACCCCGTGTCGGCCACCGCGAAGTTCACGCCGGTGATGCCGACGTCCGCAGCGAGGAACTCGGCGCGCAGCCGCTCGCGGGCGAAGGCGTTGAGCGCGGTCGGCTCGGACGACACCCCGTGGGCGCCGGCGACGCGCTCGAAGACCTCGAGGATCGAGTGCCGGTCGTGGTGCACGGCCGGGGCGATGATGTGGCTCGGGGTCTGGCCGGCGAGCTGGATGATCCACTCGCCGAGGTCCGTCTCGACCACGTGGGCGCCCGCGGCTTCGAGGGCCGCTTCGAGGCCGATCTCCTCGGTCGCCATCGACTTCGACTTCACGACCCGCTTGCCGCCCGCGATGCCGGCCACGATCCGGCACGCTGCCGCGGCGTCGGGGGCGTCGTGGACGATCACGCCGCGTTCGGTGGCGCGGTCCTTCAGGCGGGCGACGACCTCGGGCAGCTCGGCCAGGATCGATGCCTTCACCGCTCGGGCCTCGTGACGGAGTCCGTCGGCGTCGTCGAGCTCGGCGAGGCCCTCGATCCTGTGGCCGCCGAAGCGCTCGACGGCGATCTGGATCCGACCCGGCACCACCGGGTCGGCCGCGGCCGCGGCCATGCGATCTCGCAGGTCGGTCGAGGCCAGCGGCCAGCGGGGACCGGTCATGGCAGCGCGTCGCGCAGCAGTTGGGCGACGTGGCGGGTGGACAGGTCGACCGCGTGCTCGGCTTCCATGCGGCCTCGCAGGTGGAGGAGGCACGAGGCATCGGCGGAGACCAGCAGGTCGGCCGGTGGGTCGGCGGCCGCCAGCGAGGTCAGCTTGTCGTCGGCCATGGCCACGGACACCTCGGGGAGCTTGGCGCTGAACAGGCCGCCGAACCCGCAGCACCGCTCGTCGGCCGACCACGCCACCCGCTCGCAGCCGGCCACCTGGTCGAGGACCGCCGGCGCGTCGGGATGGCGCAGCTCGCGCAGCAGGTGGCAGCCGTGGTGCCAGGCCACGCGGGTGGGTTCGGGAAGTGCGAGTGGTGGCAGGTCGAGGTGGGGGACGAGCTCGGTGAGCTCCCAGGTGTGGTCCGCCACGCGCCCGGCGAGCGCGGCCTGCTCGGGCGTGCCGTGGGTGGCGAACAGCTCGGGCCAGAACCGCCGGACCATCGCCGCGCACGAGCCGGCGGGGACCACCACCGCGTCGGCCCCGTCGTCGAGCGCCTTGCCGAGGGCGGCCAGGGTCGTGCCGGCCACCCGGGCGGCGTCGTCGGCGAAGCCCGAGTTCCATGCCGGTTGGCCGCAGCAGGTCTGACCCTCGGGGCACACGACGTCGCAGCCGCCCGCCACGAGGACATCCACCGTCGCGTCGGCCACCGCGGGCTCGAACACGTCGGCCACGCACGTGACGAGGAGGGCGACCCGCATGCCCCGATCCTCACACACCGCCCGCGAGGTCGGTCGACGGTGGTGGCACACTCGACGGGTGGCCCAGCAGACCGACTTCCAGCCGGCGATGGCAGCCGGCGACCAGCCCGACCCGCTCGCTGCCGCGCGCGCTGCGTTCGACCTCCCGTCCGACGTCACGTACCTGAACTGCGCGTTCATGGGCCCGATGCCCGCCTCGGCGATGGAGGCGGGTCTGTCGGGCCTGGCCCGCAAGGGGCGACCGTGGACGATCGCGCCCGACGACTTCACCGTGCCCGTCGACCAGCTCCGCGCCGCCTTCGCCGGCCTCCTGGGCGTTCCGGCCGACGTGGACGGGATCGCCATCACGCCGTCGGTCAGCTACGGCACCTCGACCGCCGCTGCGAACCTCCACCTCGACGACGGCCAGGTCGCGGTGGTCCTCGAGCAGCAGTTCCCCTCCGACGTGTACCCGTGGGAGCAGCTCGCCCGGCGCCACGGAGGCCGGCTGCACGCCGTCGCCCGCCCGCGCGACGGCGACTGGACCGCCGCCGTCCTCACCGACCTCGACCGTCTCGGTGGCAAGGTCGGCGTGGTGTCGGTCCCGCCGTGCCACTGGATCGACGGTGGCCTCGTGGACCTCGTCGCCGTCGGTGCCGCGGCGCGATCCGTAGGTGCAGCGTTGGTGGTCGACGTGTGCCAGTGGCTCGGCGCCGCTCCGTTCGACGTCGGTGCCATCCGCCCGGACTTCGTGGTGGGCGCGACGTACAAGTGGCTCTGCGGGCCCTACAGCGTCGGGTTCTTGTGGGCCGCGCCGCAGCACCGGTCCGGCGTACCGATCGAGCACGGCTGGACGTCGCGGGCCAACAGCCACTGCCTCGCCTGCCTGGCCGACTACACCGAGGAGTACCAGCCGGGTGCCCGGCGCTACGACGTCGGCGAGGTCGCCAACTTCACCCTCGTCCCCGCGGCGCTGGCGGCGGCCGAGCTGGTGACGTCGTGGGACCCCGCCAGGGTGGCGGTCCACGCGGCGCGCCTCACCGCTCGCGTCGCCCTGGGCGCCGGCGCACTCGGGCTGACCATGGCGCCCGCCCACCTGCGGGCGCCTCACCTGATGGGGCTGCGCCTGGCGCCGACGGTCGATGCCGAGGCGATGGCTCCCGCCCTGGCCGACGAGGGCGTCCACGTGAGCGTGCGCGGCGATGCCATCCGCGTGTCCGCCCACGCGTTCAACACCGACGGCGACGTGGACCACCTCCTCGCCGCCTTGGCCGCGACGCTTGGCACCGCGCGGTGACGGCCGATCCGAGTTGCACGTTCTGCCGGATCGTGGCCGGCGAGCTCCCGGCCCACGTCGTGCTCGACGACGACGTCGTCTTCGGGTTCCTCGATGACCGCCCGCTGTTCGCCGGCCACGTCCTCCTCGTGCCGCGGGACCACATCGTGGCCCTGCCGGACCTGCCGCCGGATCAGGTCGGGCCGTACTTCGAGCGGGTGCAGCAGATCGCGTCGGTGCTGCCCGCAGCGCTCGGTGCCCAGGGCACGTTCGTCGCGACCAACACCATCGTCAGCCAGAGCGTCCCGCACCTGCACGTCCACGTCGTCCCGCGCACCAAGGGCGACGGGCTCCGGGGCTTCTTCTGGCCCCGGACGAAGTACGACGACGACGCCCATGCCGCATCGGTGGCGGCGACGATCCGCGTCGCCCTCGAGGTCCCGGCGACGCCCTGACGGGCAGCGGGTTCATCCTTCGAGGACCACGCGTGGGATGCCGCCCTCGACCGCGAGGGTCGCCGGCACCGCGAGCAGGTCGAGCGGATCGCGCCCGAGGGCAACCGCGGTGACCTTCACCATCTCGCCCTTGTGCTCGCCGGAGAGGACCGCAAGCTCGAGGGCGACGTCACCATCGCCGCCGCCCTCGGTGGCGTCGACCACCACGACGTCGTAGGACCCGTCTTCCAGCACCGCCGCATCGTAGGAGGACGGACCGGGAGCCGACCCCTTTGGGGTGGTTCCGGCAGGGGGGATCCCACTGTGGGGCCCCAGATGCGGTAAAGCTTGCTCCCCGCTGCCCGGGCCCACTTCGGGCGGGCAGCTCATCCGAAACGAAACCAGGAGGTTGGCTGTGGCCAACGAAACCATGACCAAGGCCGAGCTCGTCGAACAGGTCGCCGCCCAGGCCGGCACCGACAAGACCACTGCTGCCGGGGTCCTCAAGGCCTTCGAGGAGACCGTCCTCGCCACCGTCGCCAAGGGCGACAAGGTCGCGCTCACGGGCTTCCTCAGCTTCCAGCAGGTCGCCAAGCCCGCCGGCACCGCTCGCAACCCGCGCACCGGTGAGGCCGTGAAGGTCAAGGCCAAGAAGGCCCCGAAGGTCACCATCGGTGCCGGCTTCAAGAAGGTCGTCAACAAGGAGACCCCGGCCCCCAAGCTGGCCAAGGTCTGATCCCGGGCCGGCAGCAGCCGGTCCACGATCGCCGCCGAAGGGAGGGCTCCGGCCCTCCCTTCGTCGCGTTCGGGCCCGCGGCGCCGTGTGGCTCCGGTCACCCGGAGGGCACGGCGCGGCCCGCTGCGGTACAACCGCGAGGTACGGGGAACGGACGAAGGGCATCCGCATGACCGCAACCGAACCGCATCCGACCACGAACCGGTACCTGTCGGGGCCGTACGCGCCGCTCGATGCCGAGCTCGACGCCTTCGACCTGCCGGTGACGGGCACCTTGCCGCCCGAGCTCGACGGGCGCTACCTGCGCAACGGGCCCAACCCGATCGGCGAGACCGACCCGGCCACCTACCACTGGTTCACCGGTGAGGGCATGGTCCATGGGATCCGCCTTCGCGACGGCAAAGCCGAGTGGTACCGCAACCGTTGGGTCCGCTCGACGTCGGCCAGCGAGGCCTTCGGCGAGGCGCCCGCACCCGGTGAGCGCTACGGCGGGTTCGACATCGCCAACACCAACGTCATCGGCCTCGCTGGCCGCACCTTCGCCATCGTGGAGGCCGGCGCCCGGCCGGTGGAGCTCTCCGACGAGCTCGAGACGATCTGCCACTCGGACTTCGCCGGCACGCTGCCCCACGGCTTCTCGGCGCACCCGAAGGTGCACCCCGGCACCGGTGAGCTCCACACCGTCGGGTACCACTGGGCGCGGCCCAACGTCCTCGAGTACACGGTCGTCGGCACCGATGGCCGGGTGAACCACTGCGTCGACGTCCCGGTGCCCGGCGGCCCGATGACGCACGACTGCTCCATCACCGACACCACCCTCGCCCTCTACGATCTGCCGGTCACCTTCAACCTCGAACTGGCCATGGCCGGCACGCGGTTCCCGTACGTGTGGGACGACGAGTACGGCGCCCGCATCGGGCTCATGCCGCTCGCCGGTTCACCCACCGACGTCCAGTGGTTCGACATCGAGCCGTGCTACGTCTTCCACCCGCTCAACGCGCACGACGTCGGCGACACCGTCGTGATCGACGTGATCCGTCATCCCCGCATGTTCGACCGCAGCCGCCTGGGACCCAACGACGGGATCCCGTCGCTGTGGCGCTGGACCTTCGACCGGTTGACGGGACGGGCGAAGGAGGAGCAGCTCGACGACCGCGCCGTCGAGTTCCCGCGGGTCGACGAGCGCCTCGTCGGCCGGCCCCATCGCTATGGGTGGGCGACCGGACTCGCGGTCGGTGCCGACGACGACGTCGACTTCCCGGGCTCGTCGATGGTCCGGTACGACTCGGTCACCGGCACGAGCGAGGAGATCTCCTTCGGCCCGACCCGATCGGCCGGCGAGGTCGTGTTCGTGCCGCGCTCGGGCTCGGCCGCCGAGGACGACGGCTGGTACCTGACGCTCGTGCTCGACGGCGACACCGAGCGCAGCGAACTCGTCGTCCTCGATGCCTCGGCCCCAACCGAAGGCCCCGTGGCACGCGTGCACCTCCCGACCCGCGTCCCGCTCGGCTTCCACGGCAACTGGGTGCCCACCCTGTCCTGACCCACCCACCCGTCGTCCCTCCGTGGCTGGCCCGCCCGCTCGCTGCGGCCCGAGCGGGCGGCCCGCCCGCCAGCGGCCCGCGCCAGCGACCCGGCCG
>JAOBWM010000211.1 GCA_025463365.1 Acidimicrobiales bacterium
CCCGGAAGCTGGGCCGCCGCCGCGGTGGCGCGCGCCGCGGGCGTGCCGGTCTGGGCAGTCGTCGGCGCGGGTCACCTCGTGCCCGCAGGGTTGTGGCCGGCACTCGTCGGTCGTCTCGCCGGGGCGGCTACCGCACCATGGGACCACGAGCGCGATCAGGTGCCGCTCGCCCTCGTCGATCGCCTGGTGGGCCCGGCCGGTCCCGAGCCGGTGGCCGACGGCCTGCGCCGCATCGACACCCCCGACGCCGCCGAGCTGCGTCGATAGCCACCGACCCCGACACGTCGGTCACCCAGTTGGGCGGTGGACGCCTACGGTGCTCCCACGTCACACCCCGGCCGGGAGGGAACGTCGTGGCCTTGATCTCCGAGAGTTGTGAATCGTGCGGGACCCCGCTCCCGGCCCCCGATGCCGCCGGGCTGATCACCTGTCCCTCGTGTGGCCGCGTGACGCGCGAGGACGAGCCCACCCCTGCGCCGGCGCCGAGCACCTGGCTGCCCGATGCCTCGGCGGACCCACGGAGCATCACGATCCACCAGGAGACGGTCGAGACCGTCGTCAAGGTGGCCAAGGTCGGCCGGGGCTGTTCGATCGTGGTGTCGCTGATCATCTTGGCCTCCGTGGTCGGTGGGATCGCCCTGGCCGTCAACAGCGGCAGCAACGCGGTGAAGTCCGTGACCGATGCCCTCACGCCGTCGTCGTCGTCGAACGCGATCAGCCTGAGCGGCTCGGTCGAGCCGATCGCCGCGACCCCCGATCCCACCGACTTCGTGGTCGTCGTGCAGGACTACAAGGACGGGGACAGCCACCGGTACCTCACGCGCGTGAAGCTCGGGCCCGCGGGGTTCTCCGAGGTGTGGCGGTCAGCCGCGCTCCCGTCCAGCGCTTCGGCCGCCAAGGTCGCGGTCGTGGGCGACACGCTCTTCGCCGGGTTCGACGACAACGTCTGGGCCGTGTCCCTCGCGACCGGCAAGCAGCAATGGACCGCGTCGTTGCGGGACTCGATCACGAACTGCGTTGGCTGCTTCGCAGTCGCCGAGGGCCGCCTCGTCGTCCGCACCCAGGACGCCTACCTGACCGGCTTCGCGCCAGCATCCTCCGAGCAGTCGTGGACCCGTCGCCTGAACTCACAGAGCGCCCAGGTCTCCTCGGCCGGTGGCCACCTCTACCTGGTGGACGACAGCGCCGAGAAGGGGCAGCCGACCCGGGTGCACTCGATCGACCCGGCCACCGGCCGCGACCGCCGAGCGATCGCGCCGGCCTGCCCGCCCGGGCCGCAGGACTACTACGCGTCCAACATGTCCGCCGGCGATGCCGTGTACGCCGTGCCCGGCTCCAAGGACCTCGTGTCGGCGTTCGGCTACGGCGACGGGTGCGTCGTGCGCTGGGAGGCGACGACCAACCGGGTGCGGTTCGCGGTCCGGATCCGCGGGACGAGCTCGTTCGACAAGGACCTGACGCTCGTCGGCCGCCAGGACATCGTGCTCGGCACCAGCTCCGAAGCGATGGTCCGCGTCTCGCTCGCCAACGGCGCCCAGACCGCGCTGCCCGCGGGGGTCGACCAGCACGCTGAGCCGGCGAAGATCGTCGGCCGCACGCTCCTCGCCACGACGACGACCACCCGCGGCACCACCCGGGGTGGCCTGGCGGCGTGGAGCCTCGACACCGGTCGGCGGCTGTGGAACGTCCCGGCCCCGAAGGGCGCCCAGCCCACCTCCAAGCGCAGCTCCGATGCGCTGTTCGACAACTCACCGCGGCTCGTGCTGGCCACCGACGGGACGACCGCCCGCCTCCTCGTGTTCGAGGGCGAAGGCCACAAGCTCACGATCCAGTCGGTGGACATGGCCACCGGGGACCTCGGGGACCCGGTCACCACGACGTACCCGACCCGCTACGGCGGCACCCCTTCGCTCACCGTCGAAGCGCTCGGACGCACGAAGGTGCTCGTCACCCTCGACACGCTCCTCGTCTCGATCCCTGTCGATGGCCGGACCCCGGAGCGGTACCCGAACTGACCGAGGGTGGGCCGCCACGAGCGATCGTCACAGCGGTACGGTTCGGACATGGGTGAACTCGTCGACTTCCCGAGCAACGGCCACGGTGCGACCGGCTATCTCGCCATCCCCGCATCCGGGTCCGGCCCCGGCCTGGTCGTGATCCAGGAGTGGTGGGGCCTGGTGCCCCACATCGAGGACCTGTGCGATCGCTTCGCCGCCGAGGGCTTCGTCGCCCTCGCCCCCGACCTCTTCCACGGCGAGAAGACGACCGAGCCCGACGAGGCCGGGAAGCTGATGATGGCGCTCAACCTGGGGCGTGCCGCGCAGGACATGAGCGGGGCGGCTTCGTTCCTCCAGGGCCACGACGCGGTCACGAGCAAGAAGCTCGGCATCACCGGCTTCTGCATGGGCGGCGGCCTCACCCTCGTGGCGGCGTGCAACACCCCCGAGGCGTTCGGCGCCGTCGTGCCCTGGTACGGCTTGATCCCGTGGCCCGAGGCCGAGCCGGACTGGTCGGCGCTGGAGGCGCCGGTGATGGGCCACTACGCCGGCAACGATGGCTTCTTCACTCCCGACAAGGCCGCCGACCTCGAAGCCAAGCTCCGCGGCCTCGGGAAGTCCGCGACCTTCTACATCTACGACGGTGCCGACCACGCCTTCTTCAACGACACCCGCCCCGAGGTGTACAACCCCGAGGCCGCGGCGATCGCGTGGGGACGCACCATCGAGTTCCTGCACACGCGCCTCGGCTGACGACTGATCGCGGGCGGGGGGAGGGGCGGTGATCCACTACTGCGACCGGTGCGGGCGCGCCCTCGGCGCGCCTGACGACGCGGGGATGGCGCGCTGCCCCGGGTGCGGCTACGACCAGCACGTCGAGGCACCGGGAGGCATGACGCCCCCGGACCTGGCGCCCCCGCCACCGCTCGAGCCCCTCGCGCCGTTGCCCGCCCTCGGTCCGCCGGACGACCTGGCGCCGCTCGTCACGCCGCCGCTCGTCACGCCGCCGCTCGTCAGGCCGCCAGCTGAAGCGTCACCGGCGGAAACGTCACCGCCCCCGCCGGAAGCGTCACCGCCCCCGCCGGTCCGACCCGACCTTCCGCCGCCGCCGCAGGCCCGGCGGCCGTCGCCCGATCCACGGCGCGGCTTGGCGGGCTGGGCCCTGCGAGCCCCGCCATCGGCGCGATCCACCTGGGTGCCGAAGCCGGGCCCGTCGACCTTCGCCGACGACGTCGAGCGCCAGGCCGAGGTGCGGCGGCGATCGCGGTCCCCGCTGGTGTCGTTGGCGCTCCTGGTGTTCACCGTGTCGTTCATGGGCTGGGTCGCCCGTCCCCTGCTGTCGGCTGTGAGCTCTGGCGGGTCCGGCCGCTCGTTCACCCCCGATGGGTCCGTGACCTTGCCGACCGGCTCCACTGGCGCGAGCGGCGTGACCGGCAACCCCTCGAGCAGCATCGACGGGTTCGTGCAGAACGGTTCCACCGTGGCGGTCGATCCGTCTCGTCCCGACGGCGATCTCCTGGTCGATGCGGTCGATCCCGTCGCCGGCCAGCACCGCGTGACGCGCGTGCATCCGGACCGTCTGGGTGCGACGAAGCTGTGGGCCGGCGCGCCGACCCCGGATACCGGGAGGATCCTCGTGGACGGGGCGGTCGCCTACGAGGTGCACCTCGGTTCGGTCACGGCTCGATCGGTGGACTCGGGTCACGAGGTGTGGACCCGCTCGGTGACCACCGATGTCGACATCTGTGAGGGGTGTTCGGTCGTGGCCGATCATCGCCTCGTCGTGCGGGACGTTGCGGGCCTGGTCCGCGCCTTCGGCCCGACCTCGTCCGAGCCGCTGTGGTCGCTGTCGACGAACCCGGGCCGCCAGGTCCTCCGCCTGGAGGGCGACCGGTTCCTCGTCGCCACGCTCCCCGAGCTGTCAGCGCCCAGCCGCGCCATCACCTGGGCTGTCGTCGACCCCGCGACCGGCCGGCTCGGGGTGGGCCACGCGATCGCATGCGAGCGCGGCGGAGCGGGGTCGGCGCTGGGTTCCGACGACCGGGTGTTCCCGGTGGCCGGCTCGAGCGACCTCGTGGGGCTCGCGGGTGGGAACCTGGCGTCGCCCTGCGTCGTCCGCTTCGACCCGGTGAGCGGCAACGTCCGGTGGGTTCGCCCACTCGCGGCGACCGCTCCTGGCGACGTGCGTGCTCCCGGGGCGACGGTCACGAGCACCGACCTCGTCATCCCGCGGCTCGCTTCGAGCTTCTGGGTGGTCCGCCTGGCGGACGCGTCGATCTCCAACGTCATCTCGCCGGGCGGCCTGCGGCTGACGCCGAGGGCCGTCGTCGACGGCTGGTTGATCGCCGACGACATCGGGTCCGATGCCGCGCTGCCGACGGGCCACTACGCCGGGATGGAGCTCACCTCGGGCAAGCGGTGGTCGATCGACCCGACCGCCGCGCTCGACCTCGCGGTGGTCGCGGGGCCGGGCGTGTCGGTACCCGCGTCGGCGTCGGGCTCCGTCGTCCTGCCGGTCTCCGTCTCCGGCGGGCTCCATGGCGCCGTGTTGACCACCGACCGGACGTCGGTCGTCTTCGCCTCGATCGATCTGCATTCGGGTCGGATCCTGTCGAAGTCGCAGCGCCGCATCGTCGGCCCGACCCCGACCGATGGCGGCTGGGTCGCCCGCGTGGCCGAAGCCCCCGGCTCGTTGGTGCTGAGCATCGATGGGCGGCTGCGCTGGGTGATCCGGGCCGGCGAGGACGATGGCGTGGCCTGGCCGACCGGTTGAGCGCTGGTCCCGACCTTCGGGGCCCGGGGGCCTGAGCGCCGGATGGGTACGGTGACCCGATGCCTGTGACGCCCGTCGACGGACCGGTCGGCCGCTACCTCGAACTCGGCCTGCGCCTGGGTCGGCACCTCGACGGCATGGTCGACGCCTACTACGGGCCGGCGGACCTCGGGACGCGCATCGAGGCCGAACCGCTCCGGAACCTGCCGGCACTCGTCGCCGACGCCCGTTCGCTGGTGGCCGATCTCGATGCCGGCGACGGCGACCTCGAGGCCGGCCGCCGCCGTTGGATCCGAGGCCAGGTCGCCGGCCTGCACATGTCGGCCCGGAAGCTGACGGGGGAGGACGTGGGGTTCGTCGACGAGGTGGAGCAGTGCTACGGCGTCCGCCCGTCGTTCGTCGACCACGACGAGCTGGCCGACGCGCACCGCCGCCTCGACGAGGCCCTTCCTGGTTCCGGTCCGCTCGCCGAACGCCTCGAGGCGTGGCGCACCACGCACCTCATGACCCGCGAGCAGCTGACGGCGGCCGTCCACGCCCTGGCCGAGGACTTCCGGGACCGGACCCGCACCGCCTTCGGGCTCCCCGAGGGTGAGCACGTCACCTTCGATCTCGTCTCCGACGAGCCCTGGTCGGGCTTCAACTACTACGAGGGCGGCCTGCAGAGCCGGGTGGCGATCAACACCGACCTGCCGGTGTCGTCGACCGCGGTCGGGCACCTGGTTGCCCACGAGGCCTATCCCGGCCACCACACCGAGCACTGTCGCAAGGAGGTCGGCCTGGTGCGCCGGCGCGGCCACCTGGAGGAGTCGATCTTCCTGGTCGGTACGCCGCAGTGCCTGCTCGCGGAAGGCCTGGCCGATCTCGCGATCGAGGCGCTGCTCGGCCCCGCGCACGAGCCGGTGCTGGCCGAGATCCTCCGTCCGCTCGGCATCCGCTACGACACCGAGGTCGTGGCCGCGCTCGCGTCGGCCGGCGAGGCCCTCTCGTCGGTGCGGGGCAACGCCGCGCTGTTGCTGCACGACCGGCACCGCCCGGTGGAGGAGGCCGAGGCCGAGCTCGAGCGATGGGCGCTGCTCTCTCCAGAGCGGGCGGCCAAGTCCGTGGCGTTCCTCACCCACCCGACCTGGCGTGCCTACGTCTTCTGCTACGTGATCGGCCTCCCCTTGTGCCGGACGTTCGTCCGCGGTGACCCGGGTCGCTTCGACCGGTTGCTGGGTGAACACCTCCTCCCGAGCGATCTCGTCGCCGCCTGAACGACCTGGTCAAGGAGGCCTGACGGCGCGGTCGATGCGGTGGCGTAGCGTCAGGGCGGTTCTTGCTCGAAAAGTGGGCATGATGGGGGACGAGGATCCGAGCGAACATTCGGATCTAGGACGCCGACGGCGGGAAGGACCGAGACCCATGAGCAGCTACCCCTACAAAGACCGCTTCCCGATCAACCGCACGCTGCCCGAGAAGGGGCGCTCGCGCGACGAGATCGTGGCCGAGATGCGGGCCCTCGCCGTCGAAGAGGACGTCGCCTGGGAGGGCGGCAAGGTCTCGGGCACGATGTACTGCGGCGACCACGACCACTACGCGTTCATGAACGACGTGTTCGGCCTCTATGCCCACGTCAACATCCTCCAGCGAGACATCTGTCCGAGCGCCACGCGCTACGAGGGCGAGGTCCTCGCCATGGCGCTCGACCTCTTCCACGCCGACGCCGTCACCGACGGCGAACCGGCCGGCCTGATCACGAGCGGCGGCACCGGCAGCATCTGCCACGCCGTCCTCGCCTACCGCGAGGTGGCCGCCCAGCAGCGCGGCGTCACCCGGCCCAACTTCATCAAGCCCGAGACCGGCCACCCGGCGTTCGACAAGGCCTGCCACCTCTTCGGCATCGAGCTCCGCCAGGCGCCGATCGACCCGAAGACCTGCCAGGCCGACGTCCAGTGGATCCGCGAGCACATCGACGACCAGACCATCGGCTTCATGGGGTCGGCCTGCAACTACGGCTACGGCACCATCGATCCGATCGAGGAGATGTCTGACCTCGCCGTCGAGAAGGGCGTGCCGCTGCACGTCGACGGCTGCCTCGGCGGCTTCATCCTCCCGTTCGGCGAGGAGCTCGGCTTCGGCATCCCGGTGTTCGACTTCCGGCTCCCCGGGGTCACCAGCATCTCGGCCGACACCCACAAGTACGGCTACGCCTTCAAGGGAACGTCCACGGTCTTGTTCCGCGACAAGTCGTGGCGCAACTCGCAGTACTTCTTCCTCACCGACTGGACCGGCGGCAAGTACTGCTCGCCCGGCATGGACGGCTCCCGATCCGGCGGCCTGCTCGCCGCCACGTGGGCCTCGATGGTCCAGCTCGGCCGCGAGGGCTACCGCGGGTACGCCCAGGCGATCTTCAAGACCGCCCAGGCCATGCAAGACGCCGTGCGGTCGCACCCCGAGCTGCGGATCATGGGCGAGCCGTCGTTCCTGTTCAGCTTCACCAGCGACGAGTTCGACATCTACCACGTCAACGACTTCATGCGGCCGAAGGGCTGGCGCTTCAACGGCCAGCAGTACCCCAACGCCCTGCACATGGCCGTCACCCGGCCCCAGACCCAGGACGGCGTGGCCGAGGCGTTCGCCAACGACCTCGCCGCGGCGGTCGAGTACGCCAAGGAGAAGGGCAACGAGCCCGCCTCCTCCGGTGCCGTCTACGGCGGCGTCGCCGGCGGCATGACCGACGAAGCCGACGACATCATCAAGATGTTCATGGCCGGCATGCTCGACGAACAGCAGTCGCTGCCGCCGCGGTAGCGGCCTCTCGTCACTCGTTCGCTGGCGCTCACTCCGTTCCTCGGAGCTGGGCTGAACGCCTGACGGCGCCGCTCTCGCTCGGACGCACGGCTGCGCCGCACGTCCTCGGGTGGGGGACTCCGCACGCTCCGTCCCCCCACGCCCCCCTGGGCTCGCTGCGCTCGGGACCCCGCCTCGCGCTCGCTGCGGTGCGGGTGTTGGCGGGGTGTGACAGGGTCGCTGGCATGGCTGAGGCTTCGGAGTTGCTCGATCATTCGTCGGCGATCGTGGATGCGTGGTCGGCACCCGGGGGGCCCGCAGAAGGAGCGATCGACGGCCCGACGAATCGGGTCACCAACGAGCTGTCCGTGCTCGATGACGGGTTGGGGTTCGTCGAGTCGTTCTCCAACGTCGTGGCCTTCCGCACCGACGACGGACTGGTCCTGTTCGACTCGTCGAGCGTCTTCACCGGCCGCGGCGTCACCGACTCGCTGCGGGCGTGGGCCGACGACCCGATCCACTCCCTCGTGTACACGCACGGCCACGTCGACCACGTCGGCGGGAGCGGTCACCTGCTGGCCGACGGAGCCGAGCGCGGCCATGCCGCGCCGGCAGTCGTCGGCCACGAGGCGGTCGCGGACCGCTTCAACCGGTACCGGGCCACCAACGGCTGGAACCTGGCCATCAACGCTCGCCAGTTCGGGCCTGGCTTCGGCGGTGGGATCGTCCGCAAGGACGGGACGCGCGTGCCGTTCCTGCCCGACGACACCGCGGAGCCCACCCAGACCTACCGGGACTCGCTCGACCTCTCGATCGGTGGCCTCGACCTCGCGCTCCACCACGACAAGGGCGAGACCGATGACCACACGTGGGCCTGGATCCCCGCGTACAAGGCGGTGGCCGTGGGCGACTTCGTGGCGTGGGTCTTCCCGAACGCCGGCAACCCGCAGAAGGTCCAGCGCTACCCGGCGGAGTGGGCGGCGGCGCTGCGGCGAATGCTCGCCTTCGAGCCCGAGCTGCTGCTGCCGGCCCATGGCCTGGCCGTCGCCGGCAAGGAGCGGGTGGCGACGGTCCTGGGCGACCTGGCCACCGCGCTCGAACACCTCGTGGCCGACGTCGTGGGGGCCATGAACGGCGGCGCCACGCTCGACGAGATCGTCCACGCCGTGCAGGTGAGCGATCACCTCATCCGGCGTCCGTGGCTGCGCCCGATCTACGACGAACCCGAGTTCGTCATCCGCAACGTGTGGCGCTTGTACGGCGGCTGGTGGGACGGCGACCCGGCCCACCTCAAGCCGCCGCCCGCCACCGACCTGGCCCGCGAGCTGGCCGACCTCGCCGGCGGCGCCGAGACGTTGGCCGAGCGGGCGCAGACCTGCTCCGAGGTCGGTGACCACCGCCTCGCGTGCCAGCTCGTCGAGCTCGCCGCCCGGGCCTCGGAGGACCCCGCCATCTGGCGGGCCCGCTCCGCCCTCTACCTGGCCCGCGCCGAGCACGAGACCAGCCTCATGGCCAAGGGCGTGTTCACCGAGGCCGCCCGCTCCGGCACCGAGCACGCCGCCGAGCTCGACGGCCCCTGAGGGGCGTCCGCCGAAAGGGCGTGGCGGAACCTGGTGCGGTGGGGGAGGCTGCGCCGATGGGCGACACGTACACGCACGGGCACCACGCATCGGTCCTCCGCAGCCACGAGTGGCGGACGGCTGAGAACTCGGCGGGCTACCTGCTCGCGCACCTCCAGTCGGGACAACGGCTCCTGGATGTGGGCTGCGGTCCCGGCACCATCACCGTGGACCTGGCCCGGCGGGTGGCACCGGGTCCCGTCCTCGGCATCGACGCCGCCGCCGACGTGATCGACCGGGCCCAGCGCACCGCGGCGGCGGCGCGCACCGACGAGGTCTCGGGCGAGGGCGAGCACCTCGACGTCCGCTTCGGGACCGGTGACATCTACGCCCTCGACCTGCCCGACGGCTCCTTCGACGTGGTCCACGCCCACCAGGTGCTCCAGCACCTCACCGATCCCGTGGCCGCGCTGACCGAGCTGCGCAGACTCCTGGCTCCGGGCGGGACGTTGGCCGTGCGCGACAGCGACTACGGCGGGTTCGTCTGGGCCCCCGAGAACGAACGGCTCACCCGCTGGAACGAGCTGTACCACCAGACGACGGCGCGCAACGGCGCCGATGCCGACGCCGGACGCCACCTCCCCGGCTGGGTGCGCGCCGCCGGGTTCACCGACATCCGCGTCTCGACGGCGACGTGGACGTTCGCCGATCCGGGTTCCCGCGCCTGGTGGGGCGGCTTGTGGGCCGACCGCGTGGAGCAATCCGCATTCGCGGAACAGGCGGTGGAGTACGGCCTGTCCGACGAGGGCGAGCTGGCCTCGTTGGCCGCCGGGTGGCGCGAGTGGGCGGCCGAGCCCGACGGGTTCTTCGTCGTGCTCCACACGGAGGTCTTGGCTGCGCCCTGACCGCGGGTACCGTTCGCCGATGGCGGGGCTCGAAGACGCGAGGTGGTCGGCGGCCTTGCTGGCGCTCGGTGTCGATCCCGGTGACGCGGACGATGTCGAGGTCCTCCGCGACGGCCTGTCGCTCGTTGTCCGGCGGGGTGCCACCCTGCTGCGGGTGCGGCCCCGGTCGCTCGAGCCCGTGGCTGATCGCGAGGTCGGCGTGGCACGCGTGCTCGAAGCGGTCGGCGTGCCCACCACCCCGCTCGACGGGTCGCAGCAGCCGCGGCTGGTCGCCGGCTCGGTGGTCACGGCATGGCGGTGGGTCGAGCCGGTCGGCGTGGCGGGACCGGCCGAGATCGGCGTGCTCGCCCGGATGCTTCGGTCGCGGACCGTCGGCGGCCCCGCGTACGACGCCCCGCGGTTCGACCCGCTCGCAGCGGCCAAGGGGGCGGTCGCCCACCTCCCCGTCGGCGACGAGCAGGCCGACACCGTCCGCCGCCTCGCCCATGACCTCGGCCCGGCGTGGGCCGCAGTGGCCGACTCGGACCCCGCCGGCGTCGGCATCGTGCACGGCGACCTCCACCGCGACAACGTCGTCGCAGCCGCCTCGGGCCCGGTGCTCACCGACCTCGAGCTGGCCGGGGCCGGCCCACCGTCCTACGACGCGGCCCCCGCGGTCGTCGCCGTCCACCGCTACGGCGCCGAGCCGGCCTCGCTCGATGCCTTCCTCGCGGCCCTCGATGCGGACCCGCGCGCCTGGCCCGGCTTCGTCACGTGCGTCGCCGTCTACGAGCTGTGGGTCACGGCCTGGGCCGTCGGGGTCCGCGACCGGTCGCCCGAGCTCGCCACCGAGGCGGCCCTACGGATCGCCACCGTCGCCGACGGCAGCTCCGACGCCCGGTGGCACCTGCACTGAAGGGCGAGCGGCCTGATCACGAGGTCTTGGCGGCCTCTTCGGCGAGCGTGCGGGCAAGGAGCGTGAGGTCGACGGGGCGGCCGTCGTCGGTGATGCCGATGCCGGCGAGCCCGGCCCACACGAAGGCGACCAGGTGGTCGACGAACTCGGTCCTGGGCATGGTCCGCTTCTCGGCCCACCACTCGGCCGAGATGAAGACCGCCCCGAGCAGGGCGTGGGCGACGGGCTCCCCGGCGGCTCGCGACCCGCCCGAAGCCTCCAGGTACGCCCCGATCAGGTCACGGATGGGCTCCGCCGTCTCCTCGATCACCGAGGTCTCGCCAGCGTTGGTGGCGATGAAGCGATAGATCTCGGGGTCGGTCTCGATGAAGCGCACGAAGATCCCGATGCCCCCGCGCACGAGCTCCTGGGCGGTGCGAGGCTGATCGAGGCCGACGGCCATCTGCCCGAGGATGCGTCCGCCGTAGCGGTCGAGGAGGGCCTCGGTGAGGCCGCGCTTGCCGTCGAAGTTGTCGTAGAGCGTGGCCTTGGAGACCCCGGCCTCGTCGGCCACCTGGTCCATCGAGACCTGGGCTCCGTAGCGCCGGATCGCCGCCTCGGCATGGCCCAGAAGCTCGGCCCGGCGCTCGGCCGGATCACGCCGTGCCCCCTTCGGGCGGCCCGGTCCTCGGGTCGGTCGGGTCATGGGCGGGACCCTACGTGGCGTCGGACGTGACGAACGACCCGTTGTAAACCGACCCAGAGTCGGTTTATGGTCGTTCCATGAGCACGCAGACCGGCATCGACGAGCATGTAGAGCGCCTCAACCGGATCTCCGTCAAGCGGCTGATCGACCCGGAGCGAGATGTCCCGGGTGCGGTGGGCGCCGGCCAGCTCCTGCCCGACGACCTGCTGTCGATCCACGGCCTGGACGTCTCGCTCACCGAGGACCAGCGCCGGACGCTCGGCCGCGAGGAGGTCGCCTCCATCCTCGACAACGGCATCCGGTTCGAAGCGGTCCTCGAGGCCGGCTTCGCGTTCCAGGTGGCGCTGGCCCCGAACGTCATGGACCCGCGGATCACCTACCTGTTGCACGAGATGGGCGAGGAGACTCGCCACCAACGCCTGTTCCAGCGGGTCATCGGCCAGATCGATCCCACGGCCCGCAACCCCCTGCAGGGGCACTGGCTCCTGTCGCGGGTGGACCGCCGAGGCCAGGGCTGGATCATCAACCACCCCGCCCTGCTCTACGTGATGGTCCTTGCCGGCGAGGAGATCCCCGACCTCTTCCAGAAGATGGCGTCGGAGCACCCCGACACCGATCCGTTCCTCGCCGCGGTGAACCGGTACCACCGCCAGGAGGAGGCCCGGCACCTGTCCTTCGCTCGGGCCATGCTCCCCGAGGTGTGGGCGGAGGCCTCGTGGGTCGACCGGTTCCAGGTCCTCCACATCGCCCCGACCATCATCAAGCAGATGTTCGCGTTCCTCGTGCAGCCCGGCGTCTATGAGACCGTCGGCCTCGACGGGTGGGCCACCTGGAAGGCCGTGAACAAGCTTCCCGAGCGCCTGGCCCTCCTGGCCGAGGGCACCCGCCCCATCGTGGCGGCGCTGCTCGATGCCGGGATCATCCGTTCCGGACACGTCCCGCCACCCTGGCAGCGCCTGTGCCAGGTCGATGCGAAGGGTCGGCCGCTGGCCGCCGCGACCGCACCCACCGCCGCGACCGCCGCGACCCCCGCCACCGACGCCGCACTCGCCGTCTGACGGCGGCCGCGCCGCCGCGCCAGCGGGGTGCTCGGCGCTCGGGCGTCGCTGTGCCAGCCTCCCGGGATGCGTTTGGTCCCCTCGCGATGGCACACCGAGACCTGGGTCTGTTCGATGCGGGGCCATGTCGTCCCGGCGGCATGGGTGGCCCGGCTCCGGCCCGAGGACCGTCGCGTCGGCGTCGCCCTCGCTGACGCCGATCGCCTGGCGCGGTGCCTGCGCTGCGACGTCTGGCTCGAGGTCAGCCCGCCGGAGCCCGGTGCGGGCGTGGCCGACGTGTTGCCGCCGCTGTCCGACCTGCCGAAGCCGCGCCGGGGCAAGGTGCTCCAAGAGGCGGTCCTGCTCCGGCTCATCGCCCTGAACAAGGCGGCGCACTCGATCGTGTTCGGGCTGCTGGCCATCGCCCTGGCGGTGCTCGAGTTCAAGCTGCCCGGTCTCCAGCGGAGCGCCCGCCTGCTGGATCGACGGCTGGCGGCCACGGTCGCCCAGACCGGTCAGGAGGCCAGCCGCGATCGGGTGGGCGACACGCTGCATCGGGTCATCGGGCTGCACCGCTCCGCTGTCTTGGTGCTGCTCGTCACCGCGGCGGCCTATTGCATCGTGGAGGGCATCGAGGCCGTCGGGCTGTGGCGCGAGCGTCGCTGGGCCGAGTACCTCACCGCGCTCGCCACCGCCGGGCTCCTGCCCCTGGAGATCCACGAGCTGATCGACCGCATCACGGTCCTGCGCGTGGGCGCGCTGGTCGTCAACGTCGCGATCCTCGTGTGGCTGGTCCGCGCCAAGCACCTCTTCGGCGCGCGCGGCGGCTCCAAGACCCTCCACGAACAGGTCGATTGGGCCGCCATCCTCGACGAACCCGCCCCCGCACCCCACCAGTGAGCGTCTCGCGAGCCCCGAGGCCCGCGACGTCGGATGCCGTCAGGCGCTGGCGATGAGCTTGCGGGCGATGACCTTGAGGCAGAGCGTCTCGTCGGCGCCCTCGAAGATGCTCAGCACGCGGGCGTCGACGAACAGCCTG
>JAOBWM010000107.1 GCA_025463365.1 Acidimicrobiales bacterium
TGGGCGCGCTGGTCGTCAACGTCGCGATCCTCGTGTGGCTGGTCCGCGCCAAGCACCTCTTCGGCGTGCGCGGCGGCCCCAAGACCCTCCACGAACAGGTCGATTGGGTCGCCATCCTCGACCAACCCGCCCCTGCACCCCACCAGTGAGCGTTGCCAGGCCGAGGCCCGACGCCGGGCCCCGCCCGGTTGCGTTGCTCAGGCGCCGGCGACGAGCTTGCGGGCGATGACCTTGAGGCAGAGCGTCTCGTCGGCGCCCTCGAAGATGCTCAGCACGCGGGCGTCGACGAAGTAGCGGCTCACGTCGTACTCCTCGGCGTAGCCCATGCCGCCGTGGATCTGCATGGCCTCGCGGGTGACCCACTCGGCGGCCTTGCACACGTAGGCCTTGACCATGCTGGCCTCGGTGGCCCCTTCGCCCTTGGCCATGAGCTTGGCCACGACGTAGGAGAACTGGCGGCTGGCCTGGATGACCACGGCCATGCGCCCGAGCTTGGCCTTCGTGAGCTGGTAGTCGCCGATGGGGGCGCCGAACACCTTGCGATCCTCGGCGTAGGTGCGGGCCTTCTCGTACGCGGCCTGCATCACGCCGATGGCCCGCGCTGCGGTCTGGAGTCGGCCGTTCTCGAAGCCGGCCATCTGGTAGTAGAAGCCGCGTCCCTCGCCGGCCTCCATGCCGATGAGGTTGCCCGCGGGCACGAACCAGTCCTCGAAGGCGATCTCGTAGGAGTGCATGCCGCGGTAGCCGATGGTGTCGATCGGGCGGCCCTCCATCTTCCCGCCGCCGGCGGCACCGTCCTCAGCGCGCTGGACCAGTTCGAAGCCGTGGCCGTCGCCGCGCTCCTTGGGCACGATGAACATCGACAGGCCGCGGTGGCCCTTGGTGCGGTCGGGGTCCGTGCGGGCGAGGAGGAGCAGCACGTCGGCGCGGGCACCGAACGTGCACCAGGTCTTGACGCCGTTGATCAACCAACCGCCGTCGGTGGGCGTGGCGGTGACCTTCACGCCGGCCACGTCGGAGCCGTAGTCGGGCTCGGTGACGGCCACCGCGTTCATGACCTCCGCCGACGCCAGCTTGGGCAGCCACTCGTGCTTCTGCTCCTCGGTGCCGCCGGCGATCAGGGCCCGGGCGAGGATCTCGGGGCGGGTGATGAGCGAGCCACCGGCACCGAGCGAGCCGCGGCTCAGCTCCTCGGTGGAGACGACCATGCCGATGTACTCGCCCTCGCCACCCTCTCCGTAGCCGCCGTACTCGGCCGGGATCGAGAGGCCGAAGGCGCCCATCTCGGCGAGGCCCTCGATGATCTCCTCGGGGATGTCGCCGTTGGTGCGGTGGATGTGCTCCGCGATGGGGGCGAGCTTCTGGTCGGCGAAGCGGCGGAACGTGTCCTGCACCATCTCGAAGTCGCCGTCGAGGTGGCGGGGCCCGGGGTCGGTGATGCCGGCGAGGAACTCGGCAGCTTTGTAGGTGCCGATGAACCCGCGGGTGGCGTCGAGGGCGCCGGCCTCGACGCCCCAATCCGCCTCCCGGCCGAAGATCTTGCCGGCCAGGTCGGCCACGGCGTCGGCGGCGAAGGCACACGTGATGCGGCCCTCGACCTCGCCCTTGCCGCCGTAGTCGAGCAGACCCTTGGCGGTGGCCACCGCGGCGGCCGCGTGGGCCAGGTCGTAGGCCAGGACCTGGTGGTCGTCGATCGAACCGGCTGCCGCGAGGCGCTTGGTGGCGGCCTCGACGACCTGGGCGGCCTGGTCGATCACGGTGGCGGCAGCGGCGAGATCGGGTGCAGTCATGGGCCGAGATCGTACCGACGGGCCTTGCGTCGCCCCACATCCACCGGCGGCCCGTCCGGCCGCCCGTCCCGGCCGCGTGCGGACCGGTTCAGTCCACCTCGGTCGGCACCAGTCCGGCGGCCGGGAAGTTGTCGAGCCACACCAGCAACTCGTCGAGCGGGAGGGGCTTGCTCAGGTGGAAGCCCTGGGCCAGGTCGCACCCGAGTCGCCGCAGCAGGTGGAGATCGTCGGCGTGCTCGACGCCCTCGGCCACCACCTCCAGGCCGAGGTTGTGGCCGAGGTCGATCATCGATCGCACGATGGTGAACTCTTCCGAACGGCGGTGCATCCCGCTCACGAACGAGCGGTCGATCTTCACCTCTTGCAGGGGGAGGTCGCGCAGGTAGGTGAGCGAGGAGTAGCCGGTGCCGAAGTCGTCGATCGCGGTGGCCACGCCGAGGTCGCCCAGCGCGGTGAACACGTCTCGGGCCAGGCTCGGGTCGTCCATCAGCTCGGTCTCGGTGAGCTCGAGCATGAGGTCTTCGTTCGGCAGGTCCGCGTCGGCCAGCGATCGGGCGAGGCGGGGCACCAGCTCGGGGTCGTAGAGGTTGCGCACCGACAGGTTCACGGCGAGGCCGATGTGGTGGCCGGCGGCGCGCCACGCCGCGGCCGCGGCCAGGCCCTCACGGATCACCCAGGTCGTCAGCGGCTGGATGGCGCCGGAGAGCTCGGCCAGCTCGATGAACTGGTCGGGGCCGATCAGCCCGAGCCGCGGGTGGTTCCAGCGAACCAGGGCCTCGGCGCGCACGGGGAGCCCGGTGCGGAGGTCGATGCACGGCTGGAAGTGGAGCTCGAACTGCTCCTCGGCGACGGCGGCCGGCAGGTCGCCGATGAGGCCGAGCCGTTCGACGCTCGAGCGGTCCTGCTCGGCGGCGTAGACGGCGAACCCGGTGGCTGACCGCTTGGCGTTGTACATGGCCACGTCGGCTCGCTGGATGAGCGTGGCGACGTCGGAGGCCTGCTCGGGGTACAGGGCGATCCCGATGCTGGCGTTCGTCTGGATGCGCATGTCATCCAGCTCGAACGGGAGCGACAGCACCTCTCGCACGCGAGCGGCGACCTCCCGGGCCTGGTCCAGGTCGACGGCACCCGCGAGCACGAGGGCGAACTCGTCGCCGCCCAGCCGGGCGACCAGCGCCTCGTGGAACTCCTCGGTGAGCCGGTCGCCGACGCCGCGCAGGAGTCGGTCGCCGACGTGGTGGCCGAGCGCGTCGTTGACCTCCTTGAACTGGTCGAGGTCCATGACGAGCAGCGCCACCCGGTCGTCGCGCAGGGGGGCGTCGCGGACGGAGCGGTGCAGCTCCTGGTCGAACAGGCGACGGTTCGGGAGCCCGGTCAGGCCGTCGTAGAGCGCCTGGCGGCGCAACGCCTCCGAGGCGGCCACCGCATCGGTGATGTCCTGGAGCGAGACGGCGATGGACTTGTCCGGGAGGGGGAAGGCCCGCAGGGTCACGACGCGCTGCTCGCCACCGTCGGGCTGCACGATGAGGTCGTCGACCCGCAACGGCACGCTGCGCCGCACGACGCCGGCGAGGAGATCCCGCAAACGTGAGCCGGCGAGGGCGGGGAACGCCTCCTCCACGGTGAGGCCGACGAGGGGGTAGAGGTCGCGACGCATCAGGCGCTCCGCGGCGGGGTTGGCGGCACGGAGGCGCAACGGGTGCGAGCCCTCGCGATCGTCCTCGAGCCGCAGCACGATGATCGCCTGGTCGATGCGATCGACGATGTCGGCGTACTGGTTGACGCGGTGCTCGATCTGGATGCGGTCGGTGACGTCGAGGCTCATCCCCTGCAGGGCCGTGGGGTTGCCGGCGCCGTCGACGGTGACCGTGACCCGGTCGTGCAGGTTCACCCACCGCCCGTCGGCGGCGCGGAAGCGGTACCCGAGCTCGTGGTCGATCCCGAGGGCCACGGCTCGTTCGACGGCACCGCGGGCCTCCTCGAGGTCGTCGGGGTGCAGGTTCGCGAGCCAGAACCCAGGCTCCAGCCAGGTCTCGGTGGGCCAGCCCAGCATCGTGGTGGCCCGCTGGTTGACGAACGTGAACCGCCCGTCGACCGGATCGCGCACCCACAAGATGGCGTCGAGGTTGTCGACCACCGTGTTGAGCCGTCCGCGCACGCGGTTCTCCAGCGCGGCGAGCTGGCCGACCGTGATCGCGATCATCAAGGCGGTGACGGCCCAGCTGATGATGATGGTCGCCGAATCGTCGATCGGGCTGGTGAGGGCGATGAGGGTGAGGCCGACGACCCCGATGGCGGTCGAGACCAAGGCCGGGCCGAGGCCCGAGACCGACGCCGCCAGCGAGACCACGGCGAGGAGCACCAGAACTGCCGGGACCATCGTCCGGTGCGAGACGGCGGGGAAGACCAGCACGCCGATCGTGTCGGTCAGGTGCATCCAGATCGGCGCCCGGTTCGTCCGCTTGGCCTGGATGTGGGCGACGGCGTTGACCGCGAAGCCCACCACGATGATCAAGACGGGCAGCCAGCGCGGGAAGTGCCCCAGCACCGCCGAGGCCATCGCCAGGCCGGCGATCCCCACGTAGCGCTGGATGAAGAGCGGACCGAGGATCTCGTCCTCGCCCAGCTCCGCGTTGGGCCGGCGAAGGTCGCGCAGCACTGCAGCGGCCCGCTCGCTCACCCCCTCTGCCCGACGCACCGGCCCAGTCTCGCACCTCTCCCGGTGTTCATCCCACCGCTGGGCGTGGCCACGCCATCTGGGCGTGATCGCAGGCCTGCACTACCGTCGGACGTCTTGTCGCAACGAGCATTCCAGGAGACCTGGTGACCACCCACGAACGCCCCTTCGGTCGCAACTACGAGGACTTCGTGGTCGGCGACGTCTACCGCCACTGGCCCGGCAAGACGATCACGGAATACGACGACCACCTGTTCTGCATGATCACGATGAACCACCACCCGCTCCACACCAACGACTGGTACGCCGAGCGCTCGCCTCAGGGCAAGAACGTGGTCGTCGGCAACCTCGTGTACTCGCTCGTGCTCGGCATGAGCGTGCCCGACGTGAGCGGCGCGGCCGTGGCCAACCTCGAGGTCGAGACGCTCAAGCACTCCAAGCCCACGTTCCACGGCGACACCATCTACGCCGAGACGCGCGTGCTCGACAAGAAGCTCACCTCCAAGGGCGACCGGGGCATCGTCTCGGTCGAGACCAAGGGCCTCAACCAACGCGGCGAAGAGGTCTGCTACTTCAAGCGCAAGGTGATGGTCTGGACCGCGGAAGCGGCGCCCGGCCGTGAGCGTCCCTACGACGAGGCGGAGGCCTGGCCCGAGGGCTGAGCTGCCCGCCGAGGCGCCGGTAGGGTCGGCCGAGAGCGCGACCACAGGAGCTGAGTAATGGGTGTGCACGACGTTGCGGAGTCCGGGTTCGGTGCCGGTGCCGACGACTACGAGCGTGGCCGCCCGTCCTACGCCGACGACGTCGTGGCGTGGCTGGTCGACCGGTTGGGCATCCATGCAGGCAAGCGGGTCGTCGACCTCGCCGCCGGCACCGGGAAGCTGACGCGCCTGCTCGTGCCCACAGGCGCCGAGGTGATCGCCGTCGAGCCGGTCGACGCCATGCGCCAGAAGCTCGCCGCCACCGCCCCGGGAGCCGTGTCGCTCGACGGCACCGCCGAATCCCTCCCGTTCGATGACGCGAGCGTCGACGCGGTCACCGTGGCGCAGGCGTTCCACTGGTTCGATGCGCCGGTTGCGCTGGCGGAGATCGGGCGCGTCCTTCGGCCCGGCGGCGGGCTCGGGATCGTGTTCAACGAGCGCGACACGAGTGAGCCGTGGGTGGCCGAGCTTTCGAGGCTCATCCGCTGGGACGAGCGCGAGCGCTGGCGGGTGCCGTACACGGTCGAGGTCGACTGGGGCGCCCGGCTGGCCGAGGTCGGCGGTCCGTTCACCGCGGCCGAGCGCTACGACTCGTCGTTCCACCAGCAGATGGACCCCGACACCCTGGTCGCGCGCGTCCTCTCCACGAGCTACCTCGCCACGCTTGCCCCGGACCTCCGCGAAGACCTCGCGGTGAAGGTGCGCGAGCTCGTCGCACCCCTTGGCGATGCCTTCGACCTGCCCTACGTCACCATCGCGTGGGCTACCACCCGCACCTGATGCGGTGACCATCGCGCCCGACGCCGCCGTCTCGCCGAGGCACGCGGCCCTGCTCTCGTGGTTCGGCGAACGGCGCCGGGACCTGCCGTGGCGTCGCACGCGCGACCCCTGGGCCGTCCTGGTCTCGGAGCTGATGCTGCAGCAGACACAGGTGCCACGGGTGGTGCCGAAGTACGAGGCCTTCGTGGCCCGGTGGCCCACCGCCGCCTCCTGCGCGTCCGCCCCGCTCGGCGACGTGGTCACGGCCTGGGCCGGGCTCGGGTACAACCGCCGCGCCGTCAACCTGCACCGCTGCGCGGCGGCCCTGGTGGCCGACCACGGCGGCGCGCTGCCGACGGATCTCCCCGCCCTGATGGCGCTGCCGGGCATCGGCCCCTACACCGCCCGAGCGGTCCTCGCCTTCGCCCACGAGCGCGATGACGTCGGCGTCCTCGACACCAACGCGGCACGGGTCCTCGCCAGGTGGGCCGGCCGATCTCTCGGTCGGGCCGAGGCGCAGCGCGCCGCAGACGAGGCGGTCCCGCCCGGCCAGGGCTGGGCGTGGAACCAGGCCATGCTCGACCTCGGCGCCACGGTCTGCCGCCCCCGCGCGCCACGGTGCGACCAGTGCCCCGTGAGCCGGTCCTGCGCCTGGTCCGTCGCCGGTCGACCGGGTCCCGATCCGGCCATCGGCTCGGCGGGCGGAAGCACCGGCCAGTCCACCTTCGCCGGCTCGGACCGTCAGGGCCGAGGCCGCCTCGTCGACGCCCTGCGGCGAGCCCCGGTCGACGCGTTCGATCTCCCTGCCGCGATGGGCTGGCCCGACGATCCCGCCCGGGCCACGAGGGTCGCGGCGACGTTGGTCGCCGATGGCCTGGCCCAGATCGACGAATCCGGAACCCACCGGCTCCCCGCCTGAGCGGGCTGTCCTCAGCCGGTGACGAAGTCGACGATGAGGCGGTTGACGATCTCGGGCTGCTCGAGCTGGAGGAAGTGGCCGGCATCGGCGACCACCTCGGTGCGTGAACCGGCCGCGGGGAGCGACGCGAGGACGGATTCGTCGATCAGGTCGGCGCCCATGCAGCCGTCGTCGGCACCATGGAGGTAGAGCGTGGGCTGGGGGAGGGGCTGGCCGCCGAGGGCCTCGAGGGCGTCGTACTCGGGTGACCGGGCGCCGGCGCCGAGGGTGGCCCGGTAGTACCCGATCGCCGCGGTGAGGTTGGCGGGATCGCGCAGGCAGTCCTTCACGTGGGGAAGGTCTTCGGCCGGGTCGTACCCCGGTGACCAGTCGGCCCACAGGCGGTCGATGAACGCGAGGTCGTCCATCGGCACGGCCATGTCGGCCAGCGGGCTCTGGAAGAAGAACATGTACCAGGAACGCTGCAACTGGTCGTAGGAGAAGAACGCGTTGGCCACGGTGGCCGGCGGGGGCACCGCCATGGTGACGGCCCGGCGCCAGAGATCGGCCCCGTTGGCGGCGGCGCTGTAGGTGGCGAGCGCGCCCCAGTCGTGGCCGACGATCACCGCGTCGGCGTCGCCGTCGAGGGCCGCGTGGAGCGCGTTCGCGTCCGCGGCGAGGGCGCCACCTTGGTAGAGCCCATCCGCGGGGATCGACGTCGGTGCGTACCCGCGCAGGAACGGGGCGACAGCGCGGAACCCGGCGTCGGCGAGCTCGGGGAGCAGGTGCCGCCAGGTCCACGCCGAGTCGGGGAACCCGTGCAGGCACAGGGCCAGCGGCCCCTCGTCTCCGGCACTCAGGTACCCGAACGTGAGGCCGTTGGCTTCGGTCTGTCCTTCGGTGATCGCCATGGGCGCGGACAGTACCGCCAAGACCGGTGGAATCGGTCACACCCAACCCCACGGGGTGAACTGTTGGCTACGGTTCGGCACATCAGGGGTCGCCAGGAGCACACGAGATGGTGAACGTCACGTTTTGGGGCGTACGGGGGTCGACTCCGTGCCCTTGCGAGGCCAACAAGCGATACGGCGGGAACACCGCATGCGTGAGCGTCGAAGCCGCGGGCCAGGACCCGATCGTCTTCGACCTCGGCACCGGCTTGCGCTTCTTCGGCGAGAACCTGACGGCGCCCGGTCCGTTCCACGGCCTGGCTCTCGTGACCCACCTCCACTGGGACCACATCCAAGGGCTCCCGTTCTTCGTGCCCATCAACCAGCCCGGCTCGCGGCTCACCGTCTGCGGCCGCAACGACGAGGGATCGCTCCAGGAGGCGTTCGAGGAGTTCATGCGGCCGCCCTACTTCCCGGTCCGCCCGAGCGACCTGCGGGGCGAGATCACGTTCCGCGACGTCGAGTCCACCTCGTTCGACTGGGGCCGGGCCAACGTGGCGGTGCGCGACGTGCCCCACACTGGAGCGACCAACGGCTACCGGGTCGAGCTCGACGGGGTGGTGATCGCCTACGTCAGCGACCACCAGCAGCCGGCTGACGGTGGGCCCATCGCCGCCTCGGTCCTCGAGCTGTGCGAGGGCGCCGATCTGGTGATCCACGACGCGCAGTACGAGCCCCACGAGTTCGCCATGAAGTCCGACTGGGGCCACTGCACCGTCGAGTTCGCGGTGGAGGTGGCGGCGCAGGCCGGCGCCAAGCGGCTCGCGCTGTTCCACCACGACCCGTCCCACGGCGACGCCACGATCGACCGCCTCCTGGCCGAGGCCCGGGCCTTCGCCGAGGGCACATCGCTGGTCGAGGTGATGGCGGCGGCCGAGGGCACGACGGTCTCGCTGTCGCCGGCCAGCGCACCGACGCCCGTCACCGCCTGATCGGGAGCCGCGCCGCTCCGGCCTAACCTGACCGCCCGTCAGACCAGCCCAGGAGCAGAACCCCGATGACCGAGCCCGCCTTCGACAGCGCCCGCTTCCGCCAGGTGCTCGGCCACTTCCCGACCGGCGTCTGCGTGGTGTCGGCGTTCCTGGGCGACGAGCCCGTCGGCGTGGCCATCGGCTCGTTCTTCTCGGTCTCGCTCGATCCGCCGCTCGTGGGGTTCTGTGCCGGCAAGGGCTCCTCGACGTGGCCCAAGCTGCGTGAGGCCGGCCGGTTCTGCGTCAACGTGCTCGCCGACGACCAAGAGGACGTCTCGCGGGTCTTCGCCTCCAAGGACGCCGACAAGTTCGCCGGCGTGGCATGGGACCGGTCCCCGCTGGGCTCGCCCCGGCTCGGCGGCACCCTCGCCTGGATCGACTGCGAGCTCGCCGCCGTCCACGACGCCGGCGACCACGAGATCGCCGTCGGTGCCGTCCACGACCTCCACGTCACCGAAGAAGGCAGCCCCCTCGTGTTCTTCCGCGGCGGCTACGCGAGTCTTTCGTAGTCACTCGTTCGTTCGTTCGTTCGTTCGTCGTCGCTCGTTCGCTGCGCCCCCCTCGTCGTCGGTGCTCGGCCGCGATGGAGGAGGGATCAGGTGATGGCGTCCAACACGAAGGCCAGGACGAAGGCTTCGTCGTGCCAGGCGTCGTAGCGGCCGGTGGGGCCGCCGTGGCCGGCGCCGAGCTCGACCTTCAAGATCACGGGACGGGCCTCGCCGTTCAGGCCAGCGACGTCGGGGGCGTCGTCCCCGACGAGGCCGTGGCCCTGGTCGCGCAGGCGGGCCGCCCACTTGGCCGGCTCGTGGAACCCGACCCGCGGATCGTTCAGGCCGGTGGTGGCGAGGATGGCGGGGTAGGCCCCGGCTGAGCGGGGGGCCACGTTCTCGTACGGGCTGTACGCCTTCATCCACCCGTAGGCGTCGGGGTCGTGGAGCGGGTCCCCCCACTCCTCCCACTCGATCACGGTGAGGGGCAGCGTCGGGTCCAGCATGGTCGTGAGGGGGTCGACGAACGGGACCTCGGCCACCACCGCGCCGAACAGCTCGGGGGCGAGGTTGGCGATGACGCCCATCAGGAGTCCGCCCGCGCTCCCGCCTCGTGCGGCCAGCCCTTCGGGCGTCGTGCGTCCGGTGTCGACCAGGTGCCGGGCGCAGGCCACGAAGTCCGTGAAGGTGTGCTCCTTGGCGCCGAACTTGCCGTCCTCGTACCAGTGGCGGCCGAGCTCACCGCCGCCCCGTACGTGGGCGATGGCGAACACCACGCCCCGGTCGAGCAGCGACAGCCGGGCGATCGAGAACCACGGGTCCATCGATGCCTCGTACGCGCCGTAGCCGTAGAGGAGGAGGGGAGCGGGCCCGGCGCTGGGGACCGCGTCGGGTCGCCACACGAGCGAGATCGGGACCTCGGTGCCGTCGGGCGCGGTCGCCCACTCGCGGGCGGACTCGTAGCGGCTCGCGTCGAACCCGTCGAGCACCGGGAGCTGCTTGAGCACCGTCCGCTCGCCGGTGGCGATGTCCTCGTCGATGACCGACGGCGGCGTCGTCAGGGACTGGTACGAGAAGCGATAGGTGGCCGTGTCGAACGTGGGGTTGGCGCCCGGCCCGATGGTGCCGACCGCCTCGTCGGTGGCGAACCGGCGCAGGGCGTTGGTGGCGGGGTCGAGCAGCCACAGGGCGGTGCTGCCCTCGGTGCGCCCATGGACGATCGCGTGGCCTGCGAACGTCTCGACCCCTGCGATGCGGGTGCCGGGGGTGTGCGGGAGCACCACCTCCCACTCGTCCCGATCGGCGGCGGTGATGCCGTCGAGCGGTGCTCGCCAGAGCGCGAAGTCTTCGGCGCCGCCGTGGTTGGAGGTCACGAGGAGGCCGGTGGGGTGGTGGGCGACCGAGTACTCGACGCCCTGTTCCCGCGGGCTCACGATCTGGGCGTCGGCCTCGGGATCGTGGGCATCGAGCAACCGGCTCTCGCTCGTGATGGCGCTGCCGACCGAGATGACGGCGACCTCGCCGGAGCGGGACGAGGACACGTGGACGTGGAACCGCTCGTCGTCCTCGTGGAAGATCTCGATGTCGTCGGTCGGGTCGGCGCCCACGACGTGGCGGCGGACCCGGTCCGGACGAGAGGCATCGTCCTGGAGCGTGTACCAGCACGTGGCCGAGTCGGCGGCCCACGCGAAGCCGTAGGCCACGTCGTCGACCACCTCTGCGGAGTTGGCGCCGTCACGCAGGTCGCGGAAGCGGAGCTCGTGGCGCTCGTCGCCGTCGCGGTCGATCGCGTAGGCGAGCCAGTTGCCGTCGGGGCTGACGTCGAGCACCCCGATGCCGAGGTACTCCCCCTCGTCGGCGATCTCGTTGGGGTCGAGCACGACCATCTCGGCCTCGGGATCGGTGACCCAGGCGGTCTTGGTGCCGTCGTCGGGCCGGCGGCACTGGATCGGGTACGACTTCCCCTCCTCGGTGCGCTGGTGGTACCACCAGGCCCCGTCGCGCACCGGGACCGACAGGTCGGTCTCCTGGGTGCGCCGGCGGATCTCGTCGAAGATCTCGGTCCGCAGGCCGGCCTGCCCGGCGGTGACCGCCGCGGTCCACGCGTTCTCCGCCTCGAGGTGCGGCACCGTCTCGGGATCCTCGGCATCGAGGAGCCAGGCGTATCGGTCGACGAACACGTCACCGTGGAAGGCCCGCTCGCTCGGCCGCGACGACGGCCGCGGCGGCGCCGTGGGCGCAGGAGGAGGTGTCACGTCGGTGGCGGGGTCGGGAGCAGTCACGTCAGCATCGGTCTCGGTGTCGGGCACGGGTCGACGTTAGGGGCCGATCCCGCCCGTCCCTCCCCCGGCGGTGGTGACGGGTACCGTCGGCGGATGGCCGTGTACGCCCTGGGTTCGCAGGTCCCCGACATCCACCCCGACGCCTACATCGCGCCGGGGGCGGTGATCATCGGGTCGGTCACCATCGGTCCGGAGAGCTCGATCTGGCCCGGGGCGGTCCTTCGCGGCGACGACGGCGAGATCCACATCGGCGCTCGCACGTCGATCCAGGACGGCGCCATCCTCCACACGACGCACTTCTCGCCGACCACCGTGGGCGACGAGTGCGTGATCGGCCACCTCGCCCACCTCGAGGGCTGCACCATCCACGACGGTGCCTTGATCGGCTCCGGCTCGATCGTGCTGCACCAGGCCGTGGTCGAGAGCGGCGCGCTGGTGGGCGCCGGTGCCGTCGTGTCGGGCGGCACCGTCGTGCCGGCGCGGGCGATGGCACTGGGGATCCCGGCGAAGATCCGCCCCGACTCGGTCACGTCCGAGATGATCGTCCTCGGCATGCAGTCCTACGTGGACCGCGGCCACCGCTACCGCGCCGAGCTCCGCCGCCTCGACTGACGGCCTGCGATCAGGCGGGGATCAGGCGGGGATCAGGCCGGGACGAAGTCGGCTTCGAGGACGGTGATGGAACCGTCGGAGGCGTGCTCGCGGGCCCAGCGGATGATCACCGGGTCCTGCGACAAGATCACGACCTGGGTGCGGGCGGCCAGGCGGGCGAGGAGCTCGAGCACCCCGCGGCGCTCGTCGGCGGTGAGCTCCCCGAACGCGTCGTCGATGAGCACCGGGATCGACTCCTCCTGCTCGCCGATCCACGTCGTGCGGGCGACGCGATCGGTGATGCGCTGGTGGAGCGACGCCGGACCCTTGGCGATCTGGGCGAGCTGGTCCTCGAGTGCGGCGGCCCGTCGGGCCATGGCCTGCATACGGTGCTCGGCGTCGGCCAGGTCCGGTTCGGTGCTGGTCGCCACCATCTCGGACACCTCGCTGCGGCGAGCGAGCAACAGGTGGGGGTCGGCCGGTGCTGTCGTCGGGTCGGGCGTGAGGTCCCAGCTGAGCCGGCGGCCCGCCTCGACGAGCGCGGCGAGAGCGGTGATCTCGGCCTCGACCTCGGGTCGGGTGCGGTTCTGCTCGGCCACCTTGGCCCGCAGGCGTGCGGCGGTCACGGCGTCGATGGCCCGATCGAGGCAGGCGGTCAGCTCACCGTCCTCGAACCCGAGCTCGGCCAGCAGGTGGTGCAGGTCGGCGGCGGCGATGGCCGCCTTCTTCCGCTGGAGCCTGAGCTCCTTGGTGTTGCGCGCGACGCGACCGGCGCCGATGCGCCGGTCGAGCACCAAGCGCAGCTGCGACGGTTCGATGTCGGCGATGGCGTTGCCGACCAGGCCGTAGGCGGCGAGTCCCTCGGTGAGCACCGAGCGAGCGAGCGCCTCGTCTTCGCGGGAGATGGCCAGGTCCGTGCGAGCGTGCTGCTCCTGCTCGGCCCGGCGCTCCGGCTCGATGGCCGTGGCGTGGGCTTCGATCAGGTCTCGGCGCTCGAGCGCCTCGTCGGGTTCGGCGCCGCCGGTCAGTTCCTCCCAGTCGAGGCGGGCCGTGGCGAGCAGGTCGCCGGCGGCATCGAGGCCCTGGCGGTTGGCCGGCTGCATGACGTCGTCGATGCGGCGGAGGTGGAGCCCGAGCCAGGATCCGGCGTTGGCGCCGGCAAGGGCCATCTCCTCCTCGCGGACGGCATCGGCGGCGATGCGGCGCGGGACGAGGAGCAGCCACCAGCCCATGGCGACGGCGGCCACGAGCATGCCGGTGCCGAGGAACAGCGAGATCTCCTGGCCGGCGAGCAGGGCGCCGACGGCCAGGGCGCCCATGCCGAGGGCGCCGGGGAGGAACCGGCGCTGGACGTTCCGCTGGCAGCGGAGCACCTCGAGGTGGGCACCTTCGATCGCCGCCTCCACCTCGGGGTCGACCTCGTCGGACAGGTTGTCGAGCTCGTCCTCGTACGCGTGCTGGGCGAGGTCGAGGCGGCTGTGGATGGTCCAGAGCTCCTCCTGGTCGACGGCACCGAGGCGGCCGACCAACTCGTCGGCAGGGGAGGGCATCGGCGCGACGGTGGCGGCGAGGTCGGCCTCGCGGCGTCGGCGCTCGTCGGTCGCCTGCTGCCAGGCGGGAAGGAGCTCGTCGAAGCCCTCGGGAAGGGCCGCGGGCGTGGCGGCGACCCGATCGAGGTCCTCGTCGCTCACCTCGGCGAGCGGACCGAGCTGCGTCGACAGCTCGGTGGCGGCGGCATCGGCCTCGGCCCAGGCCTCGCCGAGGTCCCGCAGGGCTTCGACGGCGTCGAGCAGCCGGGTGTCGGTGGAGTCGGGCCCGCCATCATCGAACGCGGCCAGCTCGGCGCGGACCCCGTCGAGCTCGTTGCGCAGCTCGACCCAGGCCCAGCGATCGGCATCCTCGCTGGCTCGGGCGATGCGCTCGTCGAGCGACGCCAGCTCGGCGCGCCACTCGTCGACCATGACGAGGCGCGTCTGGGCCTCCTCCCGCTCGTGCCCGAGGTGCTCGACCGTGGCGCGGGTGGCCGCCAGCTCGTCGGCGATGGCCTCGGTCGAGGGCCGCTCGCCGAGACCCAGCACGGCGGCGTCGACGGTCACGAGGGCGGCCACGGCGGACGGTTCCGTGCCGAGCAACGAGGTGAGGGCCGGAGCCGGGGAGCCATCGGCCGCGAAGGTGGCACCGGTGCGGTCGGCGAAGATGCGCCGACCAGCGTGGTCGACGTACACGACCGACGCGTTGGGCAGCCGACCGGCCAGGGCGTGGACGATCGTGTCGATCATCTCGGCCCGATCCTGCGGGCGCATGCCGGCGAGCACCGTGAGCTGCGGCCCGAACGGCACGCGGAAATCGTCTTCAGGGCCGAAGAGGACGAGCTGCTCGAGGCGCACGGATACCTACTTGAGGGGCGGGTGAAGCGGAGGCTGTCAAGGCGCAGGCCGGGCGGACCGGCGCCGTTCATGCATCATCGGCCTGGCGCTTCGGCGGGTTGAGGGCAAGTCGAGAATGAGCCGAACGGCCCACGCCCGCCGGGCTCAGGCCGTGCTCCCGAGCCAGGCGAACGCCGGCAGGTTCCGGGCGATGCCGAACGCGACGAGGACGGCGACCGCCACGGTCGTGGCCCAGCGGGGGGCCGGCGCCGGCGCGGGCCGGCCGGCGACGGTGCGCCGCAACCACAGCAGCCAGCCGACCACGACGAAGGGCACCGCAACGGTGAACACCAGGTTGTGGTCCAACGCCTCGCCGACCCGGAGCCGCGTCAGCGAGTGGACCGCCCGCAGCGATCCACAGAAGGGACAGTCGAGACCCGTGATCGCCTTCAGGGGGCACAGCGGCACGTGGGTGGTGTCCGGGTTCCCGATGGCCAGGAGGGCCGTGCCGGCAGCGGCTGCGGCGCCGAGAGCGACCGGCCGATGCCAGGCGGCGCGTGCCGGCAGCGGCAGCAGCGACATGGTCACGCCGGTCACGCTACGGCAGGGGGGCCGCCGAATTCGATGCGGCCGATCCGCTGATCGATCGATACCCTGACCCGGCGGTCAAGTCTTGCGGGAGGTCCGACATCAGCAGCGACGACGCCGCCACCGAGAGCACGGCCGGCGATGGCTGGCGGCTGATCGGTCGGCAGATGAAGACCCAGCGGTGGGGGATCGCCGCGGGGGTCGGCGCCGGCCTGGTGTGGACCGCGGCCAAGGTGAGCGTCCCGAAGCTGGTCGAGCTCGCCATCGATGAGGGCATGGTGGCCGGCGACCGCGGCCAGATCTCGCACTACGCCTGGCTCATCGCCGCCGCCGGGGCCGTCTGTGCGTTCTTCACCGGGATCCGCCGCTACTCGGCCTTCCGGGAAGCCCGCCGCGCCGAGCAGGTCCTGCGCGACCAACTGTTCGCCCACCTCCAGCGGCTCCACTTCGCCTACCACGACGGCCAGCAGACCGGTCAGCTGATGAGCCGGGCCAACAACGACCTGCAGCAGATCCAGAACGCCGTGGTGCTGGTCCCGCTCACCATCGCCAACCTGGCCACGGTCACCACGGTCCTGGTGGTGCTGCTCACGATGGACCCGATCCTCACCCTGTTGGCGCTCGGCTCGCTTCCCGCGGTCAACGTGCTCGCCAAGCGGTTCTCCACCCGCCTGCACCCGACGATGATCGGCGTCCAGCAGGAATCGGCCGAGCTCTCCGCGGTGGTCGAGGAGACGGTGGCGGGCATCCGGGTCGTGAAGGGGTTCGCCGGCGAGGACACCCAGGCACGCCGCCTGCGCAGAGAAGCCGACGACCTCTACGAGGTCTCGATGGAGGGAGCCCAGATCCGCTCCACGTACTGGCCGGCGCTGGAGCTGCTGCCCAACATCGGGCTGATCATGGTGCTCGGCTACGGCGGCCACCAGGTGATCGCCGGGCACCTCGGCCTCGGCTCGCTCGTGGCCTTCAACGCCTACGTGCTCCTGCTCGTCGGGCCGCTGCGCATGCTCGGGTGGATCGTCGCCATGAGCCAGCGCGCCGCGGCGTCGGCCCAGCGGGTGCACGAGGTGCTGGTGACCGCACCAGAGGTGGTCGACCCGCCTTCGCCAAAGCCGCTGCCGCCGGCCGGGGGCGACGTGCGCTTCGACGGCGTGCGCTTCGCCTACGCGGCGGGCGGCCGCACCGTGCTCGACGACTTCGACCTCCACATCCCCGCCGGCCAGTCGGTGGCGCTGGTCGGGGCGACGGCGAGCGGCAAGTCCACGGTGGCCAAGTTGCTGCCGCGCTTCTACGACGTGGACGCCGGGGCCGTGCGACTCGACGGCATCGACGTGCGGGACCTCTCGGTGCACGTGCTGCGCCGCTCCGTCGGGCTGGTGTTCGAGGAGACGTTCCTCTTCTCGGATTCCATCGCCGCCAACATCGCGTTCGCGGAACCAGCGGCCACCATGGAGGCCATCGAGCGGGCCGCTCGGCTGGCCGGTGCCCACGAGTTCATCGGCGAGCTGGCCCACGGCTACGAGACGGAGATCGGTGAGCGGGGCTTCTCCCTGTCGGGGGGCCAGCGCCAGCGCATCGCCATCGCCCGGGCGATCCTCGCCGACCCGCGGGTGCTGATCCTCGACGACGCCACCTCCGCGGTCGACCCCACCAAGGAGCACGAGATCCGCGATGCCCTGACCGTGGTGATGCAGGGGAGGACCACGATCGTGATCGCGCACCGGCCCGCCACGATCGCCCTCGCGGAGCGCGTGGTGCTGATCGGCGACCGCGGCGTCGTGGCCGACGGCACCCACACCGGCCTGTTGTTCTCGAGCCCCGAGTATCGCGAGGTACTGGCCGCCGCGGCCGCCCGTGAGGAGCAGGCCCGCCACCAAGCCCGCGAGGGTGCCGCCCCGGACCCCGGTGCCGACTCGCTCGAAGGCGCGGCGCCATGATGCCGATGTCGGCGGTCGACGAGGACGCCAAGCTCGATCGCGAACAGGCCAAGTGGGTGATGCGGCGCGCGGCCCAGATGCTGCGCCCCTATCGCCGCGAGGTCCGCAGCGCCACCGCGCTGGTGATCCTCTCGACGGCTTGCATCCTCGCCGGCCCCTACCTCTTGAAGTTCGGGATCGACCACGGGATCAAGGTGCACGAGGCCCGCAACCTGGACTTCGCCGTGGCGGCCTACGTCGTGATCGCGGCCATCGCGTACGTCACCAACCGCACGCAGGTCCTGATGGTGAGCCGGGCCGGCGAGGGCTTCCTGCGCGACCTCCGGGTGCGCGTGTTCGACCACCTCCTGCGGCTCTCGATGCCCTTCTACGACCGGGAGAAGGCGGGCGTCGTGGTGTCCCGCATGACGTCGGACGTCGACTCGCTCCAGGAGCTCGTCCAGCAGGGCCTCCTGCAGCTCGCCCAGAGCCTCCTGCTCATCGCCGGCTCGATCGCCGTGCTGCTCCTCGTCTCGCCGAAGCTGCTGCTGATCTGCCTGATCCCCGTGCCGTTCGTGGTGCTGGCGTCGGTCAAGTTCCAGCGGGACTCCAACGCCGCGTACCTGACCGTGCGAGACCGGATCGGACTCACGCTCTCCGCGCTGCAGGAGGGCATCAGCGGCGTGCGCGTCATCCAGGCCTACGGCCGCGAGCGCGTCGAGACCGAGCGCTTCGCCGGCCGGAACCACAGCCTGTACCGGGCCCACATGAAGTCGGTCTGGGTGCAGGCCTGGTACCTGCCCGTCATCGAGGGCTCGTCGCTCGCGTGCACCGCCCTCGTGGTCGGGATCGGTGGCCGGATGGTCGTCGACGGAACCGTCACGATCGGCACGATCGCCTTCTTCGTGCTCACGCTGTCGAACATGTTCGACCCCATCCAGCAGCTCTCGCAGCTGTTCAACACCGTGCAGTCCTCCGGTGCCGCGCTGCACAAGCTGTTCGAGCTGCTCGACACGCCCGTGGAGCTGGCCGAGAAGCCCGACGCGGTCGACCTCCCTGCGAGCGGCGAACTGCGCGTCGAGGGCGTGTCGTTCGCGTACGCCGGCGGCGATCCGGTGCTGCGCGAGGTCGATCTCGTCCTCCCGCGCGGCGAGAAGCTGGCCTTGGTCGGCCCCACCGGCGCCGGCAAGTCCACCCTGGCCAAGCTCATGGCCCGCCTGTACGACCCGACCTCGGGCCGGGTCACCTTCGACGGGGTCGATCTGCGCGACGCCAAGGTCCGGTCCCTCCGCACGGGCATCACGGTCGTGCCGCAGGAGGGCTACCTGTTCGCCGGCACGATCCGAGACAACGTCCGCATCGGCCGCCCCGAAGCCACCGATGCCGAGGTCGATGCGGCTCTCGCCTCGCTCGACCTGCTGGCCCGCTTCCAGACCCAGCCCAACGGGCTGCTGACCGAGGTGCACGAGCGGGGCAGCAGCCTGTCGGCCGGTGAGCGCCAGCTCGTCTCGCTGGCCCGCGCCGCCCTCGCCGACCCCGCGGTCCTCGTCCTCGACGAGGCCACCTCCTCCCTGGATCCCGGCACCGAGGTCCTCGTGGAGCGGGCGCTGGAGAAGCTGGTGGAGGGCCGCACGGTGATCGTCATCGCCCACCGCCTGTCCACCGCCGAGCGGGCCGACCGGGTCGGGGTGGTGGCCGACGGTCGCCTCGCCGAGCTCGGCACCCACGCCGAACTCGTCGCCCTCGGCGGCCACTACGCCACCCTCTACCGCAGCTGGGTCGGCGGCCTCGCCAGCGCCTGACCCGACCCCCTCCCCACTCGTTCGCCCCGCCGCTCGCTCGCCTTGCCGCCCCGCCCACTCGCTCGCCTTGCCGCCCCGCCGCTCGCGGCCCCGCCGCTCGCTCACCCTGCCGCCCCACCGCTCGCTCGCCTTGCCGCCCTGAATTTGTGTCGATGATGAACCCCTGCGGGTCAAGATCGACACAAATTGCAGACGGCGGTGGGGGAAGGGCTGGGCTCGTCGGCCCGGGTCGCTTGCGGGGGTGGGGCACGGCTGGGCGGGGCTGGGCTGGACGGGGCGGGGCTGGGCGGGGCGGGGCTGGGCTGAGCGGGGCTGGGCTGGGCTGGGGAGTGGTGGTCGGTACCCTGCGGCATGGCTCGGACGCTGATCGCTGGGGGGACCGTCGTGTCGGCGACGGGACGGTCCGGGGCCGACGTGTTGATCGACGGCGAGACGATCGCCGCCATCCTCCCTCGTCGCCCGGAGGGCGGGTCGGGCGACGGGAACGGGGTGGGGGCTGGCGACGGGAGCCGGGCGGACGGCGACGGGGCGACGGTGGATCGGGTCATCGATGCGAGCGGGATGTACGTGATCCCGGGCGGGGTCGACGTGCACACGCACCTCGAACTGCCCGTCGGCGACCTCACCTCGGCTGACACGTTCGAGTCGGGGACCATCGCGGCGGCATGGGGCGGGGTGACGACCATCGTCGACTTCGCCTCCCAGGAGCAGGGCGGTGACGTGCGCGACAGCCTCGCCGCCTGGCACGACAAGGCCGCGGGCCATTGCGCCATCGACTACGGCTTCCACCAGATCATCGGCGGCGTCGACGACGAATCGCTCGCCGCCATGCGCGAACTCGTGGACCACGAGGGCGTGACGAGCTTCAAGCTGTTCATGGCCTACCCGGGCCGCCTCTACAGCACGGACGGCCAGATCCTGCGGGCCATGCAGGTCGCCGGCGAGCTCGGGGCCATGACGATGATCCACGCCGAGAACGGCATCGCCATCGACGTCCTCGTGCAGCAGGCCTTGGCCCGCGGTGACACGGCTCCGGCGTTCCACTCCCGCACCCGGCCGTCGGAGCTCGAGGCCGAGGCCGTCCACCGGGCGACGGTGCTGGCTGACACCGCGGGCAACGTGCCGCTCTACATCGTCCACCTCAGCTCGGCCGATGCCTTGGGACACGTGGCCGCCGCTCGGGCCGAGGGTCGCAACGTCTTCGCCGAGACCTGTCCGCAGTACCTGTACCTGACGCTGGAGGAGACGCTCGCCAAGCCCGGGTTCGAGGGGGCGGACTACGTCTGCTCGCCGCCGATCCGCTCCGCTCACGACCGTGGTGGCCACGGCCACGCTGCTGACCTGTGGGCCGGCCTCCGTTCCGACGACCTGGCGGTCGTCAGCACCGACCACTGCCCGTTCTGCACCGCGGACCGCCAGCGGGGGAGGGGCGACTTCTCCAAGATCCCCAACGGCATCGGCACCATCGAGCACCGGATGGAGCTGATGTACCAGGGCGTGGTGGCCGGCGAGCTCACCCTCGAACGCTGGGTCGACACCTGCTGCACCGCGCCGGCCCGCATGTTCGGCCTGGCCCCGCGCAAGGGTTCGATCGGCGTCGGCGCCGACGCTGACGTCGTCGTCTGGGACCCCGCCGCGCCCACCACGCTCGGCCTGGGCGACGGACGCAAGCACCACATGGCCGCGGACCACTCGGTCTGGGAGGGCTTCGAGGTCGCCGGTCGAGCGAGGACCGTGCTCTCGCGGGGCGAGGTCATCGTCGACGCCGACCGCTACCTCGGCCGCCCCGGCCACGGCCGCTACCTCCCGCGGTCGCTCAGCCCCCACCTCCGCTAGCGCGTCGCCAGCCCCCGTTGGCGCGGTTGCGAGCCGCGAGTCGCTGCGAGCCATGCCGCAAACGCCGTCCAAGTGCGCCGCGACCCGAGGACCTGCTTGGACGGAACGGTGAGTCGTCGCCGAACGCGGCCGGGAGACCGGCGCCACCGAGACCGAGCTTGGCCAGACCATGCGAACGATGCCGGGAACGCCAAGAGGCTCGCCCGCACCCCGTCAGGGGAGGTGGGCGTCGGCCAGGGAGAGGGCGTCGTCGATGGCGGCGAGGCCGGCGCCGAGGTCGGCTTCGTCGATCACCAGCGGGGGCGTGATGTGGATGCGGTTGAAGTGGGCGAACACCAGCACGCCAGCCTTCTTCAGCGCGGCCACGACCTCGGCGACCGGAGCGGCGGCCGCACCCGACGCGTTGAAGGGCACGAGCGGTTCGCGCGTTTCGCGGTCGCGGACGAGTTCGAGGGCCCAGAAGCAGCCGAGGCCCCGGACGTCGCCGATGCTCGGGTGGTGCTCGGCCATGGCTCGCAGCCGAGGCCCCAGGATCTCCTCGCCGAGCCGCCGGGACCGGTCGATCAACCCCTCCTCCTCGAAGATCGCGATCGACGCGACGGCCGTGGCGCACGCCAGCGGGTGCCCCGAGTAGGTCAGCCCGCCGGGGTAGGGCCGGTCGCGGAACGTGTCGGCGATGCGGCGGCTGATGATCACGCCACCGAGCGGGACGTACCCGCTGTTGACGCCCTTGGCGAAGCAGATGAGGTCCGGCGCGACACCCCAGTGGTCGACGGCGAACCACTCGCCGCAGCGGCCGAACCCGGCCATGACCTCGTCGGCGATGAAGACGATCCCGTGCTCGTCGCACAGGGCACGCACCCCGGCGAGGTACCCGGGCGGCGGCACCAGGATGCCGTTGGTGCCGACCACCGGCTCGAGGATGATCGCGGCGATCGTGTCGGGCCCCTCGACCATGATCGTGTCGGCCAGGTGGACGAGGGCCCGCTCGGTCTCGTCGGCATCGGTGGTGGTGCCGAACGCGGACCGGTAGGGGTACGGACCCCAGAAGTGCACGACGCCGGGCAGGCCGGGCTCGCTCGGCCACCGGCGCGGATCCCCGGTCAGGGTGATCGAACCGGCGGTGGCGCCGTGGTAGCTGCGGTACATGGCGAGCACCTTGTGGCGACCGGTGTGCAGCCTGGCCATGCGCACGGCGTTCTCGGTCGCCTCGGCCCCGCCGTTGGTGAAGAAGACCATGTCGAGGTCGCCGGGGGCGTGGTCGACGATCGCTTTGGCGGCTGCGCTGCGAGCCTCGGTGGCGTGGAACGGCGCCAGCGTCGTCAGCTGGTCGGCCTGATCCTTGAGGGCCGCGACGAGCTTCGGGTGCTGGTGGCCGATGTTGACGTTCATCAGCTGGCTCGACAGGTCGAGGTACCGGGTCCCGGCCTCGTCCCAGATCCACGCACCCTCGCCGCCGGCGATGACCAAGGGGTCGAGCGACCTCTGCGCCGACCACGAGTGGAAGACGTGCGCGCGGTCGTTCGCGTAGGTGGACCCAGATCGCGGATCGGAAGCAGCCATCCGCCGAGGCTACGCAGGACTCAGAACAGCTTCCGCTCCTTGATGAGCCGCTCGACCAGCGGGGCCACGATCCGGGTGGCGCCGGCCAGGTTGGGATGCACGCCGTCGTTCTCGCGGACCTTCACCTCGCCGCCCGACCCGTCGGGCAGGTAGGCGGTGTAGGTGCCGTCGGGCGACAGGGTCTTGTGGGTGTCGATGAAGTGCGCCCACGGCCGGGCGGCGATCTCCGCCCTCTCGGCTCCCACCATCGCCGGGGCCGCCTGCTCGATGTTCGCCCTGGTGGTGATCGGGAGGCCGACCCAGTAGACGGTGCGGCCGGGCTTCTCGATGGCGTTCAACACCTGGGCCACGCGGCGCTGGTACTCGGCGGCCCAGGCCTTCGAGCCCACGGTCACCCGACCCTCGTCGGTCGACATGTCCTGGGCGTCGTTGCCACCGAAGCCGACCACGACGACCTCAGGGTCGTAGCTCGTCATGTCCGAGGTGAGCTGCGCCGGCCAGTTGGTGACGTCGGGGCGCGCCAACCCGGTCCCGACCTCGAAGTCCTCGGTGATCTTCACCGGGCGGCTGCCGAGCTGCTTGGTCAGCGCCGGGCCGATCCACCCCATGAGGGAGTCGCCGGCGACGAGGATGCGCACCGGCGCGGCCACGGTAGGGGTGCGCACGACCAAGGGGCGGGTCGTGGTCGTGGTGCCCTTCGGTGGTGGCGGCGCCGTCACGACCGTCTTGGTGTCCTGCGGCGGGGGCGGGTCGACGTTCCCGGCCGACTTCGCGAGCCACTTGCGCGGCAGGTTCAGCCCGGTGGCGTGGCTCACCGCCTTCAGGGGGCCGGTGGCGCGGAGATCCCACGTTCGCTGCCAGCCGAACGGTTGCGTGTGGGCGGTGTGGTCGAGGCGATCGGCGTTGAGCAGGCAGGCGACCAGGAGGCCGGTGAACATCACCGCGAGGGCCTGCCCGGCGGGTGAGCGGCGCCGGGCCACGGGTTCGGGCGGGAAGTTGCGCTCGTCGGTCATCGGGAGTGGGTCGCGATCAGAAGTTGAAGTAGATGAACGGCGCAACGCCGGTGGGGCTGAGCGCCGAGGTGAAGGTGATCCAGACGGCGATGGTCGCGCCCTGCTGCCACACGTTGCAGCGCGAGAACGCGGCCTGGAGGCGCCCGACTGCGTCGGACGGCACGAACTGGGTGGCGATGAACAGCGCGATCGTGCCGACGACCACGAGGTTCACGCCTGTACCCGTGCCGATGTGGACGAGACGGGCGAGCACCGCGAACGCCGCCGTGAGGCTCGGAGCGCGGAAGAACACCCAGCCGAGGCAGACGACGTGGAACGTGAGGAGCCGCCCGAGCCAGAGGCGGGCCGTGGGCGAGAGGCGGGGGACCGCCGCCGCTGGAGCCGCCTCGGCCTCGTGGGGGTGGACGTCTTCGAGGTCGATCTCGGTGGCCGCCTGGCCCATGCTCACCTGGAGGTCTGCGCCCACGTGCGGGTCGGTGGCGTGGGCCGCGACCTCGGCCCGCACGGCCGCCGCCGTGGGACGAGGCATCCAGCTCGCCCGGTCCTGCCAGAGCCGCTCGCCGGCGAGCCACGCGCCGTGGAGCGCACCCCACACCACGAACGTCCAGGCCGCCCCGTGCCACAGCCCGCCGATGAGCATGGTGAGGAACATGTTGACGAGGGCACGCCGAGGTCCGCGCTGGTTGCCCCCGAGGGGGATGTAGAGGTAGTCGCGCAGCCAGCGCGACAGCGTCATGTGCCAGCGCCGCCAGAACTCCTGGAGCGTGGCCGACGTGTAGGGCGCGTCGAAGTTCTGTGGGAACCGGAACCCGAGGAGCAGGGCGAGGCCGATGGCCATGTCGGTGTAGCCGGAGAAGTCGCAGTAGATCTGGATCGCGTAGCCGTAGATCCCGAGCAGGGTGTCGCCGGCCTGGTGGTTGGTGGGGATCCGGAAGACGGGGTCGACGATCGCCGAGGCGAGGTAGCTCGACACCACCACCTTCTTGAACAGCCCGACGCCGATCAGCCAGAAGGCCAGGCCCGTGTCGATCTGGCGGGCGTCGCGCGGCTTGCGGAGCTGGGGCAGGAACTCCGATGCCCGCACGATCGGCCCCGCGACCAGGTGGGGGAAGAACGAGAGGTACACCGCGAACTCGAGCAGCGGGACCGGGTGCAGCTTCCGCCGGTAGGTGTCGATCACGTAGCTCAGCGCCTGGAAGGTGAAGAACGAGATGCCGACGGGCGGGATGATCGCCCGCGCCGGCGGGGTGAGGTGCAGGCCGAGGTGCTCGAGGCCGCCCGATGCGTTCTCGAGGAAGAAGCCCTTGTACTTGAACCAGGCCAGCACGCCGAGGTTGGCGGCGACCGCGACGATCAGCACCAGCCGGCGGGCGCGCTCGGTGCGGCTGCGGTCGATGGCGTTGGCGAGGACCTGGTTCACGACCGTGGAGCCGGCCAGGAGGGCCACGAACTGCCACTGGTACGCGCCGTAGAAGAAGTAGCTGGCCACCAGCATGAACAGGTTCCAGCGGGTGAGCCCACCGAGATCGGCCCAGCGGCCCACAGCCAGGCCGCCCAGACCCAAGGCCGCCAGCCAGCCGATGACCTTCATCGCCATCGGCCAGCCCGAGCTGGGGGCGAGGGGGCCGAGCAGCGCGCCCGCGGCGAGCAGGACGAAGGGGATGAGCCACGGCTGGGCGTGGTCGATGGGCCGGCGGCCCTCGCCACGCCGTCCCGGGATCGGCATCAGCAGCCAGCTCGCAGGCATGACGACCGCGAAGAACATCGCGAAGCGGATGGTGGGGAAGAGCACGGGCGGCGTCAGGCGCTGGGGAGCAGGGAGGCGGCGGTCCGGCACGGGCGCCGCCGGTCATTCTGGCCCACGGGTCCCCTCGAACTGGTGGTTCGCGGCCATGGCCGCCCACCCTCGCGGGCGGGTGGGTCCCGGACCGACGAATTGCTACCATGGCCGTAGGAGAAATCCCCGGTGGGTCACCGCCCACCGACGCTGTCACTCCCACGAGGAACCCCCATGGCTGTCACCGATCTCGACCTCGGGCGCTACAAGCTCGGCTGGTCAGACGCCGAGGACTACGTCTTCAAGCCCAAGCGAGGCCTGAACACCGACATCGTGCACGAGATGTCGTGGATGAAGGGCGAGCCCGACTGGATGCTCCAGAACCGGCTCAAGAGCCTCCGCGCCTTCGAGCGCCGGCCCATGCCCAACTGGGGCGGCGACATGTCGGAGAACTACTTCGACGACATCTTCTATTACATCAAGCCCACGAAGGGGCAGGTCGACGAGTGGGACGAGCTCCCCGACGCGATCAAGCAGACCTACGAGAAGCTGGGCATCCCCGAGGCCGAGCGCAAGTACCTCGCCGGCGTCACCGCCCAGTACGAGTCCGAGGTCGTGTTCCACCGCAACCGCGAAGACCTCGAGAAGATGGGCGTGATCTTCTGCGACATGGACACCGCGCTGCGGGAGTACCCCGAGCTGGTGAAGCAGTACTTCGGCACCGTCATCCCTGCGAACGACAACAAGTTCTCCGCCCTCAACACCTCGGTGTGGTCCGGTGGCTCGTTCATCTACGTGCCGCCGAACACCAAGGTCGACATGCCCCTGCAGGCCTACTTCCGCATCAACGCGGAGAACATGGGCCAGTTCGAGCGCACGCTGATCATCGCTGACGAAGGCTCCGAGGTGCACTACATCGAGGGTTGCTCGGCGCCCACCTACACCTCCGATTCGCTGCACTCCGCGGTCGTCGAGATCATCGTGAAGCCGTCGGCCCGGGTCACCTACACCACGATCCAGAACTGGTCGAACAACGTCTTCAACCTGGTCACCAAGCGGGCCCGGGTCGAGGCCGAGGGCCACATGGAGTGGATCGACGGCAACATCGGCAGCCGCCTCACCATGAAGTACCCCGCCGTCTGGCTCGTCGGCCCCAAGGCCTCGGGCGAGGTGCTCTCGGTCGCCTACGCCGGCGCCGGCCAGCACCAGGACACCGGGTCCAAGATGGTCCACGCCGCCCCGGAGACCACGTCGAAGATCGTGTCGAAGTCGATCTCCAAGGACGGCGGCCGGACCTCGTACCGCGGCCTCGTCCGCGTGGAGGACGACGCCTACGGCTGCAAGAGCCACGTCCAGTGCGACGCGCTGATCCTCGACGACGACTCCACCTCCGACACCTATCCCTACATGGAGGTCGGTGCCCGGGACGCGGTGATCGGCCACGAGGCCACCGTCTCCAAGGTCGCCGATGAGCAGCTCTTCTACCTGATGAGCCGCGGCCTCTCCGAGGACCAGGCCATGGGCATGGTCGTCAACGGCTTCATCGAGCCCGTCACCAAGACGCTCCC
>JAOBWM010000118.1 GCA_025463365.1 Acidimicrobiales bacterium
GGGTGGCGGGGCCGGCGGAACCGGCGGGAACGGCGGCGCCGGCGGAGGAGCCGGCAACGGCGGCAGCGGCGGCGACGGCCGCGGCGGCGGACTCTCGAGCACCACGGTGGCCACCACCTACACCGGCAACACGTACGCCAACAACGTGGCCGGCGGCGGTGGAGGCGGCTCGATGACCTGCGTCGGCGGCTCCGGTGGCGGGTGCCCCGGCGCCGGAGGCAAAGGCGCCCCTGGCGGCATCGGCGGTGGCGGGGGGGCCGGCGCGGGCGGCGACCACCTCACGCCCGGCGGCGGAGCCGACGGAGTTGCAGGACCCGACGGAGCTGTAGGGAGCGACGGCCCGGTGGGGGCGGCCGCGGTCGCCGGGGCAGCGGGTTCCGGCGCGTATCCGGACTGCTCGCCACCCACGTGCGGCAACACCAACCCCGGCACTCCGGCCACCCCCACCATTACCGGGGCAGGCGCGGGCTCGTTCACGCTCTCGTGGATCAAGCCGAACGGCGCCAACGTGCCCACCGACTACGAGATCTCGATCTACGCAGGGCCCACGGCCACCCTCGTCAGCACCGCCAAGACGGGATCCACCGGCACCTCCAAGGTCCTCACTGTTCCGGGCGGCGACGTGTACCGGGCCACCGTGAAGGCCTTCACCCCCGGCGGCGAAGGCGCGCCGTCGGCGATGTCGGCCTACGTGCTCCCACCGTTCAAGACCATCGATGCGTTCACCAACCAGCAGTACCTCGACTTCCAGGCCCGAGCGGCGTCGAGCGCGGAGCTCAGCGCATGGCGCAACGTCATCGCCGCGGGCACGTCCACCCCAGTCGGCCGCCTCGACACCCAAGTGATGAGCACCCGGTGGCAACAGCAGTCGCCGGTGATCCGGCTCTTCCGCGCCTACTTCCTGCGGCTGCCCGATCTCGGCGGCCTGAACTACTGGACCAACAAGCGCCGGGCGGGCAAGTCGCTCGACTGGATCTCGCAGTCGTTCGCATCGTCCAGCGAGTTCAAGAACCGCTACGGCACGTTGTCGAACGCGGCGTTCGTGAACCTCGTCTACACCAACGTCCTCGGGCGGGCCGGCGATCCGGGCGGCGTCAGCCACTGGACCGGCGTCCTCGACAAGGGGACGAAGACACGCGGCCAGGTCATGCTCGGGTTCTCGGAGTCGAACGAATACAAGACCAAGACCACGGCGCTCGTCGACACGGTCAACGTCTTCACCGGCATGCTGCGACGGATCCCGACCGCCGCAGAGGCGACCACGTGGGGTCCGACGACGGGCGCGCCCCCTCGCACCAGCCTCATCACTGCCTTGCTCATCAGCGGGGCCTACGACGCGCGCACCTGAAGGCTCGCAGCCCTCCACCTGCTACCGCTCCGCTGGTCCCGGTGGCTGACTCGTGCCCTCGTTGGTCCCGGCGTTGGTCCCCGTAGGTACCGGCAAAACGGGCTCTCCTGACGGAGACAAAGGTGTGGTCCGGTAGTCAGTCTTCGCGAGACCAGCCGGCAGGTCACACGACGGCTCGAGGGCGACTTGCTGCGAGGCGGGGAGCATGTGTTGCGTGTGCCAACCGCCAGCCGACGTCGAAATCACGGCGACGAACGCCGGCGGAGTGGCGTGCCTGGTGGCCAGCCCACCAACAGTGGCCGGATCGCCGATCCTGTTCTTCCACGGTGGCGGCTACGTCGCCGGATCGGCGTTCGGGTACCGGCACCTCGCCGGTGCCCTGGCGCTTGCGAGCCGCCGCCCGGTCATCACGCCCGAATACCGGCTCGCGCCCGAGAACCCTTTCCCAGCGGGACTCGAGGACGCACTGCGCGTGTACCTGTCGTCGACGCTGGGACCTCCCCGGCGACGCTCAGTGTCGCCGGCGACTCCACCGGCGCCGGGTTGACGATGTCGCTGCTTCTCGCGCTACGCGACGGGCAACACCCTCTCCCCGGTTCAGCACTGCTGATGAGTCCGTGGGTCGATCTCTCAGGGGAGACACAACGCCAACCCGAAGAAGGCACACCAAGTGTCGTGTCGACTGCGGTGACCCAACGCTTCGCCGAGCTGTACCTCGCCGGACACCCCCTCGACGAACCACTGATCAACCCGCTCGAATCGGACCTGTCAGGGCTACCCCGTATCCTTGTGCAAGCCGCGACTGGGGACAGCCTTGCAGCCGAAGCCCACCTGCTCGTCGAACGCGCTCGCAGCGCCGGCGTCGAGGCCGGCCTCGAGTTGTACCCAGTACCCACCCACGACTTCCACGTCTTCTGGAGCTTCCTTCCCGAGGCCGCTGACGCCGTCCAACGCGGCGGCGAGTTCCTGAACGCGTAGTTCCCACACTCCCGGGTTGACGGTGCAGACCCGAGGCGAAGTACACGGCGTGGCATCGGCCCTGGATCCGGCCGTCCGCAAAGGACGAGAAACCCGAAGGAGCGACTGCCGGAGGGGATGCCGACCGGCCCATTGATCGATGATGGTCGGTCCCAGCCGCTTGTGACATTGATCTTCGGGCTGGGTGGGCCGACGATCACGCTCTGACCCGGGCATTCGCTCGGCCGAACAAGTAGAAGCACAGTAGAAGGCGAGCCCCGGACGCCAGAGAGGCCCTCCCGGATCGCTCCGGAAAGGCCTCTGAACTGGGACTTCGATGGTGGCGGGGGCAGGATTTGAACCTGCGACCTTCGGGTTATGAGCCCGACGAGCTACCAGACTGCTCCACCCCGCGGCGGACTGCAGACACTACCGACCGACCCCTCCATCTCGCAACTTCACCTGGTCAGAGACTTGCAGCGGGTTTGAACGTCAGCCTGCGGCGGGCTTGAGGACGACCACGGGGATCTCGCGCTCGGTCTTCTCCTGGTAGCCGGCGTAGTTCTTGTGGTCGGCGGTGATCTTGGGCCAGAGGCGGGCCCGCTCGGCGGCATCCGCGATGTGAGCGGTGTAGGGCTGCTTCGCCTTCCCACCCAGGGCGACCTGCACCTTGGGCTCGTCGCGGAGGTTCACGAACCATGAGGGGTGGGTGTCGTCGCCGCCCCGGGAAGCCACGATCACGAGGTCGTCGCCTTCTTGGACGGGCGAGGTCAGCATCACGGAGCGGGGCTCGCCGCTCTTGCGGCCGGTGGTGGTGAGCTCGAGCACCGGCATGTTCGAGGCGTTCCACCCGACCTTGCCGCCGCTGACCTTCAGGACGACCCGGTGGATGGAGTTCATGGCCTTGAGGGCGAAGTCGCTGGGCATGGCGCGAACCCTACCGGCCACATCCAGACCCGTCCTGGGCCGTACCCCGGTCGCCCACCCGCCTCCGCCAGGGTGTGTGCGCAGCGGCGTGCTCCCACACACCACCTCGCACACACCCTGGCGGTCCCACGTTCCCTGTGTGCGCCCCGGCGCGGCCGACGCTCCGGGGCGCACACACCCCGTCGACTACCCCACGTGCGCCCGCTCAAGCGCACACCACGCACCGCGCGACACACACCCGCCCGGCGCACCTTCACGTGTGCGCGCTCCAGCGCGGCCCACGCGCCACAACGCACACACCCGCCCGACCCGCACCACCTGTGCGCGCTCCGGCGCGGCCCACGCGACACAACGCACACACCCGCCCGCCCCGGCCCGCGTGTGCGCGCTCCGGAGCGGCTCACGCGCCACAACGCACACACCCGCCCGGCCCGGCCCACGTGTGCGCACTCTGGCGCGGCCCACGCGCCACAACGCACACACCCGCCCGACCCCGCACCACGTGTGCGCGCTCCGGCGCGGCCCACGCGCCGGGGCGCACACACCTGGTCAGCAGTTGAGGGTCAGGCGCCGGCGCTGGTGGTCTGGGTGGTGGAGGCGGGGGCGGTCGTGGTCGGCGGCGGCCTTGTCGTCGTGGTCGTCGCCGGGATGGTCGTGGTCGACGAGCCGGTGCCCTTGGTACCGGGAGCGGGGTTGACCTTGGTGGCCTGGGCCCGCAGGGTCTGGAGCTGGCTGGCGTACTTCTGGGCCTGCTCGAGCTTCTGTTCGCGCCCGACCAGGTCACCGGAGCGGGCGGCGGCGTTGGCGTCGGCGAAGGCGGCGACAAGCTTGTCGATGAGGGCGCTCTCCTGCTGGCTCACCGTGCCCGTGGTGCCGGTCTCGCTCGACCCGTCGGACGTTCCCGTCGAGGTGCCACCGGTGTGCTCGATCTGGGATGGGACGTCGGGCCCGAAGATCTCAACGAGGGCATCACGGAGGGTGCCGGCGATGGCGACCTGGGCATTACCGGGCCGCTCGTAGCTCACGATCACCTGCTCGAGCTTGGGTGAACCGACGCCGGCACCGGTGACGAAGAACGACTGCACGTAGAGCAGGGAGTTGTCGACCGGGACGATGGCGGGCGCGGCGAAGGTGCAGGTGGTCTTGTTGTTGCAGAGCGACTTGATCTGGTTGCCCACGTTCTCGTCGGACTGCATGTTGGCGGCGGCCTGGGTGGGCCCGTTGGGGAGCGCGGTGGCAGGGAGGACGTACGTCTTGATCTGGCCGTAGTCGTTGGGGTCGGAGTCGGCGGCGATGAAGGCTCGGAGCTGGTTGCGGCTGCTGCTCTCCCCGCCGCCGGTGTCCGAGCTGACGTAGGGACGCATCAGCACGAAGGACTCGCGGTCGTCGCCCGGCAGCTGGGTGAGGACGTATTGCGACTGGTAACGGTCCCCCGGGGTGATCTCCTGCCCGTCGGCGCCGAGGTCCTTGGCCTTGGTCTTGCCCGAGGTCCCCGACTGGGACGAGCCGCCGGCCTCGGTGGGCACCGCCCAGAAGTCGTTCTCGTTGATGAAGTCGTCGGGATCGGAGACGTGGTACTTGGCCCACATCTGGGTCTGGACGGTGAACAGGTCCTCGGGGTAGCGGAAGTGGTCACGCAGGGCCTTGGGCGCCTTCGCCACCGGGGTGAAGAGCTCCGGGAACGCCTTCTCGTAGGCCTTGATGATCGGATCCTTGCGGTCGACCACGTACAACTTGACGGTGCCGTCGTAGGCGTCGACCACCGCCTTCACCGAGTTGCGGGCGTAGTTGAAGGACCGGCCCCTGAGCCCGCTGGCTGCGTTGAGGCCGCCGGTATCGGCCCGCTGGGCATTCGGGTAGTTGCTCGTCGTCGTATACGCGTCGAGGACGTACTGCAGCTTTCCGTCGACCAGCACCATGTAGGGGTCGTGGTCATAGGCGAGGAACGGCGCGACCGACTTCACCCGGGCGGTCACGTCACGCTCGAACAGCACCTTGGAGTCAGGGGTGATGTTGCTCGACAGCAACGGGTTGAGATCCCCGAAGCGCAGGGCGAACGCCATCTTGCGGACGAAGCCCTTCGGGCCGCTCCCGATGCGCACGCCGTCGTCGCCCTTGTAGGTCGTGTACTTCGTGTTGTTGGCGCCCTGGTAGTCGATCTCCTTGCGGTTGGTGTCGACCACGACGTAGCCCGACTTCTTCTCGCCGAAGTAGATGCCCGACCGCGCCGCATCGACGGAGCCGAAGCCGCTGGAGGTCTTCACGGGGATGTCCTGGGCCACGAGCGACGGATCGCCGCTGGCGGCTTTGTCGTTGGCGGTGGCGGCGACCACGCCATATCCGTGCGTGTACGCGAGATGGATCGACTCCCACGACTTCTTGGGCACGCCCGCCTCGGACAGGTCACGCGCCGCGATCATCACCTCGGTCGTCTTGCCGTCCAGCACGTAGCGGTCGACATCGACGTCGTTGATCTCGTAGAAGGACCGGATTGCCTGCTTCTGCTTGAAGCTGTCCTGCATCTGGGTCGGGTCCCACAGCCGGATGTTCGCCATCGTGGCGACGTTGGCGGCGAGCGCGCTGGAGTTGAGCGACTCCTTCCAGTTGTAGGGATCGGACGTCACGCCCGCGAGGTTGTAGGCCGACCGCGTGGCGCTGATGTTGTTGGTGACGTACTTGCCCTCGTAGGTGAGCTTGTTGGGCTCGACGCGAACCCGCTGGACGAAGGCCGGCACCACGCCACCGGCCAGGACCGCCACCAAGATCCAGAGACCGACCGCCATGCCGGGCAGCACCCAACCCCGACGCCAGATGTTGGCCAGGAACAACCCGACGGCGAACAGCGCGATCGCCATGAGGAGGTAGATCGATCGCAGCTCCACGTTCACCGCGGTATAGGTGGCACCGTCGACCGCTCCGCGCGTGGAGAACGCGAGCTGGTAGCGATCGAGCCAGTAGCGACCCACCTGCACGAGGGCGAGCACGCCGAGCAGGACCGAGATGTGGGCTTTGACCTGGGGGGTGACGCGGTCGAGCTGGGTGTGGAACCGGATCCCGCCATTGACGACATGGGCCAGCAGCGACACGAACAGCACGAGCAGCACGGACGAGAACAACCAGCCGGCAACCGTGACCAGGAACGGGAGCTTGAACACGTAGAACCCGATGTCGGTGTGGAAGGTCGCGTCCTTCTGACCGAAGGATCCCCCGTTGTGGAAGAGGATCCACTGGTTCCAGGCTGACCCGAGGCTGATCCCGACGATCAGCGCGAGGAACAACGACAACCCGGCGCGGACGAGCCAGGTCCGCTTGCCCACCATCTGGTGGTACCGCTCGATCAGGTCGTCCTCACCGCTCGTCGGTCGGAAGACCGGTGCCAGCCGCTCCGCGACCAGCAGGTTCGACCAGCAAATGAGGAAGAAGACCACGGCGCCGACGATCGTCAACGTCGCTTTGGTGAGGAGCACCCGGCGCCAGACCCCACCGAGCGACAGCGAGTCGAACCACAGGTAGTCCGTGTAGAACGACGCGATCCCGCGCAGCGAGATCAGCAGGATGAACAGGGCCACCAACACGATGCCGACGATCATCCGGCCGCGGCCCTCCAGCCGCGACGGGTGACCCTCGCCCCGGCGCCGCGATCGCCATGACCGCCTCGGCTCTCGGGGCAGGTCGGGCTGGGGGCGCATGGGCGCCGAGCCTACCGGTCACCCGGTTGTGGGCAGGGCTCACCAAGGGGCCATGCGAACCCGTCGCGGGCCCGGCCGGGGTCGTCAGACAGGCACGGCGATGCAGCGGCAGCCCGGGTGGGCCGGCGGGTGCAGATCACCGGTGGGGAACTCGTCGCCAGCGGGGACCGCGCCGGCCAAGGCGTTGTCATCGCAGTCCGGGCACCGCGCGTCGCCGTCGTCGACCAGCCACCGGGCCTGGCCGCCGACACCAGCCGCGGCCACGCCCCGACCGAAGGCGACCAGCACGTAGTGCGTGGCGACCTCGGCGATGCGCTGCGTCTTCCACTCGCGGTAGCAGGCCCGGATCCGCTCGCCGATCTCCTGCTCGTCCCCGCCGTCGTCGAACGCGGCCTCGAGCCGGCCCCGGAGCGCTCGCACCAGATCGGTGGCGAACTGGTGGGCGACGTCGTTGACGTCGGCTGCCTTCTCGGGCGCCTCACCGAAGAACCCGGCCCCCGCCCGCTCGGCGGCGGTGAGGTCTTCGAGGGCAGCGGTGAGGTAGCGCTGGAGGTGATCGTCCTCGGACACGAGCACGTCGCTCGACTTGGCCTGGCCCTTCACCCGCCGAAGTCGGTCGAGCGCCTCGTTCTGCTCGTCGGCCAGCACCCGCTTGAGCCGACGGGCCAAGGCCCGCTCGATCTCGTCGACGGTGGCGTCGCGCCGATCGAGCAGGTCGGCATCGGGGTCCGGAGCCACGTCCTCGACAGCGTCCTCGACAGCGTCGGCGTCGGCGGTTGGCTCCACGTCGGCGCTGGCCTCGGCGACGGCCGGGTCGACGTCTGCCTTCAGCCGGGCGAACACCGCCGCGGCCGGGTCATCGCCGGATGTCTGCGTCCCGGCATCGGCAACGTCGTCGGTTCCCGTGGCGACGTCGGCCAGGGCTGCGTCGGGATCCTCGATCGCTTCGGAGGGGGCATCACCAGCGGCTTCCGCGGCCAACTTCTCGGGCATCGGGGCTTCGGGTGCCGGCTCTTCCTCGACCGTGTCGGCCGCCTCGACCTCGGCCTCCGCCTCGGCGGTGAGGTCAGCGTCAGCGTCAGCGTCAGCGTCAGCATCAGCGTCGACATCGGCGGTCTCGAGCTCCGGGTCCGCGGCGTCCGGCTCGTCGACCTCGTGGGCGGGTCCGGCGAGGTCTCGCGGCTCGGAGAGGGCGGCGCGGTCGGTCGCGACGTCGCCCAGGTCGCGGGGGTCGATCACGGCCTCGGCGAGGGCTCGGTGCGAAGCCTCGATGCGCCCGGCCACGTCGGTGAGGGTCACGGCCAGCGCATCTCGGCTGGCCGCCAGCTGGTCGAGCTGAGCCCGGACCGAGCGACGGCGGTCGGCCAGGTCGGCGATGACCCGCTCGCGGTAGGTCCGGGCCTCGTCCACCATGTCGCGGCCCTGCTGGCGGGCCGCCTCGATGATCTTCTCGACCTCGACCGTGGCCTCCTCGCGCCCAGCGGCGGCGGCCTTCTCGGTGGCGGCCCGCGACGCCTCGGCCTCGGCCTCGGCGGCCACGAGATCGGCGTCGGCACGAGCCCGCGCATCGGCCGCGTAGGCGTCGGCGGCCTCGCGTGCCTCGGTGCCGTAGGCGTCGGCCTGGGCCCGGATGTCGGCCGCGTAGGCGTCGGCCTCGCCCTGCACGCGGGTGCGGTACTCGTCGCCCTCCGAGCGGACGACCTCGGCGGCAGCATCGGCCTCGGCGGTGCGCTCGGACAGGATCCGCTCGGCCTCGTCACGCAGCTGGGCGACCTCGGCGGCGACCGCGGTGCGGAGCTGGTCGACGTCGTCGTCGGTGGCACGGCGGGTGGCTGCGGAGTAGTCGTCGGCCCCGGCACGGGTCTCGCGCGCGTAGGTGGCGGCGGCCTCGCGGGTGGCGGTCGCCTGCGCGTCGGTCTCGGCCGTGAGCAGGTCCGCGGCATCCTGGGCCTTGGCACGGATCTCGGCCGAGGCCTTGCGAGCCGTGTCGAGCACCCGCGCCGTCTCTTCGCCGAGGAGCTGGGTGACCTGGTCCTCGTCGAGCTCGCTCTGGTCCGCGCCGCGCCGCTCGAGCTCGGCCAGCCGGCGGGCCTGGTCGGCGTGGAGGCGCTGCGCCTCGCGCAGCTGCGAGGCGAGGGCGACCAGGTAGGCACGCACCTCGTCGGCCTCGTAGCCCTTGCGCGACCTCGTGAAGGAGTGGCCGGCGATGGCGTCGGGGTCGGGTCCGGGCGGGTCGGCGGCATCAACAGACATCACGACGATGGTACGACCGCCACCCTCACGATTCGGGGAGCCTCCGAACGAATGACCGGACCGGGTGACCGGATCAGAGCCCGAGCCCGGGCAAGAGCCCGCCGAGCAGCGGCCGCGTGGTGGTCGTGGTCCCGCCGGGACGGGTGGTCGTGGTGGTGATGCCGGGCAGGAGGCCGCCCAGCACGCCGCCGACGGTGTCGACGATGGTGGTCACCACGGGGATCGAGGGAATGGACGGGGTGGTGACCGGCGGGATGATCGGGATGGCGGGGATGGCCGGCGTGGTGACCCCCGGGACGGTGACGCCGGGCGTCACCCCGGGGACTCCACCGGGCACCGTGACGCCGGGCGTGGTGACCCCGGGCACGCCACCGGGCACCGTGACGCCGGGCTCGCCGGGCAGGCCGCCGGTCCCGCCCGTTCCGTCGGCCCCCGGCGTGCCGGAGCCGTCCGATCCTGACGAACCGTCCGCCGTCGCGCCGGAGGCATCGGATGCGCCCCCGGATCCGGAGGCTCCGCTGCCGATCCCGTCGAGTCCGCCTTGATCGGCAAACGTCCGGCCGTCGGTCGTGGACAGGACCTTGCTGTCGAGCGCGTCCCGCATCGTCGCGGCCACGGCGTCGGGGTCGGCGCGCACGTCCATGGCCACGAGACCCCACGACGCCCCGGCATCGCGGAAGGCCAGCGCCCGCGCGCCGCGCTCGGCGAACGTGGTTCGGGTGCCATTGCCGATCACCGCCAGGGCGATGCCGAGATCGAGTCGGTTGGGGCGACCCTTGACGAGGCGGGCAACGGCAGCCGCCGAGGGCGAACGATCGAGGACGCCGCGCACGGTGGCAAGCAGCGATCGGGGGTCGACCTTGCCGACGCGCATCCCCCTCGCCAACGGGGCGAGCTGGCTGTCGAGCGAGACCGCGTCGGCCAGGTATCGGCGATCCCAGCGGTCACCGCGCTGATCGATCGGCCGGACGCGGCCGATCTCCCCGGTGGCCGCCGCGACCACCGAGCGCAGCGCCGGAACGCTGCGAGCGATGCCGGCGGAGGAGAGGACGGCGCTCCCCCGATACGAACCCAGCGTCACGGCGTAGGAGCGGGCGATCCGGGCTACACCGGCCGGCTCGACCCGCACATCGGCGATGCCCGTGTGCAGCGAGGTGCCCGCCGGAGATGCCACCAGCAGCCGGCCCGAGCGCAGCGTGGGGACGCGAGCCATCTCCAGCGACGTGTCGGCCACCCTCGTGGAGCGGGCCAAGCCCTCGAACCGGACGCCCTCGGCGAGCTCGAACTCGGCGCGACCCCGGCGGATGTCGATGCGATCGCCGGGGTGCAGGCGGGTGCTCTCGGTGACCGTCTCCGATGTGCCGTCGGCGCGGTCCACGAATGCCGATCCGTGGACGGTGACGATTGCCTCGCCCACGCCCGGGCCACGGGTTCCCGACTCTGCGAAGGCCACGACGATCGCCGCCGCGATCATGGCCGCGACCAGTGGGAGGATCACCGTCGGACGCGTGAACCACGATCCGCCGCGCGGTCCGGGCGGTGGGTCGGAGAGCGGGTCGGGCACCCCATCGGTCGGCGGTGCTGGGAGCAGGTCGAGGTCGGTGGCCCGCGCCTCGTCCCGGGGCGCGCTGGGGTCGGGGATGACGGGCCGAGCGGGACCACGCAGCAGCGTGCCGATCGCGGTCACGTCGGCGCCCCGGTCGCGGCCGACTCCATGGAGAGAAGGATAGAGACCGTGGTGCCTTCCTGCTCGATCGACTCGTAGCTCAGCACCCCACCGTGGCCTCGCACGATGCGATCGGCACAGGCCAGGCCGAGGCCCAACCCGCCGAAGCGGCGGGTCTCGGACGCGTCGCCCTGGCTGAATGCATCGGCCAGCTCGACCAGGCGGCCGGGAGGCATGCCGACGCCCTCGTCGGTCACGCGGATCACCAGCCCCGGCCTCGGGCCCGACGATCGGGTGAACCCGATCGTGATCGGGCCACCCTCGGGCGAGTACTTCATGGCGTTGTCCACCAACTCGTCGACCGCTTGGTCGAGGAGGACGAAGTCGACCGGCACGACCCCGAGGTCGGGGGCCGCGTCCATGCGCAGCTCGTGGCCGTCGTCCATCCGAGGCTCCCACCGGGCCCGGATCCGCGTGGCGAGGTCGTCGACCGCGACGGGCGCGGTGACGACGGTGAGGCGACCGGCCGCGATGGTGGCAAAGGTGACGAGCTGGCGGACGACCCGCTCGAGCTGGTCGACCCCGCCGATGATCTCCGACGCGAAGGTCCGAGTCTGATCATCGGTCAGCTTGCGGTCCCGCAGCATCCCGGCGTACCCCTTGATGGGCGTCAGCGGGGACCGCAGCTCGTGGCCGATGTTGGCCAGGATCGACGACTTCATGTCGTCGACCTCGCGTTCGCGGCGCACGTCGCGCAGCACGAGCACGAAGCCGGCACCGGCCGTGCCCGCGTCCTGGAGGGCGCCGGCGGTCACGACCACGGGAATGGAACCGTCGCCGACGGCCAGGTCCGCGCCGATCGGCTCGCCGTCGACGAGGTCGTCGAGGTCGAACGCCATGGCCCGCCCGTCGAGGGCGCGCCACGACACCACATCCGCCGCTCGGCGACCCAACAGCTCGGCACGGGAGGTCGCCAACAGCTCCTCCGCGGCCCGGTTCAGCTCGATGACGATCCCGTCGCGGTCGACCGCGATCAGGGCCTCGCTCATGCCGGAGATCACCGCTTCGAGGCGCGCGCGGACCGTGGCCTCCTCGAGGGCCGCGGCGCGCAGCTCCGCGGTCATGAGGTTGATGGAATCCGCCATGCTCGAGAAGGCACCGCCGAGCACGCCGAGCTCGTCGTCGGACCGCACGCGGATGCGCGTATCGAGTGACCCGGCCTGCATCTGCTGGGCGGCCGCGGTGAGCTGACGCAGGCCGCGCCCGATCCGCTCACCGACGAGGATCGCGACCACGACGGCGACGAGGGCGGAGCCCAGGGCCACCACGAACAACGTGCGGAACAGGGCCCGGCGCGTGGCCTCCGCGGCATCGGCAGGCGCCGACACGATGAAGGCGAGCACCGTCCGCCCGTCGCCGCCGGCCACCGGCGCCGCGGCCAGGAACCGTCCGCCGGCTTGCAGGCGAGGCCGACCGCCGCGCTCGACGACGTCCGCCGCCACCTCGCGCAGGCGATCCGGCGACGGCGCCGAACCGGTGCGCGCCACGACGTCGCGCGACGTCGCCAGCGCGAACGACAGCCGCTCCCCCCCGGTTCCGAGCACGCGCAGGTAGGTCTGGTCGAGCGGGCGGGCCACGACGATGACGCCGACGAACCGCTCGGCGCCGCCCGGTGGCTGCACCACGACTGGGGCCGTGGCGAGGGCATAGGCCCGTCCGCCGACGAGGGTGATGCCTTGGCGCTCGGCCCGGGCCGCGATCGACTCGGCCACCACCGGGTCGCCCGCCAGGGCAAGGCGGGTGGACGTCGGCAGGGACTGCGGGGTCACCGCGGCCGGCGCGCCCCGACCGGAGACGAGGACGACCGGGTCGGTGAGGTCGAGGAGCCGCTGGGCGGTGAGGTCCTTCAGCGCCTGCGTGAGGTTGGCGGCGTCGGCCGGCGTCGCGCCCCCTGCCGCCACGCGCTGCAACACGTCGATCCGCTCGGCCGCGAGGACGCCCGACACGACGCGAGCGGGACCCAGGCCGGACCGGGCTCGATCCGCGACAGCGTCTGCCTCGCTGGCGGCGCGAGCCGCGTAGCGCTCCTTGGCCTGGCCCTCCACGTTGTCGGCAACGGTGACCGAGACGGCCACGGCCACCACGAGGACCACGCCGAGGACGAGCGCGGCGGCGTTGACCGCGATGCGCGCCGAGATCGAGCGCCGGGCCGCAGAGACGAGCCCCACCGCGAACCCCACCGCAGCGAGGGAGCGGAACGTGTCGCTCCACGCGCCCTGGCCGGCAGCGAGCATGAGTCCCGCGCCGCCCAGCGCCAGCAGGCCGAGGACGACGGCGACCAGGCTGCGGCGACCGCGCCACCGCAGGAGGCCGGCGGCGATCGCCGCGCCCGACACGAGGCGCAAGATGATGAGGAACGGCTCGTCGGCTCGTTCCACGACCAGCGCGCCCCGCAAGAACGATGCCGTCGCCAACCCCAAGAAGCCGCTCGCCAGCGCGGATCGCGCCCACTGGACGTCGCTCAGCAACCCCGGCCGTACGGCGCACGCGACTCCCGCCACCGCGACGAGGAAGAGGGCGAACTCGGCCGCGAAGGCCAGTTGGGCCGCCGAGGCTGCGCTCACGGCACCTTGGCAGCGGGCAGCGGGTCGCCCCCGAAGCGCCGAAGGATCGCCAGCGCTTGGTCGAGGGTGGCGGCCCGCTCGACGTGCAGACGCTTCCCAGCCGTCTGCTTGGCCAGGGCGTACTCGTCGGGCGGCACGATCATCAGCTTCGCACCCTGAGAGATCGCCGCCCGGGCCTTGTGCTGGACGCCGCCGACAGGTCCGACGCTTCCGTCGAGCTCGATCGTCCCGGTGACCGCCACCCGCTCCTTGCCCAGGAGCGAGCCCGGGGTGAGCCGATCGAGGATGGCGAGGGTGAAGGCGAGCCCGGCGGATGGACCGCCGACCTTCTCGGTGTCGATTCGGATGTCGATCGGATAGGAGTAGGTGAGCTTGTCGACCGGCTGGACGCCGAGGGCCGCCTTGGTCGGGTCGTCGGTCCGCCGACCGAGCTTCACCGTGATGGAGGTCGGTCGGGTCGAGCCGAGGGGGAGGAACCGCAGGGACAAGGTGTCGCCGGGTCGATGGGTCCCGATGGCGGCCACCAGCTCGTCAGCCGACTTCACCGGCTTGCCGTCGGCGCCGATGACGGTGGCGCCCGGCTTCATCACCTTGGCGACGGGATAGGAAGGATCGATGTCCTCGATGAACGCGCCCTGGGGGGTGCTCGCCACCTTGTACCCGAGCCGCTCCAATGCCACGCGGCGGGCCTTGTCCTGCGACTCGGTCATGAGCGCCAGGTTGAGCTTGCGGTTCTCGTCGGAGGTCTGCGAGCCGAGGTAGGGCGCCGACGGCTCGACCTGCACCGCCGGGTCGAGCACATCGATCAGCGCCTCGATCGCGGTGACCTCGCGCTGGGAGACGGTGAGGTAGAGCAGGTCCCGGTCGGCCGGCTCGGCGTGCACCTTCGGGCCGCCCGGCACCTGACGGACCGTGACCAGGCTCTCCACCGGGCGAGCCCCGCCGGGCGAGAACGCGAAGTACGGGACCCGCGACGCGCCCACGACCACCGCCGACACGAGCAAGGCCGCGAGCACCGGGCCGGTCACCCACCACAGGACAGAGACCGCCGGCGACGACGCGTTGCGACGTTGCGACGTCCCGTCGGCGCCCGGCGGTGGGAGGGGCGGCAGGGGGGAGGGCACGGGGAGAGCCTGCCAGGTGACGGGGCGTCAGATCAGCCGCGCGGGCCGACGACGATCGGCCTCGACCGGCGGTCGCACCACGGGTTCGGCCGCGACGGGGTCGAGGCCGTGGCCGTGGCCGTGGCCGTGGCCGACCGCACCGTCGATGGCGCGGGCCCACACGTCGCTGATGAGGTCGACCATGCGCTCGGAGGTTTCGAGGGGGCCGGGCGCCTCGAACGCGACGCCGGTGAACGCGAACCACTCGAGCATCCCGCCGAGCGCACCCGCCAGGTCGTCGACGTCGACGTCGCGCATCGTGCCGTGGGCCTGGAAGCGCCGCATCCGACCGGCCATCCCCTCCTGGAACCGCGCCCGCTGGGCCAGCCAGGCCGCCTCGATCGCCGGGCTGGCCAGGACGGCCTCGAGCAGCGCTCGCCACAGGCGGCTGTTCGAGGCGTAGACGCCCACGTAGGCAGCGATACGCTCGCGGTTCCGGTCGGCGTCGAACCGGTCGCCGAGCTCGTCGAACGGGGTGAACGAATGCCGGTAGAGCTCATCGAGCATCTCGGTCATCACCTCGCCGAACGCGTCTTCCTTGTTGCGGAAGTAGAGGTAGAAGGTGCCGTGGGCCGTCGCGGCCGCCGCGGTGATCGCAGCCACCGACGTCGCCTGGTAGCCCCGCTCGGCGAACACCGTGCGGGCCGCGTCGAGGAGATGGCCGCGAGTGGCCTCAGCCCGTTCTTGTTGCTTCGGTCCGCCCACGTTCCGCGCCCCCCCTGGGTCCCGTGCCGGCACGCCGAAAACTAGCCGAACCCGTTCGGCGCCGCCGGGCCGCCGCGGTTGCCGGGCACCGCGGCGACGCGGCCGCGGCCCGCACCTTCCTCGATGACGAGGACGGCGCGGTCCGCGCCACCGCGCTCGGCGCGCTCCACCGCGCCGGCGGGCTGCTTGCCTCGGACCTCCAGGCCGCGCTCGCGGACCCCGATCCCGCCGTGCGCATCCGCGCCCTCGAGGTGGTGGCCGCCCTGGGCGGTGACGGTCCGGCGGCGGACGTCGGGTTGATCGACCTGCTCGACGATGCCGATGCCACCGTCGTCGAGGTGGCGGCGTGGGCGAGCGGCGAGCGCGATCCGGCCGAACCCGGCGTGGTGGCGCTCCTGTCGGCACTGGCCGTCGAGGGCGACGACGCGCTCGTGCGGGAGTCCGCCGTCGCCGCCCTCGGGTCGATCGGCGACCCGGCGGGCCTGGCGGCCATCCTCGCCGCGACCGCTGACAAGGCCACCGTGCGGCGCCGAGCCGTCATCGCCCTCGCTCCCTTCGACGGGCCCGCCGTCCAGGCCGCGCTCGAACGGGCCCTCGAAGATCGCGATTGGCAGGTGCGCCAAGCGGCCGAGGATCTGCTCGCCCAGTAGCGTCGCCTGCCGTGCACGAGCCAGATGCGAGGGCGCGCCGGTGACCCGCCAGCCGGGTGATTGGGCGGCGTGGATCGACGGTCGGCTCGATCGCGTCCGGGCCGACGGGCAGTGGCGCGCACCGCGCGAGTTCGATGCCTGGGGACCACGTGGCGCGCTCACGGCCACCGGTCGGGTCGTGGTGTCGTTCGCCTCCAACGACTACCTCGGCCTCACCACGCACCCCGCCGTGCTCGCCGCCGCGGCGGATGCCCTCGAACACTGGGGCAGCGGTTCGGGTGGCGCCCGCCTCATCACCGGGACCCGGCCGGTGCACACGGCCCTCGAACGCGAGCTGGCGGACTGGAAGGGCACCGAGCGGGCGGTCCTGTTCCCCACCGGCTTCGCCACGAACCTCGGCGTCCTCACCACGCTCGGCGACGCCGGCGTCCGCATCGTGTCCGACGAGCGCAACCACGCCTCGATCATCGACGGGGCCCGGCTGGCGCGAGGCGACGTCTCGATCTGGCGCCACGCCGACGGTGATCGCAGCGACGACCTCGCCGAGCTCGAGCGGCTGGTGAGCGGATCGGCCCAGGCGGTCCTGGTGGTGGCCGACACCGTCTTCTCCATGGACGGCGACGCGCTCGACGTGGCCGCCGTCGCCGCCATCTGCCGTCGCCATGGCGCGCTGCTCGTGCTCGACGAGGCCCATGCCGTGCTCGGGCCCGAGCCCTCCCCCGCCGACCTCGCCGGCATCGAGGTCGTGCGGGTCGGAACCCTGTCGAAGACGCTCGGTTCCCTGGGCGGGTTCGCCGCCTGCTCCGAGCGGGTGGCCGACCTCCTCGTCAACAAGGCCCGGCCGGGCATCTTCACCACCGCGCCCAGCCCGGCGGACACCGCCGCAGGCCTCGCCGCGCTCCGGGTCCTCCGCAGCGACGAGGGGCACGACCTGTGCGCCACCCTGCGCCGCCACGTCGACCGGCTCCGCCCCGGTCACCCGAGCCCCATCGTCCCGATCGTGCTGGGCGACGAACAGCGTGCGCTCGCCGCGGCCGAGTGGCTGCTCACCCAGGGCCTGCTCGTGCCGGCGATCCGCCCCCCGACCGTCGCCCCCGGCACCAGCCGCCTGCGCATCACGTTCTCGGCCGCTCATAGCGACGACGACGTCGACCGGCTGATGGCCGCGCTCGCCACGCTCGAGTCCCCCGCCGACGCCACCCATCCGGTCGCTTCGGCCGCCGAGCGATGACGCGGCCACAGCGCCTGGTGCTGGTGGCCGGCACCGCAACCGACATCGGCAAGTCGTGGGTGGGCGGCGAGGTGCTCGCACGCCTCCGCGCCCGCGGGGTCACGGTCGCGGCGCGCAAGCCGGCGCAGTCCGCCGACGCCGACGACACGGGTCCGTCGGACGCGCAGGTGCTCGCCGCCGCCACCGGCGAGGACCCCGACGTGGTGTGCCTGCCGCGCCGGACCTACCCCGTTGCCATGGCACCACCGATGGCCGCCGCCGCGCTCGGACTTGCCGCGCCGACCACGGCCGAGCTCCTCGCCGAGCTCACGTGGCCCGATCCGGCCGTGCAGGTCGGATGGATGGAGACCGTCGGCGGACCCCGCTCCCCGATCGCGGTCGACGGCGACGCCACCTCCCTCGCCACGACCCTGGACCCCGACGTCATCGTGCTGGTCGCCGACGCGGGCCTCGGGACGGTCAACGCCGTGCTGGTCTCCGTTGCCGCGTTCGCGCCCGCCGCGGTGCTCGTGTTCCTCAACCGGTACGACGCCGGCGAGGACCTCCATCGGCGCAACCTCGACTGGCTCCGGACGCGCGAGGGCCTCGAGGTCGTCGTCGACCTCGAGGCCCTCGTGGACCGCGTGCGCCCGTAGGCGTCAGCCCGAGATGAGATCCTTGGGCGTGAACTGGGCGGTCTTCCCCTCGTAGTCGATGACGTCACCGACGTTCACGAAGTGGCTGCCCTTGGCGTCGTACTGGACCATCTGCACGTCCTCGGCGAGGTATGGGTCATCCGCGGCGGTGTGCACCTCGACCCCGGCGACCAGCAGCCCCACATCGGTCATGGGGCTGATGGCGTGCATGGCGTCCATCAACGTCGGCCGGTCGAGCGTCTTCAGGCCTTCGAGGACCTTCACGAAGATGGCGGCCTGCGTGTAGCCGTAGGCGACGATGCCGTTGTCGGGATCGACATCCTTGGCCCCGAACTTGGCGAGCAGGGCCCGGTAGTCCTTCATGGCGGCGTCGTTCGCGTAGGCCGGGTTCTGCGGGTCCTTGATGTTCGTGGCCGACAGGACCTTGTCGCCGTCGGCACCGGCGATGCCCATGAGCGTCTTGGAGATGCAGGTGCCGGAGACGAACGTGATCGGGTTCCAGCCCGACGTCTTGGCGGCCTTCAGGGCGTTCGGGCAGGCGAGCAGGGTGGCACCGTCGATGAACGCGTCGGCCTTGGTGGCGGCCAGGCTCGTCATCTGCGAGGACACGTCGTCGGCACCGGCCTGGTACGTCTTGCTCTGGGCCAGCGTGATCTTCGTGCCCTTGATCGCCTGGGTGAAGCCCTCCTTGTAAGCCTGGCCGAAGTCGTCGTCTTGCAGGAGCATGGCCACCTTGGCGTTGGGCTTCTGCTTCTTCAAGTAGTCGACGTAGGTCTTGATCTCGAGCGTGTAGGGCGCGAGCGTCGATCCGATCATCCAGGGGTGGTTCGGGTCTCCGGTGATCGGTGAGCCGGTCGCGGCGAAGATGTTGGGGACGCAGTTGGTGCCGAGGTCGTCGCGGATGGCCACGTTGTTGGCCGTGCCGACCACGTTGAACACCGCGAACGCCTTGGTGCCCGTGTCACCGACGAGGCTGTTGATGTTGGTAGCCGTCTTGGACGCGGTGTATTCGTCGTCCTTGTCGACCACCTTGATCTGGTACTTCTTGCCGGCGACCGACACGCCGCCCTTGTCGTTCTGGGCGGCGAAGTACGCCTTGTAGCCCTTGGAGATCTGGGCGAAGGCGGCGGTGAGCCCCGATTGCGGGAAGCTCGACGCGAGCGTGATGGTGCCGCCGGAGATGCCGGCGGTGGCGCTGTCCGGGCAGTTGGCGGTGTCGATGGTGTTCGACCCGTTGCCACCCCCGCCACCGGCGTTGGAGTTGCCTCCGCCGCTGTCTCGGCTCCCGCAGGAGGCGGCGACGAGCGTGACGGACAGCACGAGCAGCACGGACCGGGCCGTTCGGGATCGGTACATGGGGGAACTCCTCAAGTTGGGGACGGGGTCGGGGCAGCAGGCAGGTCGGGATCGGATGACGGCGGTTCGGGTGCGGATGCCGATGCGGGCGGATCGTCACCGGAGGAACCCATGCCCCGGCGGCGGCGCGCCCAGACGACGGCACGGCGGTAGCCCCCGACGATCCCTTCGGGCAGCACGTACACCACTGCGATGAGGGCCCCGCCGAGCAGGGCGGGCGCCAGGGCGTCGGTACCTTCGGTGCGCTTCTGGATGGCGACCAGCAACATGGCCCCGAGCAACGGGCCCGTGATCGTGGCCGCGCCGCCGATCACCACGGCGATGAGGAACTCGATCGAGTCCTGGAAGTAGATCAACGGGTTCGACGCGTCAGCCGACCGCTCGATGAGCACCGACAGCGACCCGGCCACCCCGGCGTAGGCGGCCGACAGCGCGAACGTCAGGACCTTCACGCGGGCCACGTCGACGCCGACGGTGGAGGCCGCGACCTCCTGGTCGCGCACAGCGATGATCGCCCGGCCCGTGCGGCTGCGCATCAGGTTGGCGGCGAGGAGGAACGTGAGGACGAGGACGCCCAGGCACACGTAGTACTGGTAGATGTCGTCGGGGATGGAGCTGATGAGCGACTGCACCTCGAGGCGCGACGGCCGCAGGAGGGGGATGCCGCCAGGACCGTGGACGTACTTCTTCACCACGCTCGGAAACAGCACCGCGAGGCCGAGCGTGATCAGGGCGAGGTACAGGCCCTTGACCCGTAGCGCCGGGAACCCGACGAGCACGCCGAGGAGGGCGGCGAGCACCGCGGCCACCGGGATGGTGGCCTCGAGGTACCAGCCGTGGTTCACCACCAGGATCGCCGACGTGAAGGCGCCCACCCCGAAGAACGCGCCATGCCCGATCGATACCTGGCCGTTGAAGCCGGTGAGCAGGTTGAGCCCCATGGCCGCGATCGCCAGGTACAGCACCTTGCTGAAGATCTGGTTCGTCTCGGGCGAGTAGTAGTACGGCAGCCGGATGGCGATGATCGTCACCACGATGCCGACGGCGATCCGTACCCACGGGACAGCAGGGCGGGGCGCGATGGAGCCGATCGTGGGGACCGCGTCTGCGGTCGGCGCGGTCACACCCGCTCCACGACGTTGCGGCCGAACAGGCCGTTGGGCCGCACCAGCAGCACCACCAAGATGAGACCGAAGGGCACCACCAACTCGATCCCTTCGAGGGCATGGATGTACTGGATCGTGAGGGAGTTGGCCACCCCCACGACGAGCCCGCCGACGACGGCGCCGAGCGGGCTGTCGAACCCGCCGAGCGCGGCGGCGGCGAAGGCGTACACGAGCACCTGTTGCATGAGCGACGTGTCGAACGATCCGGTGCCCCGGCTCGCCGCCAGCACGCCGGCCACGGCGCCGATGCTCGACGCGATCGCCCACCCCACCATCAACATCGCCCCCGGGTTGATGCCCACCAGCTTCGAGGACTCCGGGTTGGAGGCCACCGCCCGCAGCATCAGGCCGAGCTTCGTCTTCTGCAGCAGCAGGTACAGCAGGACGCACTCGGCCACGAGGATCCCGGCCCGGCCGAGCGTGGCGGTCTGCATGCCGAGGGTCTTCCCGTCGGGGAACAGGAGCGGCATCTGCAACGCCTCCTGGCCCGGCTTGATGAAGATCAACGCGGCGAGGGCGTTGATGGCGAGGAACATCCCGAGCGTCACGATCACCACGTTCAGCGGACTCTTCGAGTTCTCGACCGGGCGGATCAGCACCCGCTCGATCACGGCCCCGCCGACGAACGAGACGACGATCGTGAGGAGCAGGGCCGCCACGACGCCCAGGCCCCGATCGGTGAACCACCACGCCACGAAGGTCGAGAACAGCGCCATCTCGCCCTGGGCGAAGTTCAACAGGCCGGTGGTGCGGTAGATGATCACGAGGGCGAGCGCGACCGAGGCGAACACCACGCCGGCACCGATCCCGTTCATGAACTGATCGAAGAAGAGCTGCATCAGAACCCCAGGTAGGCCTTCCGCACGTCTTCGTCGGCGGCCAGGTCGGCCGCCGCTCCTTGCACCACGATGCTGCCGGTCTCGAGGACCCACCCGCGATTGGCGATCTGCAGGGCGAGGCTCGCGTTCTGCTCGACGATCAACATGGTCAACCCCTCCCCCTTGTTGATCTCGCCCAACCGGTCGAAGACCTCGCGGGTGATGAGCGGGGCCAGGCCGAGCGAGGGCTCGTCGAGGAGCAGCAACCGCGGCCGGCTCATGAGGGCCCGGGCGATGGCCAGCATCTGCTGCTCGCCGCCCGACATCGAACCGGCCATCTGGGAGCGCCGCTCGCCGAGGCGCGGGAACTGCTCGTACCAGCGGGCCAGGTCCGCGTCGACCCCGCCGTCGCGCCGGTTGATGGCCCCGAGGCGGAGGTTCTCGTCGACCGTGAGGTCGCCGAACGTACCTCTCCCCTGGGGGACGTGGGCGATGCCGGACCGGGCGATCGCCTGCGTGCTCCGGCTCGTGATCTCCGAATCGTCGAAGAAGACCTTGCCCCCGACGTCGCCGAGCATCCCGCAGATCGCCCGCAACGTCGTGGTCTTGCCGGCGCCGTTCGCACCGAGGATGACCCCGACCTCGCCCTCGTCGACCGACAGGTCGAGCCCGTGCAGGACGGTGACAGGGCCGTACCCGCCGGTGACGCCGCGCAGCTCGAGGAGCGTCATGCCGGCGCCCCGAGGTAGGCCTCGATGACCATGGGATCGTTGCGCACGACGTCCGGCGTGCCTTCGGCGATCTTGCGGCCGAAGTCCATCACCACCACCTCGTCGGAGATGCTCATCACCATCGCCATGTGGTGCTCGACCAGCAAGATGCTGAGCGAGAACTGGTCGCGGATCTCCCGGATCGTCTCGCCCAGCTCGTCGACCTCGCCGTGGGTGAGCCCGTTGGCGGGCTCGTCGAGCAGCAGGAGCCGAGGCGACGAGGCCAGGGCACGGGCGAACTCGAGCCGCTTGAGCGTGCCGAACGGGAGGCCAACAGCGGGCCGGTCGGCGAGGTGGCCGAGCGAGAGGCGCTCGAGGATCGAACGGGACTCGGCGCGCAGGCGCTTCTCCTCGGACCGCACGCCGATCTGGAGCATCGCCTTGGTGAACCCGACCCTGCCGTTGGTGTGCGCACCCACCATGACGTTCTCCAGCACCGTGAGCGCCGGGAACAGGGCCAGGTTCTGGAACGTCCGGGCCACGCCGATGCGAGCGATCTTGTGAGGTGGGAGCGCCAGCAGATCCTGGCCGTCGAAGGTCACGCGGCCGTTGTCGGCCTCGTACAGCCGGCTCACCACGTTGAACATCGTGGTCTTGCCGGCGCCGTTGGGCCCGATGAGGGCACAGATGTTGCCCTCCCCAACCGTGAAGCTGAGGCCATCGAGCGCGACCACACCGCCGAAGCGCACCTCGATCTCCGCTACGTCGAGTAGAGCCAAAGCGTCGTCCCTTTGTGTTCCCCCTGGATCCGTCCCACCGCCGGAGCTGTGGTGGCGGTCACATTAGCCACGCGCGCGGGCGGGCGGCTTGGATCAGCGCTGACCCATGAACATGACCCGGAGCTGGTCGTACGCCTCGATGCAGCGGCCGGCCCCCAGCACGACGCACTCGAGGGGTGCGTCGACGAGGGTCACGGGGATCTCGGTCTCCTCGGCCAGGCGGTGGGCGAGGCCCTTCAACATGCCGCCGCCACCGACGAGGTGCATGCCCCGCACGATGAGATCGTGGGCGAGCTCGGGCGGTGCCTCGCCGAGGCACGCGATCACCGAGGCCACGATGGCCGACACCGGCTCGGAGATGGCCTCGCGCACCTCCTCGGGCGAGAGGATCACCGTCTTCGGGAGGCCGCTCATGAGGTCGCGGCCCCGCACCTCGGCCTTGACCTCCTCCTGCACAGGCCAGGCCGAACCGATGGCGACCTTGATCTCCTCCGCCGTGCGCTCACCCACGGCGATGCCGTACTCGCGCCGGATGAAGGTCTGGATGGCGGCGTCGATGTCGAACGACCCGACCCGCACCGCCTGGAGCGCGACCACGCCGCCCAAGCTGATGAGGGCGGTCTCCGACGTACCGCCGCCGACGTCGATCACCATGTTGGCCACCGGCTCGTTGACCGGAAGGTAGGCACCGAGCGCAGCCGCCATGGGCTGCTCGATGAGCTGCGCGTCGGCCGCGCCGGCCCGCCGGGCCGCCTCGGTGACGGCGCGTCGCTCGACCTCCGTGATGGCCGAAGGCACGCAGATCACGACCCGGGGCCGGTTGAACTTGGAGACCCCGGCTCGCTGGAGCAGCAGGCGGATCATGCGTTGGGTGACGTCGAAGTCGGTGATGGCGCCCTGGCGGAGCGGCCGCACCGCGACGATGTAGCCGGGCGTGCGGCCGATCATCTGCCACGCCTCCTGGCCCATGGCCAGCACGTCGCCCGTCTGCTGGTTGAGGGCGATCACGGACGGCTCGTTGAGCACGATCCCGTGGCCCTTGGCGTAGACCAGGGTGTTGGCGGTGCCGAGGTCGATGGCGAGGTCGCGAGCCATCAGTCGGACCGCTCGGCGTTGGGAGGGCGGCGGGGTGGCTGGCGCTGGGCCGGGCCGGGGCGCGAGTCGGACCCGCCCTCGGGCCGGCGCCGCGGCGCGGGTGCGGCCTCGGGCGACAGTGCGCTCATCTCGCGCTTGAACGCGTCGACCCCGGACTCGAGCGAGGTGGGCTGCCGGTTCCGGACCCACGACACGGTGGCGAACGCGGCCACCACCAGGACCGGCACGAGCAGGTACAGGAGGATCTTCACGACGCGACCGCCGCTCCGTGGTCCGATCGGTGATCGCAGCGACCCCAGTCGACACCACCGTCGTGGTGCTCGCGCTTCCAGATGGGCGCGGTGGCCTTCAGTTCGTCGATCGCCCAGCGCGCCGCGTCGAACGCGGCATCGCGGTGCGGCGTCGACACGGCCACCACCACGGCGACATCGGTGACCGCCAGCGCCCCGATTCGGTGCCACAGCGCGATCCGGCCGACCTCGGGATGGCGCTCCGCGGTCGCGACCGCAACCCGCTCCAGGGCCGGGAGCACCTGCTCCTCGTAGGCCTCGTACTCGAGCAGGTGGACGCCGGTCCGGCCGTCGGCGTGATCTCGAGCGGTGCCGCAGAACGTGACCACGGCACCACAGGACGGCTGGATCACCCATTCGGTCGCCACCTGGGGGTCCAGCGGGGCGTCGACGCAGGCCAGCCATCGGCGGCCGTCGGGCGGCGGCAGCACGTTCCCCGGATCGACACGCATCGCTGCCATCGTAGGGGGGACCGCCGCCGGGCCGCGGTCCCCGCTGCAGAGGTGCTCAGTAGCGTGGCGGCAATGGCGCCCGATCACGACCCCGACGACGAGCGCCACGGCCCCGACGATCCCCTGCCGCCCGAGGACCGCCTGTGGCGCCACCCGTCCGAGCTGGCCGCCGGGATCAACCCGCCGACCGCCTGGTTCGGGTCTCCTCCGACTGGGAGCACGTCGACGCGACGCTCGTTGACCGCCAGCGCCCTGGCGGGTGCGTGCCTCGCCGGCGCCGTGGTCGCCGTCGGCGCCATGTGGCTCACCCGGCCCACCCAGGTGGTCGAGCGCCACACCGCCGCCACCGCGGCCAGCGCCGTGACGACGGCATCGTTCGCCTTCACCGCCGTCCCCACGGAACGCCTGTCGAAGACGTTCGGACCGTCGCTCCCCTCCGTGCGCGCCCTGCGGGCCGGCACCTGGATCTCCGGCAGCGGGGCCTGGCTCGACGACCGGGGCACCGTCCTCACGGCCAGCCCGCTCGTCGCCGGCGCCACCGAGGTGATCGTCACCGGCATCGACGGGGTCCGCCAGCCCGCCGAGGTAGCAGGCACCGACGCCGCAACCGGCGTCACCGCGCTGAAGGTGAGCCGCACCAGCGGGACGCCGTTGCCGACCGACAGGACCGCCGCGGCCCGGGCCGGCGAGCCGGTGGCCATCGTGGGCTCGCCGTCGGCCGAGGCCGGGCAACGGGCGACCGATGCCTCGACCGCCACGGCCGTCATTCGGGTGGCCAGCATGCGCAGCACGGTCGCCGACCTGCTGCTGCACGACGCCGTCGAGCTCGACCGCATCGTCCCCGCTGACGCTGTCGGCGGGTTGCTGGTCGATGCCGGTGGCCACGTCGTCGGCCTGACCCTCGGTACCTCGTCGGAGCGGAGCCTCGGCGTGGTCACCCCGGCAGCCGATGCCGTGAAGGCCGGCACGGCACTCCGCGACCACGGCCGCGTCGACCGGGCGTTGCTCGGCGTGCGGGCCGTCGACCTCGATCCGGCGGCCGCCACCCTGATGGCGATCCCTGGCGGGGCCCGGCTCACGGTCGTCATGTACGGGAGCCCGGCCGCGTCGGCCGGGTTGCGATCGGGCGACGTGGTGACCGGCGTCGACGGCTACGAGGTCGACGACGCGAGCGATCTCGTCGTGGCGCTCCGGCGGCTCCAACCCGGCGACCACATCACCATGGCGGTCCGCCAGGGCCGGCGAACCGTCTCGCGCTCCGTCACCCTCGGCGGCTGACCCGCTGACCCGCGGACGCGCTGAACCGCTGAATCGCGCGCCGTCAGGTGTGGCGACGGCGGCGCACGAGGGCGATGCCACCGGCCACGCCGGCGGCGACGGCGCCACCGAGGACGCCGAGGGCGAGCTCCTGGCGACGGCGCGGTGAGATCGACTCGATCGCACTGGGGTCGTGGCCGGCCACGTAGGCCTCCTCGTTGCTCTGCGACGCGGTCCAGCCGGTCGCTGCCAGCCGATCGTTGGCCACGACCCACGGGTGACGGGCGTAGGCGAGGATCCCTGGTGGCGTCGGGGCGAGGCGAAGCCGCCAGCGCCAGCTCGCCACCTTCAGGGCGACCGGCTCCGGGAGGCGCAGCCGAGGGACCGGATCGAGCGCACGCCGCTCGCTGGGGGTGAGCCAGCCATCGGGAGCGACGTTGACCGGGCCGTCGAGGCCGGCGGCCCAGGCCGCCACCACCGCCGAGGCGAGGTCGTCGAGGTGGAGGTACTGGGCGGCCACGTCGTCGCCGGTCGGCACGTTGGCCGCGGCGTCGAGCGTGCGGGCCAGCCAGCCGAGCTCGCCGTCGCCGACGGCGGGCGCGGGCCGCAGGCGCGCCACGGTCACGCCGTCGTGGTCTGCGGCCCAGTCGGCCGCTAGGCGCTCGATCTCGCCCTTCTGCACGGCGAACACGAGATCGGGGTGCGGGCGCAGCGGCGCATCCTCGGTCAGCGGAACCGAGTTGTTGGCCCACGGTCCGTAGACGGTGGCGTCCGAGCGGAGCACCAGCCGGGTGGCACCGCTCTTGTCCGCGGCGTCGAGCACCCGGCGGGCCATCTCGACCTCGATGGCGTCATCGATCTCGGGTCCCTCGATCGCCGGGCCGAACACCGAAGCCAGGTGGATCACCGAATCGGCATCACCGAACGAGGAGGACAGGTCGGCGGTCGCAAGGTCCTGCTGGTGGGCCTCGACGCCCGCCACGTCGGCGGGCAGGAGGTCGACGGCGACCACGACGTCGACGTCCTCACGAGCCAGCAACCGGGTCGCCACCCGCCGTCCGAGCGGGCTCGCTGCCCCGGTGACCACCACGCGTGCCATCGCCCGAGCTTGCCGCTCGCGCGTGGGCGGCACCACATCCGGCCGTACCATGCGTGCCATGAGCCAGGGCAACCCCTTCGAAGGCATGCCGTTCTTCGGCGACCTCTTGAAGATGCTCGGCTCGCAGGGGCCCGTCCAGTGGGACGGCGCCCGACAGCTCGCCCTGTCGATCGCCACCGGCGGCGAGAGCGAGCCCAACGTGGACCCGCTGGAGCGGGTCAAGTACGAGCAGCTCGCGCGGGTGGCAGACCTCCAGGTCGCCCAGGCAACGGGGCTGTCCACGTCGACCACCGGCCGCTCGGTCACCGTCGCCCCGGTGACCCGGTCCCAGTGGGCCCTCACGACGCTGGACGCCTACCGCCCACTCGTGGAGAAGATGGCCACCGCCCTCCACCCGCCCACCGCCACCGGCGAAGAGGTCGTGAACCCGGCCGATGACCCCTCGGTCGATCCCACCGAGGCGTGGCTCAGCCAGATCATGGGGCTCCTCAGCCCGATGCTCCTCGGCATGACCACCGGCTCGCTCGTGGGCCACCTCGCCACCCGCAGCTTCGGCCTGTTCGACCTGCCGATCCCCCGCCCGCCGTCCGATGACCTGCTGGTCGTGGCGGCGAACGTCGACGGCTTCGCCAAGGACTGGTCGATGGACGGCGACGACCTGCGGCTGTGGGTGTGCCTGCACCAGATCACGCACCACGCCGTGCTCGGCCTCCCGCACGTGCGGGCCCGGTTGGATGAGCTCCTTGGCGACTACGCCGCCGCGTTCGAGTCGGACCCCGATGCCCTCGGCACCAAGCTCGCCGAGCTCGATCTCGATCCCACGGGCAGCGACCCGATGGCCAGCTTCCAGGAGCTGATGGGCGACCCGGAGGTGGTGCTCGGCGCCACCCGCTCCGCCCGCCAGGTGGAGATCCTCCCGTGGCTGGAGGCCCTGGTCAGCGTCACCGAGGGCTACGTCGACCACGTCATGGACCGCATCGGGCAGGGCCTGGTGGGCTCCTACTCCCAGATCACCGAAGCCGTCCGGCGCCGACGCGTCGAGGCCTCGGCGCAGGATCGCTTCGTCGAGCGCCTGCTCGGCCTCGAGATGACCCAGGCCCACTTCGACCGGGGCACTGCGTTCGTCGAAGGCGTCGTGGAACGGGCCGGCGAGGAAGGGCTGGAGCGCCTCTGGGCGTCGGCCGCGCTGCTCCCGACCCCCAACGAGGTCGACGCCCCCGGCCTCTGGCTCGCCCGCATCGACCTGTAGGTCCCCGACCGGCGGCCCGCTCGGTCAGGGGCGGTGACGGCGGCGGCGTTGGCGGACCTGCGACGGAGATCCGGGACGCGGGACGTGGCCGCGGGTGGCGGGCTCGCCGACCACCTGCGTCGCGTCCTCGGCGCGGTCGGGGTCGGCGGCGCCGGACTCGACGCGGGTGGGTTCGTCTGGTGACCAGGGAAACGGGTTGGCCACGCTCTCGTCGAGATCCTCGAGGAACGCGCCGGGCACCGGTTCGGGCTCGGGCGGCGGCTCCCAGGGGTAGGTGGCCTCGGACTCCTCAGGCGGGGGCTGCCACGCCACCGGCGAGGTCGCGGCAAGGTCCTGGCCCATGTGGCCACCGGCGGACGGCGGGGTGTGGTCCGGATCGAGGTCGTCACCGTGGAGGGCGACATCGGCCGGCTCGCCCGCGCCGCCGGGCGCCTGGACCTGGCGGCCGCGGAGGCGCCGGAACACCGTCCGGCTGCCCGATGCGAGGCGGCCCTTGACCTCGGTCGACACCTCGTTGAAGCGGTCCTCGATCTCGACCGCGGCCGCGGTGGCGGCGTTCTGGCTCGTGCCCATGCGATGGGCGTAGGCGAGCCGACCGATGGCATAGGAGCCAATGGCCACCAGGGCCAGGACGAAGACGACGGCGAAGCCGACGTGGGCGCTCATGTGGATGGCGACCGGCGCGAGGGCGCCGATGACCCAGGTGACCTGGAAGCGGGTCTCGAACTTGGCGAAGGCGCGGCCGCGGTTGGCGTCGGGCGCGTCCCGCTGGAGGATCGAGTCGAAGGCCAACTTGCCGGCACCGGCGGCGAAGCCGACGCAGGCACCCAGCGCCGCCGCGCCGCCGACGTCACCCAGGACCACCAGGGATACGAAGCCGCCCAGGACCAGCAGCCCCAGGACACCGGTGAGGAGGTTCTCCTCGCTGGCGAACTTCCGGATCCGCGGCGCGGCGGCCGCGCCCACCAGCTGGCTGAGCACGCTGATCCCGCCGACCACGCCGAACTGCCAGGTGGGCCGATCCCCCCCGCGGAAGTCGAAGGCGATGAGCAGCGTGAGGAACCCGACGGCGGCCCGGATGAGCCCCATGGCCGAACCGGCCATCACGATGCCGACGCCGCGCAGCTCGTGGCGCTCGGTGGCATCGGCCGATGCCGTGGCCACCCGCTCGCGTGGGATCTTCAGCCCGATGATCCCCGCCGCGGCGTAGGTGAGCATCGCCAGCCCGACGGACCACTGCGGGCCGAAGCCCTTCAGCAAGATGGCGGCGGGCACGATGCCGACGAATCCCGAGATGCCGCTGATCAGCGACAGCTTGGAGTTGGCCTCCACGAGCGCGTCGTCGCCGCCCACCACGGTGGGCACCAGCGCGCTGCGGGCCACCGAGTACGCCTTCTGGGCCACGAGGATGCACAGGGCGAGGAGGAAGAACAGCGGATCGACGGCCGCGCCCGGCTTCGAGCTCGCCCCGATGCGGCCGATCATGAAGAAGCAGACGAGCGCCCGCGCCAGGGTGGAGGCGATGACCATGAACCGGTGGCCGCCCTTGACGCGGTCGATCGCCGGGCCGATCAGCGGTGAGATCACCGCGAACGGGAGCATGGTGATCACGAGGTACCGCAGCACCGGCGCCCGGGCGTCGCCGGCGGGCAGGTTGAAGAACAGCGACCCTGCCAGCGAGGCCGCGATCATGGCATCGGCCATGGTCGACGCGGCGTGGGTGCGGGCCAGCCTGGTGAACGGCGTGATGACGAAGGCCTTGGCGCCCGCGGGGGTGCCAGGCCTGGCCAACCCGTTGGACGCCGACATCTCGCTCACCGCACCCATCGTACGGACCGGGTCCGGCAGGGACCTCCGCCCGCGGCGCCGCAGGTCAGACCCGGGCCGCCTTCGGCATCTCGTACTTGTAGCCCAGGCCCCGGATCGTCACGATGCGGGTCGGGGCGGCGGGGTCGGGCTCGACCTTGGCTCGCAAGCGCTTGACGTGCACGTCGAGGGTCTTGGTGTCGCCGACGTAGTCGTGGCCCCAGACCCGATCGATGAGCACCTCGCGGGGCAGGACCCTGCCGGCGTTCTCCAACAAGATGGTGAGGAGCTCGAACTCCTTCAGCGGCAAGGACACCTCCTCGCCGCGGATGACCACCTCGTGGCGATCCGGATCGAGGGCGACGTCGCCCACGGTGAGCGCCTCGCCCCCGCCGGAGGCACCGACCGGCACCGCCGCGGGCACGCGGCGCAGCACGGCGCGCATCCGGGCCACCAGCTCGCGGAGCCGGTAGGGCTTGGAGACGTAGTCGTCGGCGCCGACCTCGAGCCCCACCACCGTGTCGATCTCGCTCGCCTTGGCCGTGACCATGATGATCGGGACCTTGGACCGCGAGCGCAGCTCCCGACACACGTCGATCCCCGACACCTTCGGCAACATCACGTCGAGCAGCACGAGGTCGGGCTGGACGATGTCGAACAGGTCGAGCGCCTGGGCGCCGTCGCGGGCCACCTGCACGCGGAAGCCCTCGCGGGCGAGGCCCACCGTGAGGGCATCGATGAAGCTGTCTTCGTCCTCGACGACGAGCACGGTGGTGGTGGGGATGGCCATGGTGGTCTCCTGCGGTGCCGCGATCAGGCGGCGGGGAGGGAGAGGGTGAAGGTGGAGCCTTCGCCTTCTCGGGAGGAGACGCTCACCTCCCCCTCGTGGTTGTGGACGACGTGGCGGACGATGGCGAGGCCGAGACCGGTGCCACCGGTGTCGCGGCTGCGGGCGCGATCGACGCGGTAGAAGCGCTCGAACACCCGCCCGAGATCGGTCGACGGGATGCCGATGCCGTTGTCGGACACGTCGATCTCGACGGTCTTGCCGTCGGTGCGGGCGCTCACGGTCACGTCGGCGCCCGGATCGCTGTACTTCACCGCGTTGTCGCAGAGGTTGGCGACGGCGGAGACGAGCTGGCGCCGGTCGCCGAGCACGGACAGGTCCTCGGGCGGCTCGACCACCACCAGGCGCACCGACCGAAGTTCGGCCGCGCTTCGGGTCCGGTCGACGGCGTCGGTGACGACCAGGTGCACCGGCACCGGATCGCGCGGGGGGAGGGATCCGGCCTCGATCTGGCTCAGCTGGAGGAGGTCGTCGATGGTGTCGGAGACGCGGAACGCCTCGCGCTGCATCCTGGCGGCCAGGCGGTGGACGACCTCGGGGTCGTCCTCGCCGGCAAGGGTCTCGGCCAGCAGGCCCAGCGCACCGACCGGCGTCTTGAGCTCGTGGCTGATGTTGGCCACGAAGTCGCGGCGGACGGCCTCGAGGCGCTGGCGCTCGGACACGTCCTCGACGACGAGGAACGCACCTGCGGGCGGCGCCGCATCGCCGTTGGCAGGACGCGGGACGTCGGGATCATCGAGGGGCACGGCGCGCAGCTGGATCGATCGGCGGGGCGGGCCGTAGAGGTCGAGCACGCGCGTCTCGGCCTCGCCGGCCACGGCCCGGCCGATCAGCTCGGTGATGACGGGCTCGACGAGCGCTTCGCTGTGGCGGGCCCCGGCGAAGGCGTCGGCCACCCGGTTCCGGAAGACCACGCGCCCGGCCGCGTCGGCGAGCACGATGCCTTGGGGGATGACGTCGAGAGCGGCCACGAGGCGCTCGGCCACCGCGCCCGCTGCGTCCTGACGGGCCTCGTGGGCATCGAAGGCACGGGCCAGGCGCTCGGCGGCGTCGTCGACCGAGGTCGACGGAGCCGTGCCCTCCCCTTCGCGCTCGAGGCGGGCCCTCAGGGTGTCCAGGCGCCGCCGGACGTCGATCGACCGGCGGATCACGTCGGGTCCGCGATCCCTTCGGACTGAGGCTTGCGGGCCGCGGCGCGAGCCGCGCCGGTGTGCTCGGGCAGCCAGCCGGTGACCATGTAGCGGACGCGCTCGCCGATGTTCACCGCGTGGTCGCCGATGCGCTCGTAGTACCGCCCGATGAGCGCCAGCTGCACGCCGGCCTCGAGGTCGATGCTGCTCTCGCGATGGCACTCGAAGATGGCCTGGATGTACTCCTTGTGGAGCGTGTCGAGGCGATCGTCCATGTCGTCGATGGCCGCGGCCTTGGCCGCGTCGCCCTCCGCGTAGGAGTCGATGGCGACGTGCATCAGGCGCTGCGCCTCCTCGCCCATGCGGGAGATCAGGCCCCGCAGCTTGGGGTCGATGTCGAGCCCGTACAGCCGGCGCATCCCCTTGGCCACGTTGACCATGAGGTCGCCGGAGCGCTCGAGCTCCGACGTGAGTCGCAGGGCCGTGACGATGGCGCGAAGGTCGCGAGCCATCGGCGCTTGCAACACGAGCGCCTGGTAGCAGCGCTCTTCGACCTCGATGGAGAGCACGTCGAGGTCGTCGTCGGCATCGATGAGCTCCTGCGCCGACGACAGGTTGCCGGTGAGGAGCACCTCGGTGCCCCATGGGATGCGCTCGGTCACCATGGCGGCGAGGCGGACCGTGTCGGCGCGAAGGGCGTCGAGCTCGGCGTGGAAGTTGGTGCGGATCTCGGCCATGGTGGGGTGCTCCCGGTCGGCGTTCATCGGACCTCGTGGGCGAGGTGCCCGGCATCGCCGGTCACGAGGAAGAGCAGCCGGGCGGCGATGATCCCGGCATGGTCGGCGATGCGTTCGAGCGACTTGCCCGCGACCAGGCTACGGATGGCCACCGCGGCCGCGTCGGACCCTTGCAGGACAAGCAGCTCCGACATCAGGCGCTCCTCGAGGTGGCCCGCGATCGACGGCGTCTCGATCACCTCGATGGCGAGCTCGACACTGGTGGCCGACCACGCCCGCTGGGCCGCCCGGTAGCGGTCGACGGCGGCATCGGCGAGGGCGAGCAGGAGTGCGAAGGTGGGCGGGTTGGACCGGATGAGGTCGTGATCGGGCGCCAGCTTGACGACCCGCAGTGCAAGGTCGCCGACGCGCTCGAACTCCCCGAGGACGCGCAGGACCGAGACGATGAACCGCAGGTCGGTCGCCACCGGCTGCTCGCGGGCCAAGAGCTCGTAGCACCGGCCGGTGAGCGAGACGCTCATGTCGTCGATGTCGTCGTCGGCCGCGAGGGCCACGGCGGCGACGTCACGATCTCCGTGCGTGAGCACGTCACGCATGCGCTCGAGGTTCTCGTCGACGCGCACGGCCATCAGCTCGACCTGAAGCCGGAGCTGGTCGAGCTCAGCGGCATAGCCGGGCCGCAAGGGCCGCGCCGCGGTCACCGCCGCCCTCCGATGTGGCTGCGCACTACCCGAACCGTCCGGTCACGTAATCCTCGGTGCGTCGATCGGACGGCTGGCTGAAGATCTTCTCCGTGCGGTCGTACTCCACGAGCTCGCCGGTCCGGTCCCCGGATTCGTCGTCGACGTCGACCGAGAAGAAGGCGGTTCGGTCCGAGACCCGAGCGGCCTGCTGCATGTTGTGGGTGACGATGATGATCGTGTACTCGGACTTGAGCTCCTGCATCAGCTGCTCGATGCGGAGGGTGGCCACGGGGTCGAGCGCCGAGCACGGCTCGTCCATGAGGATCACCTCGGGCCGCACCGCGATGGCCCGGGCGATGCACAGGCGCTGCTGCTGGCCGCCCGACAGGCCGAGTGCCGACTTCTGGAGCCGGTCCTTCACCTCGTCCCACAGCGCCGCGTCCCGCAGCGCCTGCTCGACGATCTCTTCGAGCTCGGCCTTCTTCTTGATGCCGGCCAGCTTCGGCCCGTAGGCGACGTTCTCGAAGATCGACTTGGGGAACGGGTTCGGCTTCTGGAACACCATCCCGATGCGGCGGCGGACCTCGACCGGGTTGACGTCCTTCCCGTACAGGTCGACACCGTGGTAGCGGAGCAAGCCCTCCACGCGGGCGCCCTCGATGAGGTCGTTCATGCGGTTGAAGCACCGCAGCACCGTGGTCTTGCCGCAGCCCGACGGACCGATGAACGCGGTGATGTCGTTCTTGACGACGTCGAGCTTCACGTCGCGGACGGCCCGGAACGCGCCGTAGTAGACGGCGAGGTCGGCGACGTCGAAGACCGTAGGCGCGGAGGCAGGAGCCGGGTCCGGGTGGGTGAGCTCGCGCAGGTCGACGGCGTTCTCGGCGTCCTCGGTGGTCTCGGCCTCGAGCTCGGTGGTGGCGTCGGCGGACATCGGGTTCTCCTCTTCGGACATCTGTGGCGGGGTCAGCGCATCGTGAACCGGGCGCTGACCGTCCGGGCGATCGTGGTGAGGATGAGCACCAACACGATGAGGGTGAGTGCAGCACCCCAGGCCATCTGCGGCGAGAGCTTCCCGCCGTTGGTGATCAGGTTGTAGATCTGGAACGAAAGCGTCGTGCTCTGGCCGGTGACGGTGCTGGCCTGGCGAACCGTGCTGGCGGCGCCGATGGTGAACAGCACGGGTGCCGTCTCGCCGGCGGCGCGGGCCACGGCGAGCATCGAACCCGACACCAGGCCGGGCAACGCCGTCGGCAGCACGACGCGGAGCGACGTCTTCCACGTGCGCGAGCCGAGCGCCGCGCTCCCCTCCCGCAGCGCGTTCGGGACGAGGCGCAACATCTCCTCGCTCGAACGCACGACGATCGGCAACATCAGGCACGCGAGGGCGAGGCTCGCGGCCAACGCCGAGCGGCCGAAGCCGAACTGCAGCACCCACAACGTGTAGATGAAGATGCCCATCACGATCGACGGCACGCCGGTCATGACATCGGTCATGAACCGGATGAAGCGGGCCAGGCGGCGGCGCTTGCCGTATTCGTTCAGGTAGATCGCTGCGAAGATCCCGAGGGGGATGGCCAGCAGCGCCGACACCGCCGTGGTGATCAGGGTGCCGACCACCGCCGGGCCCATTCCCGGCTTCGGTGCGGCCGGCGCGGCAGCCTTCGGGTCGCACTTGGCCGTGGGGTCGTACTTGATGCGGGCCTTGCAGTCGCTCTTGAGCTCCGTGGCCGACGCGGTGGTGGGGATGTCACGCGTCAGGAAGGAGCCGCTCATCACGGGAGCGCCCTTGGTGACCACGTTGCCGATCACGAAGACCAGCGGGACGACCGCGACCAGGAACGCCAGGATCATGGCGACCGTGGCGACGCGGTTGCGGACGAACCGGGCGCCCTTGATCGTGCTGATCCGCACGTCGGACGGCACGGTGAGGCGGTCCGACACCGACGAGCCGGCGCTCGGATCGGCGGGGGCGGGGCCGGGGACGGTGGTGGCGGTCATGCCGCACCCTTCAGCCGGCGGTCGAGCACGTCCACGAGGCGGCGGGACCCGACGTTGACGGCCATGGTGATGACGAACAGGGTCACCCCGAGGCCGATCAGCGCGGCCCGGAAGTCACCGGAGGCCTCCGACAGGTTCCGGGCGATGGCCGACGGCATGGCGTCGCTCGGCCCGAGCAGGTTGGCGGTGATCCGCGGGGCGACGCCGCCGATCAGCAGGGTCACGGCGATGGTCTCGCCCATGGCCCGGCCGAGCCCGAGCATCACCGCGCCGGTGAGCCCGCCGAGCGAGTGCGGCAGCACGACGCCGGTGATCATCTCGAACCGGGTGGCTCCCAGGGCCAGCGCGCCTTCCTTGTCGTTGCGCGGGACCGTGTCGAACACCTCGCGCGAGACCGACGTGACGATCGGCGTGATCATGATCGCCAGGACGATCCCGGCGGTGAGGAGGCTGATGCCCGCCGAGTTCTGACCGAACAGCTGGTGCAGCACGGGGATGTCCTTGACGGTGTTGCCGATCCAACGGAACAAGGTCTGCATCGGCGGCTTCAGCACGTAGAAGCCCACGAGGCCGAACACCACCGAGGGCACCGAGGCGAGGAGGTCCATCACGAGGGTGATCGTGCGCCGGAGGCGGCGGGGCGCCACCTCGGTCGCGAACAGCGCGATGCCGATGCTGGTTGGCACGGCGAGCAGCACGCCGATGAACGAGATCACCGCGGTGCCGTAGACGAAGGCGAGGATCCCGAAGTGGCCTTGGCTCGGGCGCCAGTCGGTGGAGAAGAAGTACGAGGCGCCGTGGTGCACGAATGCCGGCCACGCGCTCCGCGTGGTGCTGAACGTGATCAGGCCGAGGATCACCAAGACGGTCAGGCCGGCGGCGAGGGCCAACAGGCGGAACGCGGTGTCCACGCCGGCACCGCGGCTGGCGCGCAGGGCGTCGGCCACCGCGGGCTGGTCGGCGGGGACCACGGGATCGACGACGGTCATGGTGCGAGTCGGCCTCTGGAACGGGAGGGGCGGGGAAGGCAGGGCGGGGGAACGGGGTCGGCAAACCGGAACGGGGTCCGGGCCGTGACGGCCCGGACCCCATCAGGTTTGCGCAATTGGCTCAGCCGACGGTGATCGAGTCGAGCTGGGCGATGGCCTTCGTGGCCAGCGCCTCGGGCAGCGGGGCGTAGAGGAGGTCCTTGGCCTGGGTCTGGCCGGTGGTGAGGACGTAGTTCAGGTAGGCCTTCACGAGGTCGGCGGTGGCCTTGTCCTTCTGCTTGGCGTCGACCAGGATCCAGGTGGGCGAGGTGATCGGGTAGGCACCCGTGGCATCGACGTTCAGCGGGTTGTACGTCAGGTCGTCGGCAACCTCGGCGCCGGCGAGCGCGGCGGAGGCCGCGTCCGGCGAGGGCTGGATGAACTCACCCTTGGCGTTGCCGACGCGGGCGACGTCGAGGCCCTCCTTGGCAGCATCGGCCAGGTCGGCGTAGCCGATGGCCCCGTCGGTGCTCTTCACGATGGAGATGACGCCGGTGCTCTTCTCGCCGCCTTGGAAGTTCGAGCTGGTCGGCCAGGTGACCTCTTCACCGGGGGTCAGCTTGAAGGTGTCGGGAGCGGCGGCCGCGAGGAACTTGGTGAAGTTGCTCGTCGTGCCCGAGCCGTCCGAACGGTGCACCACGGTGATCGCGGTGGACGGGAGCTTGGCGTCAGGGTTGTCCTTGGCGATGGCGGCATCATCCCAGGTCTTGATGGTGCCCTGGTAGATCCCGGCGATCGTGGCGGGGCTCAGGTTGAGCTCGGCCACGCCCTTGAGCTTGTAGGCGAGGCTGATCGGCCCGCCGACGATCGGGAAGTACAGGATCTTGCGCGAACCGAAGGCCGCCTTCTCCTCGGGCTTGATCGCCGAATCGCTGCCAGCGAAGCCGACCGTGCCGTCGCCGAGGGCCTTCTTGCCGTCCGACGATCCGGTCTTGGTGTAGGTGACCGTTGCGCTGCCGCCGGCATCCTTCACCGCGGTGCCGAAGTCCGAGGAGACCTGCTGCTCGAAGGTGTCCTGGAAGCTCGAGCCTTGGCCGTCGAGCTTGCCGGACAGCTTGGCGAAGGCTGCCGTGTCGGCCCCTGCCGTGGTCGCGGTGTCGCCGGCCGCCTTGGTGGTCGTCGACTTCGCGCTGCTGTTGTTGTCGCTGCTGCCGCAGGCGGACGCGAGCAACGAGAGGACCGCGACGAGGGCGAACAGCCATGCGAGGCCTTTTCGGTTCTTCAAGGGGAGAGCCTTTCCTTGGCATCCAGGGTTCATGACGGAGGTGACGGTACGGAAGCCGGATGACCCGCCAACGGGACTCGGGTGAACGCGAGGTGAACGACGCACCAACTCTCGACTGGGGCCTGGACGCGCAACCGTGCGCCCCGACCAAGGGGGCGCACGGTGGTGGTTTCAGAGCCCCCTTGGAACCTTCGACCCAGGTTCCCGGCTCTTGGACCGCGGTGCGCAGCGGCGGAGCGTCAGGCGTCGAGCAGGCGCGCGACGACGTCCACCCGCGAGGGCGCGACCCGCCAGTAGGTCCAGCGACCGCGCTTCTCCCCCACGATCAGCCCGGCCTCGACGAGGACCTTCGTGTGGTGGCTCACGGTCGGCTGGCTCTTGCCCAAGGGGTCGGTGAGGTCGCACGAGCAGCGTTCACCGGACGCCGCGATCAGGCTCAGCAGTCGCAATCGAACGGGGTCGGCCAGCGCGGCGTAGGTGTGGGCCAGCGAGCCGGCGTCCGCCTCCGAGAGCGGTGCATCCGAGATCGGCGAGCAGCAGGTCGCCGACGGCGAGGGTTGGGTCGCAGTGGCGCTCATCGTGCACCGTCCATCCGATTTGAGATTGACAACTGTCGATGCGTGCCTAGGATGCAGACATCGACAGGCATCAATCTAGCCGGAGGAATCCCGTGTCTCGTGTCCAGCTCGCCCTGAACGTCTCGAACATCGACGAGGCCGTCGCGTTCTACTCGAAGCTCTTCAACACCGAGGTGACCAAGCGCAAGCCCGGCTACGCCAACTTCGCCATCGCCGAGCCACCGCTGAAGCTGGTCCTCATCGAGGGCGAGGGCGGCGGCACCTTGAACCACCTCGGGGTCGAGGTGGACACGGCCGAGGAGGTCGAGGCCGCCGAGGGACGGCTCACCACCGAGGGCGTCGCCACCACCGGGATCGACGACACGGTGTGCTGCTACGCGCTGAAGACCGAGACGTGGGTCAACGACCCCGACGGTGCGCCGTGGGAGTGGTACGTCAAGACCGGCGATGCCGAGCAGATGACCAACACGGTGCTCAGCGCCGGCGAGACCGCCCAGTGCTGTGCGCCGGGGTCGATCAGTGAGTCGGTGGCCATCGGTGCCGGACCCGGATCGGCCCAAGGCTGCTGCTGAGCGGCTGATGCGCAACCTCATCGAACCGATCGACGCCGAGCTCAGCGTCCTGCCCGAGACCGGGACCGGGACGCTTCGCCTCGACCTTGCGCGCCGCCTGGCCGCGGAGGCGCTCGGCACCGCGTTCTTGATCGTCGCCGTGGTCGGGTCGGGGATCATGGCGAGTCGGCTGTCACCCGACGACCTCGGCCTCCAGCTCCTCGAGAACGCCGCCGCCACCGCCGGCGCCCTCATCGGGCTCATCTTGATGTTCGGCGCGGTATCGGGCGCCCACTTCAATCCCGCCGTCACCCTCGTCGACCGGTTGCTGGGTTCGCTCGGCACGGCCGACGCCATCCTCTATGCGACCGCGCAGACCATCGGCGGCTGCGTCGGATCGCTGGTCGCCAACACGATGTTCGAGCTGCCGACCTTCGAGCTGTCCACCAAGGTCCGGTCCTCCGGCGCCCTCTGGCTCTCCGAGGTCGTCGCCACGGTCGGCCTGCTCCTGGTCATCCACGGCTGCGTCCGCACCGGCCGCGAACGTGCCGTGCCCGTCGCGGTCGGCGCCTGGATCGGCGGTGCGTACTGGTTCACGTCGTCGACCAGCTTCGCCAACCCGGCCGTCACCATCGCCCGAACGCTCTCCGACTCCTTCGCCGGCATCAAGCCCTCGTCGGCTCCGCTGTTCATCCTCATGCAGCTCATCGGTGCCGGCATCGCGTACTGGCTGATCCGCCTCTTCTACCCGACCACCCCGACCACTGCGGTCGCGGACCGCTGACCCACGGGAGCTCCCCATGCCCGCCCTCGAAGAACGTCCCGACAGCGGCCCACCGACCGTCTTGTTCCTCTGCGTCCACAACGCCGGCCGGTCGCAGATGGCGCTGGGTTGGTTCAACCACCTCGCCGATGAGCGCGCCGTCGCCTGGTCGGGCGGCTCCGAGCCCGGGTCCGAGATCAACCCATCTGCCGTCGCGGCCATGGCCGAGGTCGGCATCGACATCGCCCGCGAGTACCCGAAGCCGTGGACCTCGGAGATCGTGCAGGCGGCCGACGTCGTGATCACGATGGGGTGCGG
>JAOBWM010000144.1 GCA_025463365.1 Acidimicrobiales bacterium
TCGGGCAGGCACACCATGGTGCGGATGGCGATGGCCGTGTCGATGTTGCCGGAGAAGTCGAGGTAGCCGACCACCCCCGCGTACGGGCCCCGCTTGGTCGGCTCGAACTCGTCGATGATCTCCATGGCCCGCACCTTGGGGGCGCCCGACACGGTGCCGGCCGGGAGCGTGGCCCGCAGCACGTCGATGGGCCCGAGCCCCTCGGCCAGTTGCCCGACGACCTGCGAGGTCAGGTGCATCACGTGGCTGTACCGCTCGAGGGTCATCATCTCGGTCACCTTCTCGGTGCCGAAGGTGACGACGCGACCGACATCGTTGCGGGCGAGGTCGACCAGCATCACGTGCTCGGCCCGCTCCTTCGGGTGCTCCATGAGCTCGGCACCGAGGCGGCGGTCCTCCTCCTCCGTGCTTCCGCGATAGCGCGTGCCGGCAATGGGTCGGGAGATCACCTCGCCGTCGAGGAGCTGCACCATCGGTTCGGGCGACGAGCCCACGAGGGTCACCTCCGGGTGCCGGAAGAGGTACATGTACGGGCTCGGGTTGATCTGGCGCAGCACCCGATACACGTCGAACGGATCGGCGTCGAGCTGGAAGTCGAACCGCTGCGACAGCACGACCTGGAAGATGTCGCCCGAGAGGATGTACTCCTTGGCGGCATCGACGGCCTGCTCGTAGGACCCCGCGCCGAGGTTGGAGACGACGTCGGGCAGTTCGTCGTCGCGGGCCGGCGGGGCCACGAACGGCTCGGCGAGCGGCGAGGAGCCGTCGGCGGCGAGCTGGTCGAGGCGGGCGACGGCTTCGTCGTAGCAGCGGTCGAGGTCGGCATCGTCGAGGTCGGAATCGAAGACGTAGGCGTTGGCGATGAGCGTGACCCGCTGGCGGAAGTGGTCGAACGCGGCCAACTCGCCGATGATCGACAGCACCGCCTCCGGCAGGTCCTGGTCGTCCTCGGGGGTGTCGGGCAGCCGCTCGACCTCGCGCACGACGTCGTAGCCGAGGTACCCGACCAGCCCACCGTGCAACGGCGGCAGATCGGGGTCGTGCGGGGAGCGATAGGTGGCCAGCACGGCCTCGACGGCGGCCAGGATGCCCTGGTCGAGCGGGATCCCCGGCGGCACCGAGCCGCCGTGCACCTCGACGGGACGGTCGGAGCCCCGTGAGATGAAGGTGGCCGCCGGGCGCCGGCCGACGAACGACCAGCGGCTCCAGCGCTCGCCGTGCTCGACGGACTCGAACACGAAGCCGGGCTCGCCGTTGCGGGTGAGCCGGGCGAAGGCAGCGACCGGCGTGATCAGGTCGGCGAGCAGCTCGCGCCAGATCGGGATGATCGTGTACTCGCGGGCCAACTCCCTGAACTCCTCGCGGGTGGGCCGGATGGCCGGAGCGGCCACGACCTCAGCCGCCGAAGGATCGGTAGAAGCAGCTCTTCTCACCCGTGTGGCAGGCACCCTTGCCCTCTTGCTCCACCAGGAACAGGAGCGTGTCGCCGTCACAGTCGTAGCGGGCCTCGCGCACGAACTGGCGGTCGCCGGAGGTGTCGCCCTTGCGCCATTCCTCCTGCCGGGACCGGCTCCAGAAGACCGTGCGTCCCTCTTCCAGCGTGCGCCGGAGCGTGGTCTCGTTCATCCACGCCATCATCAGCACGTCACCCGTGCCCTGCTCCTGGACGATCGCCGGGACCAGGCCCGCAGCGTCGTACTTCACGAGGGCGAGATCTTCGTCTCGGATGGCGATCGGGGTGACGGCAGGCATGGCCGACGATCGTACGCGGGTGGCTCACGATTCCCGAAGCGAGAAGGGTGTCGACCCCGCGGCGCGGGCCCGCCGGGTCGGCCAGGTCAGAGGTAGAGGCCGGTCGAACCCTCTTCGAGGCGCTTGGCCGCGACCGCGTGGATGTCGCGCTCGCGCAAGATCAGGTAGTCGGACCCGCGCACCTCGACCTCGTAGCGGTCTTCGGGGTTGAAGAGGACCTGGTCGCCGGCCTCGATGGAGCGCACGTTGGGACCGACCGCCACCACTTCGCCCCAGGCCAGGCGCTTGCCCATCTGGGCCGTGGCCGGGATGAGGATGCCGCCGGTCGACCGCCGCTCCCCGTCGGACTCGAGGTCCACGAGGATCCGGTCGTTGAGCATCTTCACCGGCAGCTTGTCGACCCGCGACGACGCGAAGGTTCGACGTTCGGTCGGGACGGACGACGGCGCGTCGGGGCTGATCGCGACACTGGGCCGACTCCCGCCCTCACCCCCGCCCTCACCGACGCCCTCACCGCCGCCCTCGCCCTCGTCGGACGTGGCTTCAGGCTGGGAGATCTGGTCGTCGCTCACCGACTCGACCGTACCGGGCGGCTGGTCCCGACCGGTCGCCCGTCAGGCGGGGCGGACCGTGATGCCGGCGGCGGCCATCACGGCCTTGGCCTCGGCGACGGTGTGCTCGCCGAAGTGGAAGATCGACGCGGCCAGCACGGCATCGGCGCCCCCCGAGATCACGCCGTCGGCGAGGTGCTGGAGCGTGCCCACGCCACCGCTGGCGATCACCGGGATGTTCACGGCATCGGTGACCGCTCGCGTCAGCTCGAGATCGAAACCGTCCCGAGTGCCGTCGCGGTCCATCGAGGTCAGCAGGATCTCCCCCGCGCCGAGGCGCTCGGCCTCGACCGCCCACTCGATGGCGTCGAGCGCCGTGGGGTTGCGCCCGCCGTGGGTGAACACGCCCCAGCCCCGCGCCGGGTCGTCGCGATGGCGGCGGCGCGCATCGATCGCCACCACCGCGCACTGGCTCCCGAACGTGTCCGCCACCTCGCTGATGGCCTCGGGCCGATCGATGGCCGCGGTGTTGAGCGACACCTTGTCCGCACCGGCGCGCAACATGCGGCGGGCGTCGTCCACGGTGCGGATCCCACCGCCGACGGTGAGGGGGATGAACACCTCCTCGGCCGTTCGGGCGACCACGTCGACCATGGTGTCGCGGTCGTCGGAACTGGCGGTGATGTCGAGGAAGACGACCTCGTCCGCGCCTTCCGCGTCATAGCGCGCCGCCAGCTCGACCGGATCACCCGCGTCGCGGAGGTCGAGGAAGTTCACGCCCTTGACCACCCGTCCGGCGGTGACGTCGAGACAAGGGATGACCCGGGCGGTGCGCACGGCGGCGACCGTACCGTCGTGTCCGACGGCCTCCCAACTGCGATCCGGGGTCGGCAGCGAACGGTCCCGCGCCGCCTACGGTGCAGCGGGTCGGCCCAGTCAACGCGGTGCCGGCGCCCGCGCTTCCCCGTCGCCTCGTCGCCGATGCGTTCCGCCACCCCCGAGGGCCCATGACCACAACCCGGCTCCTGCTCGTCCGCCACGGCGAGACCGACTGGTCCCAGACGCGCCGCCACACCGGCCGCACCGACATCCCACTCAACGAGGCCGGCGAGGCCCAGGCCCGGGCCCTGCCCGCGGTGTTGCCGCTGCAAGGCGTCGTCGCCGTGTGGACCAGCCCGCTGCGCCGAGCGGTCGATACGGCGCGCCTCGCGGGCCTCGCCGTCGACCGGGTCGATCCCGATCTGGTCGAGTGGGACTACGGCGCCGTCGAAGGCCGCACCACCGAGGAGGTCCGCGAGGAACTGCCCGGCTGGGACGTGTGGACGCACGGCGTGCAGGACGGGGAGACGGTCTATGAGGTTGGGGCCCGAGCAGACCGCGTGATCGCCCGGGCCAAGGAGCTCGACGGCACGGTGATGCTCGTCGCCCACGCCCACCTGCTGCGGATCGTCGGCGCCCGCTGGATCGGGATGGTCGCGACGGGCGGTCGATCCTTCACGCTCGACCCCGCGGGTTGGGCGGTGCTCGGCTGGGAGCGCGACACGCCCGTCGTCGAGCGATGGAACCCGCCGCGCAGCTAGCGCCCTTCGATCCAGCCGAGGCGGAGGACCACGCGGACGGGCAGGCCAGGCAGAGGGAGAGGCAGGCGTGCAGGCCTTCAGGCGTCGGGACCGCGCGAGGCCCTCGGGGCGAAGTCGAACACCAGGAGCGGCACCTGCTCGGGAAGGACGCGGCTCCCGATGAGGAAGACGGACCACCGCCCGATGTAGCGCCGCTCGTACGGCAGGTGGTGGAGCGTCAGGTACAGGTTCAGGCGGCCGGCGTTGCCGAGCAGGTGCGTGTCGAGCACGTACGTGGACCGCGGGGCGCTCCGGGCCGCCAGTTCGAGGTCACGGAACCGCGGCACCGAGAACGAGCCGGCCCGCACCCGCTCGTGGGTGAGGTAGGTGATCTGGGTGCCGGCGATGTCGGTGAGCACGGGTCCGCTGTGGCGCGACTCGAGGAAGGCGGCGACCTCCTCGATCCCACGCGAGGAGAGGAACTTGTCGGCCTCGGGCAGCCGGGCCGCCTCCCCCAGGCCGGCCAGGCCCCACGCGGTGAGGCTCACGACGAGGACCGCCGCTGCCACCGTGACGGCGGCCGACCACGCATCAGAGGCGAGGTCGGGCAGCAGCGATGCGAGCGCCAACGCCACCGCCGGGACCATCAGGTACGTGTACCGCGGATCGTTGCCGACACCGGCCGCCAGCCCGTTGAGGGCGTAGAGCGCGCCGTAGCCGACGACCAGGACCGCGAGCAGGCCGGGCGCCTGCTTGCGGGTCCGCACCGTGGCGCCGGCCAGCACGATGCCGAGGATCACCGCACCCGTCCAGCGGCCGCCGACCAGGTCGCGCGACGGCTCGAAGGCCGTCTCGATGCCCGTCACCACGCGCAGCTTCACCACCCACTCCTCGACCCGTTGCCACCACGTCGTCCCGAAGGCGTAGCCCCCGTTCATCGACACCCAGCGGTTGCGGGCGTTCCACACCAGCCACGGCAGCGAGCACACGACGGCGGCGACGGCCGCGACCGATGACCTGCGCACGATCCATGGCCGGCGGGCGACCAGCCAGCCCACGGCCGGCACTGCAACGAGCATCGTGAGCGGTGTCTGCCACCATCCGAGGCCGAGGCACGCACCGAGCAGCACCAGATCCGCGGAGCCGACACGCTGGTCGAGCCGGATCACCAGCAGCACGTAGGCCGCGCTCAGGACCAGGGCCACGCCGTAGAACCCGCGCTCCTTCGTCGAGAACGCGACGGCATAGGCGGGACCGCACCACACGACCAGCCCGGCGCACCACTGACCGGCGCGACCGAGGCCGAGGTGCACCGCGGCCCGCCAGGTCAAGAGGGCGGCGACCAGGCTGCAAACCATCGGCACGATCTTCAGAGCGATCACGTCGGCGCCGGCCACGCGCTGGACGATGGAGACGAGGAACGTCTCGACCGTCCCGCCGTAGGCCTGGTGCGGGAAGAACGTCGCCAGATGTCCGCGCCCGAACCGGAGGGCCTGCAGGCCGACCGTCGACTCGTCGAGATCGGGCGCCCCGAGGGGCCCGCGGAGCACCCAGCGCCGCAGGAGCACGCCGGTCACCAGCACGAGGATGCCGATCGCAGCGTCCATGCCGTGCTCGGCCGACCACGCTGCCAGCCGCGTCCGCCCCGTCCGCTCGCCCGTCACCACGCGTGCCTCGCCCCAGTCCGTCGGACCGAGCCAGCGGTCGGCGCGCCCCACGGCCCCCACGGTACCGGGCCCAACTCCCTCGATCGCTGCACCACGCACGTCGACGGCGCAGCATCCAACCGAAGGCGGCGCGAGGATGCGCCCATGACCGAATCCTCCCGCCGCCTCGTCCTCGCCCAACGCCCGCAGGGGATGGTGGACGAGGACGTGTGCCGGATGGAGACCGGGCCCGTCCCCGAGCCGGCCGAGGGGGAGGCCGTCGTCCGGGTGCGCTGGCTTTCGATCGACCCGACGATCCGCACGTGGATGGACGATGCCCCGGGCTACCTGCCTCCGATCGAGCTCGGCGCCGTGGTGCGGTGCGGTGCCCTCGGCGAGGTGATCGCCACCAGGTCGGATCGCTACCCGCTGGGGGCCACCGTCTTCGGGATGATGGGCTGGCAGGACCATGCGATCGTCGACTCCGGAGCAGCCACCGCACAGGTCATCCCCGACGGCGTCGACCCCACCGCCGCGCTGAGCATCTTCGGCGTGACGGGCATGACCGCATACTTCGGCCTCCTCGAGATCGGCCGCCCGCAGGAGGGCGACACCGTGGTCGTCTCCGGTGCGGCCGGCGCCACCGGATCGGTCGTGGGCCAGATCGCCAAGGCCAAGGGCGCCGGCACCGTCGTCGGGATCGCCGGCGGACCCGAGAAGTGCGCATGGATCGTCGACGAGCTCGGGTTCGACGCGGCGATCGACTACAAGGCCGATGACGTCCCCGCCCGCCTCCGCGCTCTCTGCCCGGACGGGATCGACGTCTACTTCGACAACGTCGGCGGCGTCATCCTCGACGCCTGCCTGGCCAACCTCGCGTTGCGGGCCCGGGTCGTCCTGTGCGGGGCGATCTCGGCGTACAACGACCGCGGCTCGGCCCATGGGCTCACCAACTACACCGCGCTCATCGCCCGGCGTGCACGGATGGAGGGCTTCTTGGTCTTGGACTACGTCGATCGCTTCGCCGAGGGCCAGGGCGAGATGCTGGGTTGGGTCCTGGAGGGCAAGGTCAAGCACGCCGTCCATGTGGTCGAGGGCCTGGCCGACGCGCCCGACGCGCTCAACCTCCTCTTCACCGGCGGCAACACCGGCAAGGTCATCGTCAAGGTCGACGAGCCCTGACCTGGCACCGCTGAGAGCGCCGCGAGGGATCGACCCCGGACCTGGTCAGCGGTCGAAGGTGAGGTACGTGGGCTGGTCGGCAGCCACGGTGTACCCGCAGGCCTCGTAGAAGGCGGTCGCATCGGCATCGTCGGCCAGCACCCATGCGCTGCGGATGTCGGTGGTGGCGAGCCAGTCACCGAGCGCCCCCATGAGTCGCCGGCCGATGCCCTGGCGCCGCCGCTCGTGGTGCACCCCGATCTCGAAGAGCAGCACCTCGCGACCAGGCGGAGTTCGAATGGGGTGGACGACGCAGAACATGTGCCCGACGACCTCCTCGCCATCGAAGGCGACCCAGTGCAGCACGCTCGGGTCGGCCAGGAAGGCCGCCGTCGCCGTGGCCGACAGCGCTTCGAGCGGCTCGGCCTTCCCGGGGTGCGCGTCGAACGACGGATCCTCCAGCGACAGGTACGTGACGACGTCCTCGTCACCGGGGCCGAGGCGGCGGATGGTGATCACGTCGCACCGCCGACTCGATAGTGGTATCCGTGCGAGGTCTCGAACCCGAGGCCGCGGTACAGGGCTTGGGCCGCTGGGTTGTCCTGCTCGACCTGCAGGTACAGGTGCGTTGCATGTCGATGCCGGGCTTCGGTGGCCAGACCGCCCAGCAACGATCCCCCGATCCCCTGCCGCTGCCACGCCGGGGCGGTCCCCATGCCGTAGATCCCGGCCCATCCCCGCTCGAGCACGGCAAAGCCCACCGCGGCCACCTCGTCGCCCACGGTCACCGCTCCCGCGAGGATCGATGGCCCGAGCGCGGCCAGCATCCGCCCGTAGGCTTCGGTCCGCGCCCGCCACACCTCGTCGGCACCGTGCACGGCCCCGTAGCGGACGGACCAGGTCTCATCGACGCCCTCGTGGACCGCGACCCCGACGGCTTCCAGGGGAACGTCGTCGCCGTCAAAGCCGTCGTGAGCGTGCGACACCTCGTGCTCCTCCAGCGCCACCCGCAAGCCGTCGGCGGCGCGGGTGCCGGCGTCGGCGATCGCCCCGGTCTCGGCCACCAGCAGGTCGACAGGCGCCTCGACCCGATAGCCGCGCGCCGCGAGGACGTCGTCCAGTGCCGATCCCGACGGGTCGGCCGACGACACCTGGACCAACACCCGTTGGCCGAGCTGGCGGTACCAGGCCTCGATCGCCTCCACGGTGTGGGCGACAGCCGTGCGGTCGGCGCCGGCGCCGGCGGCCGGGAGCACCGCGTTCGCCCGCCGGAACGGCAGCCCCGGCGCCGCCTTGCACAGCCACCCGTCGACCAGGCGCGTCACCGGCGCCACCGTGGCGTTGGCGCCAAATTCGTCGAGCAGGCGGCCCGTGGCGGCGTCGCGCCCGTCGGCGGGAGCCACCGGCTCCGGCGCCGTCGGGTCGATCATGCTCACCGCCCGGGTCTACCCCACCGAGCCATCGTCGCCGCCGGTTCTCGTGTGCAATCGGCGGCCCCTGGGCGACGATCCCACACAAGAACCGAGCCCACCGCCGTTGTTGTGTGCAATCGGCGGTCCCAGGGCGACGATCCCACACAAGAACCGGGAGCCCCGCGACCGGCCTGCGGGCTCGGGGCTCGCGATCGGCCGCTTGGGTGGCTTGCGTGGCTTGCGTGAACGGCCGACCGAGCGGGCTACTCGGCCTGGGCGGCGGCGAGCGCTTCGTCGATGGTGAGGGCACCGTCGTAGAGGGCCTTGCCGACGATGGCGCCGAGCAGGGGCATCCCCTCGGCCTCGAACGAGGCGAGCACGCGCAGGTCCTGCGCGCCGCCGACGCCGCCGGATGCGATGACCTCGGTCTCGACCGACGCGAGGAGCTCCATGTACAGGTCGATGTCGGGCCCGGTGCCGGCGCCGTCGACGTTGATCTGGGTGACGATCAGCGCGGCAAACCCGGCGTCGTCGAACTCGGCGGCGACGTCGGCGAGCTGGCGGCCCGACCCCTCGACCCAGCCCCGGACCGCGACCTCCCGGCCGCGCACGTCGAGCCCGAGCGCGACCTTGCCCGGGTACCGCGCCGCGAGCGATCGGGCCCACGCCGGGTCGTCGAGCGCCGCGGTGCCGACCACCACCCGGCCCACCCCAGCCTCGAACAGCGCATCGGCGGCCTCGTCGGTGCGCACCCCGCCACCGGTCTGGACCGGTATCCCCACGGCGGCGGCGATGGCGGCGATCACGGGCCGGTTCACCGGCTCTCCGGTGCGGGCCGCGTCGAGGTCGACCACGTGGATCCATGGCGACCCGGCATCGGCGAACAGCAGGGCCTGGGCCACCGGGTCGTCGCCGTAGACGGTCTCCTGGGCGAAGTCTCCCTGGTAGAGCCGCACGCACTGGCCGCCACGGAGGTCGATCGCCGGATACAGATCCATGGCCCGGATCATCGCAGAGCGCCGGCGCGCCGACCCACCCCGCGGGCCGCGCCGACGCGTAGTGTCCCGGGTTCCCGTCACAGAAGGACACCCTCATGAGCATCGTCGTCACGATCGACACCCACGGACTCACCGCCGAGAACTACGAGCAGGCGCAGGCCGAGATGGGTCTCGTCGACACGTTGCCCGCCGGGTGCTCCGCGCACATCGCCGGCCCGACGCCCGATGGCGCCGGTTGGCGCGTCACCAGCGTCTGGGAGGACGAGGCCGCCCTCATGGCGTTCGCCGGTGGCATCCTGCGCCCCACGTTCGAGCGCCTCGGCTTCCCGTCGCCGGCCGGCCGGCCGATCCCCACGTCGGTGTACCGGTTCCAGCTGTAGCCCCGCGCTGACCCGCGTGGGTCGCCTGGATCGCAATCGGCTTGTCGGACCCTCCGTCTCCGGCCAGGATGCGCCCGGTGGGCGATCTCGGGCAGGACACGGCGGTACGGCTGCAGCCCGACGGCACCTACGAGGCCTCGCTCAGCGCCGACTGGGAGATCTGGGGTCCGATGGGTGGCTACGTGGCCGCCATCGCCCTGCGAGCGGCAGGCACCGAGGCCGACGGTCGTCGCCCCGCCGCGTTCTCGTGTCACTACCTGAGCGCGGCGCGCTTCGAACCGGTGCAGATCAAGGTGGAGACCCGCAGGGGCGGCCGTTCGGCGACGAGCCACCGCGTCGAGATCTCCCAGGACGGCAAGGCGATCCTCGACGCCAGCGTGTGGAGCGTCGCCGAGACCGAGGGCCTCGAGCACGACGAGACGATCGCCCCCGACGTTGCGTCGCCCGACGAGCTCCCCGAGATCGGTGAGCTGCTCCCGCCGGACACCCCGAGGCCGTTCCCGTTCTGGGAGAACTTCGATGCCAAGCCTCTCGACTTCGAGTCCGACTGGCCACCCGACGGTCCTCGTCCGGCACGCTGGCGGGAGTGGCTGCGGTTCACGCCCACCGCCATGTTCGACGATCCGTGGATCGACGCCGCCCGCTCGGTGATCCTCGTCGACCTCCCGAGCTGGCCGGCCGCCCACCGCCCGCATGCCTGGACGCAGCCGCCCTACGTCGCGCCCACCCTCGACCTCAACGTCGCGTTCCACCAACCCACGAGCGACGAGGACTGGCTCCTCTGCGAGGGCACCGCCCCGCTCTCGACCGGCGGCATCTTCGGCTGGACCGCACGCGTCTGGTCTCCCAGCGGCAAGCTCCACGCCAGCGGGGGCGGCCAATGCCTCTACCGCAAGGTGCGCCCACCCACCTGACCGGCTCCGCTCAGCGTGGAGACGAAGGTCTGGAGGAGGCCGAGGCCGTTGTGGGCGGACTTCTCGGGGTGGAACTGGGTTGCCCAGAGGGTGCCCCTCGCCACGGCCGCGGTGACGTCGGTGCCGTAGTCGCAGGTGGCGGCGATGTCGCCCGGCGCGGCCTCGGCCCAGTACGAGTGCACGAAGTACACCCAGCACGGATCGGGCTGGCCCTTGGCCATGGGCGCGCCGGCACCGGTCCACCGCAGGACGTTCCACTGCATCTGCGGGCGCTTCACGTCGTCAGGGAGCAGGCGAACCCGACCGGGCAACACGCCGAGACCCGATGCCTCGGGCGACTCGTCGGAGCCGTCGAACAGCATCTGCATGCCGACGCACACCCCGAGGAAGGGACGGCCCTCGCCCGCGGCGGCAGCCGAGGCGGCCTCGGACGCGATGTCGTGCAGCCCGGCGGCACCGAGCGCCTCCATGCAGCGGCCGAAGGACCCGACGCCGGGGAGCACGACCGCGGCGGCGTCGGCGATGAGCCCGTGATCGGCGGTGAGGCGCGCGTCGGCACCGACCTTCTGGAGCGCCTTCTGGGCCGAACGCAGGTTGCCGATCCCGTAGTCGAGGACGGCGACGAGTGGCCCCTCGCCCGGCGCCGTCACCAGCGAGCCCGGGTGTGCCGGGTGCGCCGGGCGCGTGCCCGGGTGCGTGCCCGGGCGCGAGCGCAGATGCGGATCACAGCGTGCCCTTGGTGGACGGCACGCCGGTTCCCTCGACCCGAACGGCGTCGCGCAGGCAGCGCGACACGCCCTTGAACGTGGCCTCGACGACGTGGTGGGTGTTGGTGCCCGCCATCTTCGTGACATGCAGCGTGATCCCGGCCGACGTGGCGAACGAGTGCCAGAAGTGCTCGGCCATCTCGGGGTTGAAGGGCGGCGACCCGAGCGGCAGGACCTCGCCGAACGGCACGTCGTAGGCGACGAACGGCCGACCCGACAGGTCGAGGGCGACCCGGACCAGGGCCTCGTCGAGCGGAAACAGGCCCGATGCGAAACGCCGCACGCCGGCCTTGTCGCCCAACGCGTCGGCGAACGTCTCGCCGAGCAGGATGCCGACGTCCTCGACGGTGTGGTGGCCGTCGACGTGCAGGTCACCGGTGGCCTCGATGTCGAGGTCGAACCCACCGTGGCGGCCGACCTGGTCGAGCATGTGGTCGAAGAACGGCAACCCGGTGGAGGCTGAGACCGAGCCGGTGGGCCCGTCGAGGTCGATCGTGATCGAGATCGACGTCTCCTTGGTGGTGCGCTGGCGGGAGGCGGAACGGGTCATGTGAGGATCTCCCGGAGGGCAGCGAGGAAGCGGTCGTCCTCGGGGGTGGTGCCGATGGTGACGCGCAGGCAGCCGTCCAGGTACGGCCAGGACGCGCAGTTCCGGACGAGCACCGAACGGTCGAGCAACTCCTGCCACACCTCGCCCCCGTCGCGGGCCGTCGGCCGGAACAGGATGAAGTTGGCGCCCGAGGGCCAGACCTCGCACGGGAGGTCCCGCAGGGCGAGGTCGACCCGGCCTCGTTCCTCGGTGAGCTGCGACACCCGCTGCTCCATCTCGGCCAGGTAGTCGAGGGCGATGCACCCGGCGGCCTGCTTCAGCGAATCGAGGTGGTACGGCAGCACGACCTTCCCCAGCTCGGCCACCACCCACGAGGGGCCGACGAGGTAGCCGAGGCGAGCCGCCGCCATGGACCACGTCTTGGAGAAGGTGCGGGTGACCACGAGAGGGATGTTGTCCGACACGAGCTCCAACGCCGACCAGGGGGCGAACTGGCCGTAGGCCTCGTCGACCACCAGCAGGCCCGGCACGAGGCCGAGCACCTCTTCGACGGTCTCTCGGTCCTCGACCATGCCGGTCGGGTTGTTGGGCGAGCACAGGTACGTGATGGCCGGAGACGCCTCGGCCAGCACCCGACGGACCTCGGCGAGGTCGAGCGAGTAGTCGTCGGCCCGCCGACCCTCGGCCACGGCGGTGCCGGTGATGCGGGCGATGTGGGCGTGGAGGGCGTAGGTGGGCTCGAACACGGCGACCGTGCGGCTCGGGCCGCCGTAGGTGAGCGACAACGTCTGGAGCACCTCGTTGGACCCGTTGGCCACGAACACCTGCTCCGGACCGACCCCGTGCAGCTCGCCGATGCGACGGCGGAGCTCGGTGGCGGCGCGATCCGGATACCGGTGCCAGTCGACCGTGCGGACCTGCGCGGCGAGCGTGTCCAGGAACGCGGCGGGCGGGGGGTACGGGGACTCGTTGGTGTTGAGGCGAACGTCGACCGATACCTGGGGCGAGTGGTACCCCTCCATGAGGGCCACGTCGTCGCGTGGCGCGATCCGGGCGCCCATCAGGCCGGACCCGACGCGTCGGCCCGGCGACCCAGCCGCCGGCGCACGCTGTCGGCGTGGGCGGCCAGTCCCTCGGCCTCGGCGATGGCGACCACGATCGGCGCGGCCTGCTCCACGGCGGCTTGGCTCAGGGTGATCACGTGGACCTCCTTCTGGAAGTCCCGGACGGTCAGGGCGGAGCCGAAGCGAGCGCTCCCATCGGTGGGCAGCACGTGGCTCGGCCCGGCGAGGTAGTCACCCACCGATGCCGGCGACCACGGCCCGCAGAACACCGCGCCGGCGTGGCGGACCAGCGGCACGAGGGATCGCGGATCCTCGGTGAGCAGCTCGAGGTGCTCGGGCGCGATCAGGTTCGACACGGCCAGCGCCTGCTCGGGCGACTCGCACACGACGGCGTACCCGCCTTCGGCGAAGGTGCTCTCGATGTCCCCGCGCCGCGGGGCCACTGCCACCTGGGCCTCGATCTCGGCGCAGATCCGATCGGCAGCATCCTCGGACCAGGTGATGAGCCATGCCAGCCCGCCCGGGCCGTGCTCCGCCTGGAGGATGACGTCGACGGCGGCCAGGTCGGCGGGCGTCGAGTCGTCGGCGATCACCACGACCTCCGAAGGACCCGGGAACGACGACGGCACGCCCACGAGCCCGGCCACCTCGCGCTTGGCGATGGCGACGAAGACGTTCCCCGGCCCGACGATGACATCGACCGGACGGACCGTCTCGGTCCCGTAGGCCATGGCCCCCACCGCCTGCGCGCCGCCCACCGCGTACACCTCATCGACACCGGCGATGGCGGCCGCGGCCAGCGTGGCGGCCGGCACGCAGCCGGTCCGATCCGGCGGCACGCACAACACGACCTCCGGGACCCCAGCGACCTTGGCGGGGATCGCGGTCATCAGCACGGTGCTCGGGTAGATCGCCCGGCCACCGGGCACGTAGCAGCCGGCGCGGTCCACCGGCACGTGGCGACCCTCGACGACGATGCCGTCTCGCTCGTAGGTGTGATCGGCGACCACCTGGTTCTCGTGGAAGTCGCGGATCCCGGCTGCAGCCGCCTCGAGGGCGCTGCGGAGCTCCTCGTCCAATCCCGCGAGGGCGTCGGCGATGGCCTCTGGGGCCACGCGCAGCGATGTGGGGCGGACGCCGTCGAACCGTTCGGTCAGGTCCCCGACGGCCTCGTCGCCGCGCGCCCGCACGTCCGCCAGGATCTCTCGGACGGCAGCGACCGGTCCTTCCGCGGCCTGCGGGGGGCGCGGCAGGCGCCCGCGCAGATCCAGGCCCGCTCCCCTCAGGTCCAGTCGTCGCAGCACGAGCGGTGAGGCTACCGGTCGCCCTCCGGCGCTCGGAACCCGGTTCCCCGCCGCCGATCGCTCAGGCCGGCAGGGCCCGGCGCGCCCGCTCGATGGCCCGCGTGGCCATCCGGAGCGAACGCTCGGCCTCGTAGAGGGCGTTGGCGCCGTCCGAGTTCGCTCCACCGTCGAGCTGCTCGGCCAGCGCCGCCACTCGGCGGGCGAGGTCGTCGATCCCGTCGCCGAGGGAGGACAGCTGGGCCTGGTCGAGCGATGCCATGACCCGAGTCTGCCGCGCATCGGGAACGATGCGGACCAGTGGCACCACCCAGGACCTGGGGGAAAAACAGCACCGCCGCCCCGAAGGGCGGCGGTGCAGCGACACCAGGCGGCGGATCCCGGCGTCGCGTCCAACCAGGTGGCGGGTACCTGGTCTGGGGTCACTATAGCCACAAGGGCGAGCGGCAGTCACGCTGTTGTTCACGCAAATGTCCGGTTCATCGGTGACATCAGTCACAAAATGAGCAAGGCGACGGATCGGCAGCACGCGGCACACCGGGCGTTGACCCAGGGATTGCCCGATGCGGGTGATCGTCACCCGCCGATGCCCGCCGAGGGGCAGAAATCGGCCAGGACACACTCGCTGCACGCAGGCCTTCGGGCGAAGCAGACGCGGCGCCCGTGCAGGATCACGCGGAGGCTGAACCGGCCCCGCTCGTCGGCCGGCACCATCGGGTTCAGCTCGCGCTCGACCTTCACGGGATCGGTCTCCGCGGTGAGCCCCAGGCGGTGCGAGAGGCGCAGGACGTGGGTGTCCACCGGGAGCCCGGGCAGGCCAAGGGCGACCGAGCGGACGACGTTGGCCGTCTTGCGGCCCACCCCCGGAAGCTCGACCAGGTCGGCCATGGCGGTGGGCACCTCGCCGCCGTGGCGTTCCACCACGGCGGCCGCCATGCCGATGATGCTCTTGGTCTTGTTCTTGTAGAAGCCGGTGGAACGGATGAGCTCCTCCACCTCGAGGGGCTCGGCGCGCGCCAGGTCCTCGGGTGTGGGGTACCGGGCGAAGAGATGGGGCGTCACCATGTTCACCCGCACATCGGTGGACTGCGCCGACAGGATCGTGGCCGTCAGCAACTCGAAGGCGTCGCGGTGGTCGAGCTCGCACAGGTCCTTCGCCGTGCCGGGGTACTCCTCGGCGAGGCGTTCGTCGGCGCGGCGGGCGCGACCTGCGGGCGTTCGGGGCTTGGCCATGACCGGGAGGATAGGGAGTCCCTGCGTCCGACCCGGCGGGTTCCGGACCAGCCGCTGAACCCAGCAAGCCACCGAGGGGACCCAGCAGCCGGGAGGACTGGCGAAGCGGGTCGCTAGCGTCCGACGGGTGACGAGCGAGCTTGCGGATCCTGACGGCTCCACCGACAGCTTCGGTGGCCCGATCCCAGGAACCGATGCCGGGTTCGCGTTGCAGGTCCGTGCCGGCGAGGGCGAGATCCTCCTGCAGGGCTCGGCACCGCTCGACGCCGCGGACCACATCGCCGCGACCCTGCGGCGCGTCCAGGCCGAGCCAGGGAGTGCGGGCACCACCTTCCACCTGGCCGCGGACCACCCCGTCGACTCGCTCGACCCGCTTCCGGAAGCGGTGGCCGACGCGTTGGGGATGCCCCATCGTCGCGACCTCCTCCAGCTGCGCCGCCCCCTGCCGGTCGAGGCCGACCTCCCGGCCAGGTCGGCGGCCCCTCCGATCCTCGTCCGACCGTTCGTGGTGCCGAGGCCGGGCCAGCCTGGCGGCGATGCCGACGCCTGGATCCGCGCCAACAACCGTGCCTTCGCCCAGCACCCGGACCAGGGCCACCAGACCCGCCAGACCCTCCGCGCCCAGGCCCACGAGGAGTGGTTCGACCCGGCGGGCTTCCTCGTGGCCGACGACCCGGACCGGCCCGGCGAGCTGTCGGGCTTCTGCTGGACGAAGGTCCACCCGGCCACCGACGACGACCCCGAGCTGGGCGAGATCTACGTGATCGGCGTGGATCCGACCCACGCGGGCGAGGGCCTCGGCGCCTCGTTCACCCTCGCCGGGCTCGACCACCTCGCGAGCCAAGGGATCGCCACCGCGATGCTCTACGTCGACGCCGACAACGCTCCCGCCCGCAAGCTGTACGACCGCCTCGGGTTCTCGGCCCACCGCCGACGCCGCGTGTACACGGCGCACCCATCGTGACCGACCCGATCCGCGCCGAGATCGAGCGCCACCTCGACGAGCCCGACCCGCCCACGACCGGTCCGATCGGGGCGACCGGGGCGACCCCCCGGACCAGCCGCGCCGCGCTGCCTCGGACCCGGTACGACTGGACGCGAGCCGAGCTCGAGGAGCTCCTCACGGACCAGCCGCGCTACCGCGTCGACCAGGTGTGGCAGGGCCTGCACGACCACGGAACCGATCCCTCGGAGTGGTCGAACGTGCCGAAGGCCGTGCGCGAGACCGTGGCCGGGGCCCTGCCGTCGGGCCTCACGCCGGTCACCGAGTCGGTGAGCGACGACGGCGAGACCGTCAAGTGGCTGTGGGCCCTCGCCGACGGGCGCGAGGTCGAGACCGTGCTCATGCACTACCCGGACCGCTCGACGGTGTGCGTGTCGTCGCAGGCGGGTTGCGCGATGGCGTGCACCTTCTGCGCCACCGGCCAGGCCGGCTTCGACCGGCAGCTGACCACCGGCGAGATCCTGGAGCAGGTGGTGCGAGCGCGGCGTCGGTCGGCCGAGGTCGGCAAGCGCCTGTCCAACGTGGTCTTCATGGGGATGGGCGAGCCGTTCGCCAACTACGACCGGACCTGGGAGGCGGTGCGTCGCATCCACGACGACCTCGGGATCGGGGCCCGCCACCTCACCCTCTCGACGGTGGGCGTCGTCCCCGGGATCCGCCGCCTGGCCACAGCCGACCTGCCGGTGAACCTCGCCGTCAGCCTCCACCTCGCCAACGATCGGGAACGGGACGAGCTCGTGCCGATCAACCGCCGGTACCCGCTCGCGGTGCTGGCCTCGGCGTGTGCCGACTACATCGAGGCCACGCACCGTCGCCTCTCGTTCGAGTGGGCGCTCATCGACGGCGTGAACGACAGCGAACGCCACGCCGCCGAGCTGGCTGCCTACGCCCACCCATTGCGCGCCCACGTGAACCTCATCCCGCTCAACCCGACGCCGGGCTACGCGGTGCGCGGCACCTCACCGCAGGGCGTCCGCGACTTCGCCGAGCGGCTCACCGACCTCGGCATCAACGCCACGGTCCGACGGACCCGTGGCACGGACATCGACGCCGCCTGCGGCCAGCTGCGAGCGACGCACCACGGCCGTGAGCCGGCCGCGCCGTCGGCCACCCCGATCGCTCCGCCCACCCGCCGACGCTGAACGGTTCACGGAGCCCGCTCGACCGGCGCTCCCGTCGACCCGTCGACCCGTCGACCCGTCGACCCGTCGACCCGGCCACCCGGCCACCCGGCCACCCGGCCACCCGGATCAGCGGATCAGGACGGTGAGGGGCCCGGCACGGATCGCGTCCACCAGTTGCTCACCCGGCGCGACCTCGGTGTGGTCCCACACGACGGACCGCACGACCATCGCCTCGTCGCCCACCACCGCGGTCGGGTCGATGACGGAGGTCCCGCCCGACGCCAGCAGGTTCGCCGCCAGGTAGTCGGCCGGCGTCCCACAGTCGACGAACGCCCCGTCGTGCACGACGAGATCCAGTCGCCCCGCCTCGGACTCGCCCCGCCAGCTCGCCTCGTAGAGACCCGAGGGCTCGGGCCGCAGCGACGCGACGACCGCGGCCGGGAGGAGGGCCACGCCGCAGTAGCGCAAGTCACCGAAGTCGCCCCGGGCCGCATCCTCGACGCAGAGGAGCCGGACCCGCGCCCGGTCCCACTGCTCGACGAACGGTGCGAGGTCGAGGTCCTCGGGGAGCCAGGCATCGGCGTTGGTCACCAGGACGTGGCGACCGTCGAGCCAGCCCTGGAGGGCACCCAGGGCGCCGGCCGTGCCGAGGGCGACGGGATCCTCGCGGGAGCGGTGGACTTCTGGCGGCAGGTGGCGGTCCAGCGCGTCGGCCCCGTGGTGGAGGTTCACCGCGATCGCTCCTGACCCCGCGGACCCGTGGAGCCCCGCACCCGCCAGCCGGGCAAGGGCGTGGTCGACGAGCGGTCGGGTCGCCACCGGGCAGAGGGCCTTGGGCCGCAGGCGGGTCAGCGGCACGAGGCGCGTCCCGGCTCCGGCGGCGAGCACCACTCCAGCCACGCTGTCGCCCATGCGCCTCACCCCTTGACGGAACCCGGAGCCTGCGCAAGGCGGCCCCGTGGTCCTGTTCTTCTACCTCAGCGCCGACCCAGCCGTGGTGTCCGCCGGCCTGCTCGGCGCGCTCGACCTGGTCCCCGGCCGGGCTCGCTCCCCGGACGGATGGTCAGGCATGCTGTCGCCATGACGACCGTGATTCAAGGCATCGCCGGGCTCAAGGAGCTCGTGGGCACCCACCTCGGCTACTCCGACTACCTGGAGATCACCCAGGAGCGGGTCAACACCTTCGCCGACGCCACCGGCGACCACCAGTGGATCCACGTCGATCCGGAGCGGGCGAAGGCCGAGAGCCCCTTCGGCGGACCGATCGCCCATGGGTACCTGACGTTGTCGCTCGGACCGGTGCTGGCGCCTCAGATCATGAAGGTCGAGGGCATCAAGATGGGCGTCAACTACGGCGCGGCCAAGGTGCGCTTCCCGGCGCCGGTGCCGGTCGGGTCGAAGCTCCGCCTCGGAGCCGAACTGACCGCCGTCGAAGACATCCCCGGCGGTGCCCAGGTGTACATGACGTTCACCTTCGAGGTCGAAGGCGCACCCAAGCCTTCGTGCGTCAGCGAGATCATCTTCCGCTACTACGAGTGAGGCGCGTGCCGGCACGGCTCAGGCTGCGCCGGCGCCTCACCCCACGGACACATCGAACGTCTGGCCCACGAGCCACGCGATCGACATCGCGGCCGCACCACCGAGGAGCACCCGCAGGGCCGGGCGGGCCGGCGGCGCGCCGCCGAGGTGTGCGCCGAGGGCACCGAGGCTCCCCAGCCCCACCAGCGCAGCGCCCACCACCGCGGGGACCCGGGCGCCGGCCGCGACCACCAGCACCACCAGGATCGGGATGAACGCGCCCATCGAGAACGAGGCCGCGGAGATGAGGGCGGCCTCGAGCGGCCGGGACAGGTCCTCCGGGTCGATGCCGAGCTCGTCGCGGGCGTGGGCGGCGAGGGCGTCGTGCTCGGTGAGCGCTTCGGCGACCTCGCGGGCGAGCTCGGGGGCCAGGCCTCGCCGCTGGTAGATCCCCGTCAGTTCGGCCAGCTCCGCACGCGGGATCGAGCGCAGCTCTTCCGCCTCGGTCCTGAGATCGGCCCGCTCGGCGTCGCGCTGGGACGAGACCGAGCTGAACTCGCCGATCGCCATGGAGCCCGCGCCTGCGACCAGCGCGGCCACACCGGTCGCGAGCAGCACGGAACGCCCGGCCGCGGCCGAGGCCACGCCGACGAGGAGGCTTGCCGTCGACAGCAGGCCGTCGTTGGCGCCGAGCACCGCAGCGCGGAGCCACGCCGTCCGGTGCTGCGCATGCTCCTCGACGTGGTGGCTGCGTCCGCCGGCGCGCTTGGTCGCCGCGGGAGCTCGAGCGAACAGCCTGGCGGCTCGCCCTCGCGTTGCCGCGACGGGCGCGACGGGCGGGGTCTGGCCGGCGGTGTCGAGCTCGCTCATGGCGTCCATGGTGACCGAGATCGACCTGGTTCACACGTCCGACGAACGGCATGAGGCATACACGGTCCTGATCCGTGAAGGGGACCGCCACCCCGGGAGTCAAGGGTGCTGAACACCACGGGTGACGACCGGAAGCCCAGGCCTGGGCCCGCTCCCAGGCCGCGGCGGCCCCGGCGCGGATTTCGGGACGGCACCCACCACCGATAGCGTCGCCGCCGGTGTTGACCTGGAACCTCGGAGACCTGTTCGAGGGCGTGGCCGACGCCGTCGCCGAACGGACGGCGGTGGTGGCGGGCGATGTCCGGCTGACGTTCGGCGCGCTCGAGGATCGGGCGAACCGGCTGGCCGACGTGCTCGCCGCGGGCGGCGTGGGCCCGGGAGACCGCGTGGCGCTCGTGCTCCGCAACGGCAACGAGTACCTCGAGGCCATGCTCGCCGCGTTCAAGCTGCGAGCCGTACCCGTGAACGTGAACACCCGGTACACGGTGAACGAGCTCCGCTACCTGATCGACGACGCCGAGCCGACCGTCATCGTCCACGAGGAGGACCTCCGCGAACGCATCGACGCCGCGCTCGCCGACCTCGACGATCCACCGATCCGCCTCCTGCGCGGGTCGGACTACGAGGCCGCCCTGGCCGCCGCCGATCCGGCCCGACCGAGCATCGAACGATCGGGAGACGACCGCTACGTGCTCTACACGGGAGGCACCACCGGGCTCCCGAAGGGCGTGGTCTGGCGGCACGAGGACCTCCTCTTCGCCGCGCTCGGCGGCGGAAACCCGGGTGGCGAGCCGGCCACCGCGCCGCATGAGGTCGTCGAGAACGCTCGGCGTGGCCGAACCCGCTGCCTGCCCGCTTCGCCGTTCACGCACGGCACCGCCCACTGGACCGCACTGTCGACCCTGTTGCACGGCGGCACCGTGATCGTCGACACCGGCACGGCGTTCGACGCCGCCCGACTGTGGGACCTCGCCGACCGGGAGGGGGCCACGATCCTGGTGATCGTGGGCGATGCCTTCGCCCGTCCCCTCGCCGATGCCCTCGAGGCCGCCGCCGAGCCCTGGGCCCTCGACCACCTGCTCGTGGTCCTGTCCGGAGGCGCCGTGCTGTCGCCCGTCGTGCGGGACGAGTTGCTCACGAAGCTGCCGTGGGTGGTGGTGGTCGACGGGTACGGCACCTCGGAGACGGGTGGCCAGGGCCAGATGCCGGTCTGGGCCGGCCAGCCCCAGGCCACGCTCCCCCGGTTCCACGTCGACGAGCACACGACGGTCCTCGACGATGCCGGACGCCCCGCTCCACCGGGAAGCGGCCTGGTGGGCCGGCTGGCCCGCAAGGGCCGGATCCCGATCGGCTACCACCGCGACCCCAAGCGGACCGCGGAGACGTTCGTGGTGCTCGACGGCGAGCGGTGGGCCATCCCCGGAGACCTGGCGCGGGTCGAGGCCGACGGCACCATCACCCTGCTCGGCAGGGGCGCGTCGTCCATCAACACGGGTGGCGAGAAGGTGTTCCCCGAAGAGGTCGAGATGATGCTCAAGGCGCACCCTGACGTGTTCGATGCCGTCGTCGTGGGCATTCCCGACGAACGGTTCGGACAGCGGGTCGCCGCCGTGCTCGCCCCACGTCCGGGCCACATCATCGATGAGGCCGACGTCCAACGCCACTGCCGCGCGCACCTGGCCGACTTCAAGGTCCCGCGCCGGATGGTGCAGGTCGCCGAGGTTCGCCGGCGGCCGTCGGGCAAGGTCGACCTCGAATGGGCCGCCGCCACGGCCGCCCACCCGATCCCTTCGGCCTAGGCCAGGCCTTGGCCGAGAGGCCAGGCCGACGGTCAGCTGGTGCCGAGCTTGCCGGACCGGTTGCCCGTGACCGCTTCACAGGTGAGGTCGCGGTCGCCGGCGCGCCACCCCGCGGCGGTCGGCCGCTCGATGACGAGCTGCGCCTCGACCGAGACGCCCTTCTTGGCCGCCTTGGCCTTCACCGCGTCCAGCGCCAGCTGGCATCTCGGCATCGCCTGGGCGGTGATCTGCTTCGCTCCGGGGAAGGGATCGTCCGCGTCCCGGTTGACCGGCCACACGTCGAGCACCTCGGCGACGTGTTCTCCCTTGCACAGGATCAGGCTCTGCCCGACCTCGACTCGCAGGCTGCGCCGGCGCTTGACCACGTCGCTGGAGTTCTGGCGGTCTTCCCAACAGGTTCCCTCGTCCTTGGCCGGACGTTCCCAGCTGGTGTCGGACACGAGCATGAGGCTCTTGTAGCCCCAACGCATCCGCTGCACCCCTTGGTGCTTCCCGATGGTCAGCGGGGCTGAATCGGCAGGGGCGGAGCGCACCACGGTCCACACGCCCAGGCCGAGACCGACGGCAGCAGCCGCACCGACCACCAGAACGGTGAGGGACAGCCAGAGGCCACCGACCCGGTCGGGATGGGTGCTCGCCCGGTACCAGCCCCGGCTGGCACTTACGAGGCACGCCACGACGAGCACGATCGCCACCGCCCACCCGGCGGCGACCTGCCCCGGATTCCGGAGGGGGTTGGTGCCGACGACGGCGGCGACCGCGAGGACCAACGCGACGATGCTCGCCCGAACGCCCCGATCGAAGTGGCGGACGCGGCGCGGCGTGACCGTCGCCGGCGCACGAGGGGCGCCAGGGATCCCACCGGCGCGAGGGCCGATGCCTGGGCCGAGCCCCAAGGGACCCGAGCCCGCCGGCACGGGTTCGGACGCCGGCTCCGGCGTGATCTCCTCGATCAGATCCGGCATGGATCCGGCGGCGGTCGGAGGCAGCGCATCGTCGCTCGCCGCAACGTCGTCCGCCTGGTCCGGCTGGTCCGGCTGGTCCGCCTGGTCCGGCCCTGGCGCCGGCTCGGTGACTTCAGCGTTGTCAGCGTCAGCGTCGTCAGCGTCGTCGTCGGCGTCAGCGTCGTCGGTGACAGCGTCCGTGTCGTTGTCGGTGTCGGTGTCGGCGACGTCACCGACCGGCACCTCGCCGTCGTCGGCAGCGACTGGTTCGGTGAGGTCGAGCGGGCCGTCACCCGACGCCAGGGCGGCGCGGAGCACCACGACGTCGGACGAGCTGAGCTCGGCCCCCGCCCACGAGCCGTCGATGGAGAGGCGTTGGCAGGCCTGCAGGACCTCCGACGGCGGAACATCGAGCTCCTTGGCCAGGTCGACGATCCTCATCGGGCCGCCCGATCCCCGGATGGCGACGTCGGCCCACGCTCGCACGAGCACGCGCCACCTCGGCCGCCGACCACGTTGGCTCCCGTGTTCATGTTCCCTCCACCTCGAGCTGCGCTCGTCCCCACAACCGGCCAGATGGTAGTTCGGCGCCTGCATCGACGGTGAACACGGGGATGAGGGCCTGTTCACTCGTCGCTACAGTCGCCGGGTCCGTACGCCGCAGCAGGGGAATCGAATGGCCTTCAACCTCGCGCAGGTCCACGAAGCGGTCGCCGCCGCCAACCCGGACCGGCCCGCCATCGTCTGGCGCGACCGTGCCTTCACCTACGCCGAGCTCACCGAGCGGACCCGGCGGTTCGCGAACGCGCTGCTCGAACGCGGCATCGGCCTCCATCAGGAGCGGTCCGGCCTCGCCGGGCACGAGTCCGGCCAGGACCAGGTGGCGCTCTACCTCCACAACGGCAACGAGTACCTCGAAGCGATGATCGGGTCGTTCAAGGCCCGGGCCGCACCGTTCAACGTCAACTACCGCTACGTGGCCGAGGAACTGCGATACCTCCTCGACAATGCGTCGGCCAAGGTGATCGTGTTCCACTCGGCGTTCGCACCGGTACTCGCCGACGTGCTCGCCGATCTCCCGCAGCTCCAACTCCTCGTCCAGGTCGCCGACGACAGCGGCAACGAGCTCCTGCCCGGCGCGATCGACTACGAGGCGCTCCTCGCCGCCGCCGCCCCGCACCGTCCCGACCTCGACTGGTCGCCCGACGACCTGTACATCCTCTACACGGGCGGCACCACCGGCATGCCCAAGGGGGTGCTGTGGCGCCAGCACGACATCTTCATCAGTGCCATGGGTGGGCGGCCGTTCGGTCAACCCACCCCGTTCGCCGATCTCGATGCCGTCGTCGAGGCATCGGTCAACGGGGGCGCCGCGATGATGTCGGCAGCTCCGCTCATGCACGGCGCCGCCCAGTGGGCGGTGTTCACGGCGTTCACCGGTGGCAACACGGTGGTCATGCCGAACGACACGAAGCGCATGGACCCCGTCGACGTCTGGCGGACCGTCGAGTCCAACCGCGTCCTCAGCCTGCAGATCGTCGGCGACGCCATGGGCCGTCCGCTCATCGACGAGCTCGAACGCGCCACCTATGACCTCTCCGGGCTGCTCGTCCTGGTCAGCGGAGGCGCGGCCCTCAACTCCACGTTGAAGGAACGGTTCCTCGAGGCCGTGCCCCACGCGGTCGTCCTCGACGCCGTCGGCTCCTCCGAGACCGGCGCGCAGATGGGCCACACGTCCACCAGGGGATCCGCGGCCACCGGCACGTTCCAGCCCGGCCCCGAGACCGCGGTCGTCAGCCCCGACCTCACCGCCGAGCTCGAGCCCGGTTCGCCCGAGGCGGGGTGGCTGGCCCAGCGGGGCCACGTGCCCCTCGGCTACCTCGGCGACGCGGCCAAGACCGCCGCCACCTTCCCGGTCATCGGCGGCGTCCGCTACGCCGTCCCCGGCGACCGGGCCACCTGGCGCGCCGATGGCATCATCGAGCTCCTCGGCCGCGACTCGGTCTGCATCAACACCGGCGGCGAGAAGGTGTTCGCCGAGGAGGTCGAGCAAGCCTTGGCCCACCACCCTGGCGTCTACGACGTGATCGTGGTCGGCCGCCCGAGCGAGCAGTGGGGATCGGAGGTCGTGGCCGTGGTGCAGCTCGCCGAGGGCGCCGAGGTCACCGACGACGAGTTGCTCGCCGAGGCCCAACGCCACATCGCCCGCTACAAGCTCCCGAAGGCCTTCGTCTACCGAGAAGCCCTCGTCCGGTCCCCCGCCGGCAAGGCCGACTACCGCTGGGCCAAGGAGCAGGCCGGCGGCTGAGGCGCGTCAGCCGTCGAGCTCGGCGATGATCCCCGCGGCCTCGGCACCGATGGTGGTGTCGTCGCCGTGACCCGTGTGGACCACGGTCTCGTCAGGCAGGGGGAGCAGGCGATCGTGGATGCTCACGAGGATCACGCTGCGACTCGAGAACGAACGACCGGTGGCCCCTGGCCCGCCCTTGAACAAGGTGTCGCCCGAGAACAGCGTCTTGCCGAGCCGGTCGGTGAGGCAGCACCCACCCGGACTGTGGCCAGGAGTGTGCACGACGCGCAGCGTCGTGCCCCCGACCTTGAGGTCCTGGCCGTCGACGAGCGGCCCGTCGACGGGTCGGGTCGGGTTGACCACCTCCCACAGCATCGTGTCGGCCGGGTGCAGGAAGATCGGCGCGCCGACGGCGTCGGCGAGGGGGACGGCCGCGTTGATGTGGTCGTTGTGGCCATGCGTGCAGATGATCGCGAGCACCCGCCGGCCGGCCACCGCTTGGACGATGGGCTCGTGGTCGTGCGCGGCGTCGATGATCACCACCTCGTCGTCGTCGCCGACGAGCCAGATGTTGTTGTCGACGGCGAAGTCCTCGCCGTCGATGGAGAACGTGCCGCTGGTGACGACCCGATCGACCCGGGCGGCCATCAGCCCGCCGCCCGGTCACCGAGCACGACCACCGAGCGCAGCACCTCGCCGCGCTCCATGCGATGGAACGCCTCTTCGACCTGGTCGAGCGCGATCGTCTCGGAGACGAACCGCTCGAGGTCGAGGCGGCCCTGCAGGTGCAGGTCGATCAGCATCGGGAAGTCCCGGCTCGGGAGGCAGTCGCCGTACCAGGAGGGCTTCACCCGGCCGCCACGGCCGAACAGGTCGATCATGGGCAGGTCGATCCGCATCTCCGGGTTGGGGACGCCGACCTGTACGAGCGTGCCGGCCAGATCTCGGGCGTAGAACGCCTGGCCGAACACGGTGGGGTTGCCCACGGCCTCGATGCAGACGTCGGCGCCGTTGCCGTCGGTGAGCTCCTGGATCGCCTCCACCGGGTCGGCCCGGGAGGCGTCGACCGTGTGCGTGGCACCGAAGGTCTTGGCCAGTTCGAGCTTCTTGGCGTCGAGGTCGACGGCGATGATCGTGGCCGCGCCGGCGAGGCGGGCACCGAGGATGGCCGCGTCGCCCACGCCACCGCAGCCGAACACCGCGACCGAGTCCCCCGGACCGACCTCGCCGGTGTACATGGCGGCGCCGAGGCCGGCCATGACCCCGCAGCCGAGCAGGCCCGCCACCTCCGGCTTGACCCTCGGGTCGACCTTGGTGGCCTGGCCGGCGGCCACGAGCGTCTTCTCGGCGAAGGCCCCGATGCCCAGCGCCGCGCTCAGCTCCTTGCCGTCCAGGGTCATCTTCTGGGTGGCGTTGTGGGTGGCGAAGCAGTACCAGGGCCGGCCCCGGCGACAGGACCGGCACGCACCGCAGACGGCTCGCCAGTTGAGGATCACGAAGTCCCCGGGGACCAGATCGGTGACGTCGGGCCCGACGGACTCGACGAGCCCGGCGGCTTCGTGACCGAGCAGGAACGGGAAGTCGTCGTTGATCGCGCCCTCCCGATAGTGGAGGTCCGTGTGGCACACGCCGCAGGCCTGCACGGCCACCACCACCTCACCGGGCCCGGGATCGGGGACCTCGATGGTCTCGACGGTGACGGGGGCACCCTTCTGGGTCGCCACGACCGCTCGTACCTGCTGCGCCATCGGGTGGCCTCCTGCTGCTCGTGCCCGGACCGCCGACCGTACCGCTGACCAGCCCGGGGCGCGGACCCACGGCCCGGATCGCCCGGTCGAGTGGTTGACATCGCCGATCGTGTTAGGCAGACTTACCCTCCTATGGTCGTCTGCCATTGCAACGCGGTGAACGATCGAGCCATCCGGGCCGAGATCCTCGCCGGCGCGCTCGATGTCGACGACGTGGCCGAGCGCTGCGATGCCGGCACCCGCTGTGGCAGCTGCCGGCCGGTCGTGGAGGCCCTCCTCGCCGAGCACGGCGTGACGATCCGCCGCTTCGCCGCCGCCTGAGCAGGGCATCCCTCCGCCGACCATCACCCCGGATCGCTACGGTGGCCGCCACGTGCCCCCGACCTGGAGACGAGCCATGCAGGGTGACCCCGAGATCGTCGAGCTGCTCAACGAGGTGCTCACCGCCGAGCTCACGGCGATCAACCAGTACTTCATCCACGCCAAGATGCGATCGAACTGGGGCTTCCCGCGCCTGGCGGCAGTGGCCCGCAAGGAGTCCATCGAGGAGATGGAGGACGCGGACAAGCTGATCGACCGGATCTTGTACCTCGACGGCGTGCCCAACCTCCAGCGCTACAACCCGGTGCTCGTCGGCGAGACGATCCCCGAACAGCTGGAGCTCGAGCTGCGGACCGAGACCGAGGCGATCGAGCGCTACAACCGAGGGGTCGCGCTGGCAGCGGCCAAGGGCGACAACGGGACCCGGGAGCTCCTCGAGCACCGCCTGGTCGACGAGGAGGCGCATGCCGACTGGCTCGAGGGCCAGCTCCACGTGATCGCCACCATCGGGGTGGAGAACTACCTGGCCCAGCAGATCCACGAGGACGATTGACCGCACCGGTCGCGCCGACGCGCCGACGCCTCGGCTCGCCATCGGCACCCGGCGCCCGGCATCACGACGGCGTGAGGCGCAATGCCGCGGGCGCGTCCACGGGGACCGCCGGGGCGCGTGGTGCGCTCGGCGCAAGGCGCTCGTAGGGCGCTCCCACGGGCGGACGGGTGTCGGCCTCGCCCTTGTTGGGCCACAGGCTCATCGCCCGCTCCGTCATGGCGGTGATGGTGAGCGAGGGGTTCACGCCCAGGTTCGCCGACACGGCCGAACCGTCGGCGACGGAGAGGCCCTCGTAGCCGTAGACCCGTTGGTACGGGTCGATCACGCCGGCGCCGGGGCCGTCGCCGATCACGCACCCGCCGAGGATGTGCGCCGTGGTGGGTGCGTCGAGGAGGGTCTCGTTCCATGCCCCCCAGGGCTCGCCGTCGAGCATGTCGGCCACCTCGCGGGCGGCGTCGTTGGCCACGGGCAGGTAGGTGGGGTTGGGTTCGCCGTGGCCGGGCCGGGTGACGAGCATGCCGAGCTTCGGGTGGCGGCGCAGGGCGATGCTGTTGTCGCGGCTCTGCATCACCAGCAGGATGATCGACCGCTCGGACCAGCGCCGCACCGACAGCGAGCGCAGGAACGCCATCGGATGGCGCACGATCCGGCCGAGGAAGCGCACCTGGCGAGGCACGGTGCCGCCCCCGTCGACGAGGACGGTGGTGAGCAGTCCCATGGCGTTGGAGCCGGGCGGGTACCGCACCGGCTCGATGTGGGTGGTCTCGTCGGGGTGGATCGACGACGTGATCGCCACACCGCGAGCCAGTTCGGGCCGAGCCACCTTGGACGACGCGCCGACGATGGCTTCGCTGTTGGTCCGCACCACGTCACCGAGGCGATCGGAGAGGTCGGGGAGTCGCCCCTCGTCGCGCAGGCGCAACAGGAGCTTGACCGTGCCGAGGACCCCGGCCGAGAGCACCACGTGCTGGGCCGTGATCGTCCGCGTGCGCTTGCGCACCCAGGCACCGGGCCGCTCGGTGGTCACCGTCCAGCCACCGCCGGACGTCGGCTCCATGTCGGTGACCTGGGTGTCGGGGTGCACCACAGCGCCGTTCTTCTCGGCGAGGTAGAGGTAGTTGCGGTCGAGGGTGTTCTTGGCCCCGACCCGGCAGCCGACCATGCAGCTGCCGCAGTGGGTGCACCCCACCTTGTCGGGACCTTCGCCGCCGAAGTACGGATCGGGGACCCGCTCGCCGGCCGTGCCGAACCACACGCCCACCGGCGTGCGGTGGTACGTGTCGGCCACGCCCATCCGCTCGGCGAGGTCGTGCATGTAGCGGTCCGGCGGCGTGTCGGCTGGCACGTCGTTCACGCCGAGCATGCGCTTGGCCTGGTCGTAGAACGGAGCGAGCTCGCGCCGCCAATCGGTGATGTGGCCCCATTGGGGGTCGGTGTAGAAGGGCGCGAGCGGTTCGTAGAGCGTGTTGGCGTACACGAGCGATCCGCCACCCACCCCGGCGCCCGACAACACGGCGATGTCCTTGAGCGGCGTGATGCGCTGGATGCCCCGCAATCCGAGCCGGGGCGCCCACAGGAACTTCCGCAGCTGCCAGCTGGTCTTGGGGAGCGATTCGGTGTCGAAGCGCCTTCCGGCTTCGAGCACGCCGACCCGGTAGCCCTTCTCGGTGAGCCGCAGGGCGGTCACGCTGCCACCGAAGCCGGAGCCCACAACCAAGACGTCGTAGTCGAACGAACCCATGCGAGCATCGTCCCACTTCGTGCCGGTCACCACCGAGTTCGTCGGCCTCGCGCGTGGGCTGCTGCGGCGTGAGCCGTCGTCAGGGGGCCTTCAGGGGACCCGTGGGCATTGCCGGGCCGGGACCGCAGGCGTACGTTCGATGAGGCGACCGTCGCCCCAATGAAGGGATGTGAGGTCATGGAGTTCGTACAGGCAATCGAGTTCGATGCTCCGAAGGACGTCTTCAAGGAGATGACCGCGCGCTACGAGGAACTGATGCACGGCGAGTCGACGGCGCGGCGGACGGTGCTGTTCGAGGATCGCGACCGGCCCGGCCACCTCGTCCAGCTGGTGTGGTTCGAGTCCTACGAGTCGGCGATGAAGAACAACGACCACCCCGGCACCCAACAGTTCGCCACCGAGGCCTCGGAGCGCTTCGGGGAAGCCACGTTCCGGAACCTCGACGTCGTGGACGAGCACCAGTTCTGATCGGTTCCGCTCAGGACGGGATCACGAGACTCGGCTTGGCCGTCGTGCCCCGGAACGGCTCGTAGACGGCGAGCAGCGCACCCGCGCCATCGAGCACGGCCCACGGGCCGTCCCCGTCGGGCACGCCCAGGGCCGAGCGCTCGAGCACCTTCCCGACCGCCACCGCCGCCGCCCCGTCGTCGTCCACGACCACCGTGTCGAGGTGGCGCACCGCCTCCACCAGCGGCCGGACGCGCTCGGGGCCGACCTGCTCGAGGGGGACCGCTTCCTCGATCGAGAAGGGGCCCACGGACGTGCGGCGGAGGGCGCTCAGGTGGGCGCCCCCACCGAGGGCCGAGCCGATGTCGGCGGCCAGGGTACGGATGTAGGTGCCCGAGGAGCAGGTGACGGACAGCTCGAAGGTGAGCCCCGCTCCCCCGGTGGCGGCCGCGACCCAGTCGTCCGACGGCTCGCCTCCGATGCGCGCGCCAGCCGCCCCGGTCGGCTCGCCCACGTCGAGCCGATGGACGACGACGGGCCGCGGCTCGCGTGCCACCTCGATCCCCTGGCGAGCCAGCTCGTGCAACCGCTTGCCGTCGATCTTCACCGCCGACACCATCGGCGGAACCTGCTCGATGGCACCTACGAACGCCCGGGCGGCCCGGGCGACGTCGGCGACGGTGACCGCGGCCATGTCGTGCACGGCGGTGACGGTGCCCGAGGAGTCCAGCGACGATGTCTCCACGCCGAGGGTCACCTCACCGACGTATGCCTTGCCGAGCGGCGACAGGTAGCGGAGCAGCTTCGTGGCCCTGCCGACCCCGAGGAGCAGGACGCCGGTGGCGTCCGGGTCGAGGGTTCCGGCGTGGCCGACCTTGCGGGTGCCGAGCAGCCCCCGGCTCTTGGCCACGACGTCGTGGCTGGTCCAACCGGCCGGCTTGTCGACGACCACCAGACCGTCGGGGCCGTCGCCCGGCGAGCCCCCTCGGCGTCCCACCCGGTTCAGTCCTCGGGATCAGGTGAGCTGGGCAGGGTGCCGTCGGGACCTTGGAGGCCGCGCAGCACCTGCTCGATCCGCTCGGCGTTGCGCAGGACCCCATCGGCTTCGAACCGCAGCTCGGGGGTGCGCTTGACCTTGGCCTGGCGGCCGACGGCTGACTGCAGCCGCGGTCGGAGCGCGGTGAACGCGGCCTGGATCGACTCCTCGGCATCCTCGCCCAACGAGTGGTCGTAGTACGCGACGGCCCGCTTGAGGTCGCCGTCGACGACGACGGTGGTGAGCGTGACCAGCTCGAGCCGCTCGTCGCCGATGCGCTCGAGCTCGTCGCCCAGGATCTCCCGTACCAGCGTGTTCAGCCGCGCCGTGCGCGGGTAGTCGCGAGCTGTCGTACGTCGCTTCATCGTGCTTCCTCCTCGTCGAGCCAGGATCGGCCGGCCGACACGACCTCGACCTCGGGGAACGACCAGACGAACCGTTCCACCGCGTCGAGGACCTCCCGGGCCTGGGTCTCGCTGGACGCCACGGTGGCGAAGGCCAGCTCGCTGCGCCGCCATTCGTCTTGGTGACCGACCTCGGACACCGCCACCTTGTGGCGACGGCGCGCCCCTTCGAGGATCGGTGTGATCGAAGCCCGCTTCGCCTTCAGGGAATCGACGAGCGGTAGGTGCAGGTCGATGACCAGGACGGATGCATGCACAGCTTCGACAGCTTACCGATCGACCCCGGCGGCCTCGCATGGCTTTGCCATGCGGGGCCGATCGGGAGCGGTCAGCTGCGGGGGATCTCGCGATCCTCGTAGGTCTCGATGATGTCGCCGCCCTTGAGGTCCTGGAAGTCGGTGAGGCCGATGCCTCACTCGAAGCCGGTGTTGACCTCGCGCACGTCGTCCTTGAACCGGCGGAGCGACTGGATGGCGCCCTTCCAGATGATCGTGCCCTCGCGGAGGAAGCGGACCTTGGAGCCACGGGTGATCTGGCCGTTGGTGACGTAGCAGCCGGCGATCTTGCCGACGCGGGGCACCGAGAAGATCTCGCGGACCTCGGCTTCACCGGTGACCACCTCTTCGAACTCGGGGGCGAGCATGCCGACCATGGCGTTCTCGATGTCCTCGAGCAGGTGGTAGATCACCTCATAGGTGCGGATCTCGACGTCCTCGGCGGCCGCGAAGTCGCGGACCTGACGGTCGGGGCGCACGTTGAAGCCGATGATCGTGGCGTTGGATGCCATCGCCAGCTCGATGTCGGACTTGAGGATGCCGCCGACGCCCTCGCGGACGAAGGAGAGCTTGACCTCGTCGCGCTCGAGCTTCTTCAGGCTGGCCGTGACCGCCTCCAGCGAACCGGTGACGTCGGCCTTGATGATGAGGTTGAGGGTGGCGGCCTCACCGGCTTGGATCTGGCTGAAGATGTCCTCGAGCTTGGCGCCGCCACCGAGGGCGGAGGCCGAACCCGAGATGCTGGCCAGGCGCCGGTAGTGCTCGCGCTGCTCACTCACCTTGGCGGCGGAGCGCTCGTCGCGGGCGACCACGAAGTCGTCCCCGGCGGTGGCGACGTCGGAGAGCCCGAGCACCTGGACCGGAGCAGACGGACCGGCCTGCTTGACCTGCTCGCCCTTGTCGTTGATGAGCGCACGCACGCGGCCCCATGCGGGACCGGCGACGAGCGGGTCGCCGACCTTCAGGGTCCCTCGCTGCACCAGCACGGTGGCCACGGGGCCCCGGCCGGCGTCGAGCTTGGCCTCGAGGACCACGCCCTTGGCCCGACCGTCGGGGTTGGCCCGCAGGTCTTCCAGCTCGGCGACCACCAGGAGGTTCTCGAGGAGCTCGTCGATCCCGATGCCCTGCAGGGCCGAGATCTGGCAGACGATGGTGTCGCCGCCCCAGGACTCGGGCACCAGGCCGCGATCGGCGAGCTGGGCCAGGACCTTGTCCGGATCGGCGTTGTCGCGGTCGATCTTGTTGACCGCGACCACGATCGGCACGTCCGCAGCGCGGGCGTGGTCGATGGCCTCGACGGTCTGGGGCATGACGCCATCGTCGGCCGCCACGACCAGGACCACGATGTCGGTGGCATCGGCGCCACGGGCCCGCATGGCGGTGAACGCCTCGTGGCCGGGGGTGTCGATGAACGTGATCGGGCGGCCGCCCTTGACCACCTGGTACGCACCGATGTGCTGGGTGATGCCACCGGCCTCGCCGGCGACCACGTTGGCATCGCGGATGCGGTCGAGCAGCTTGGTCTTGCCGTGGTCGACGTGGCCCATGACGGTGATGACGGGGGCACGCGTGGTGGCGCCCTCCTCCTCCTCGTCGTCGAGCTCTGCGACGCCGAGCACCTTCTGGAGCTCGACCTCCTGCTCCTCGCCCGGGTTGACCAAGCGGATCTCGGCGCCGATCTCGGCGACGAACAGCTCGATCATGTCGTCAGACAGGGACTGGGTGGCCGTGACCATCTCGCCCTGCTGCATGAGGAAGCGGACGACGTCCGCCGCGGTGCGGTTCAGGCGCGGGCCCAGCTCCTGGGGCGTGGATGCCCGCTCGATGACGATGATGCCGTCGGGAACCGGGGAGTTGTCCGGCGTGTAGGACGGAAGGTCCATCGGCTGGAGCTCTTCGCGGTTGCGACGACGACGGCCCTTGCGACGCGGGGGCCGACGGCCGGCGGGACCGCCGGGACGACCACCGGGGCCACCACCGGGGCCGCCACCAGGTCCACCAGGACCGCCACCAGGGCGGCCGGAGGGGCCGACGCCGGCACCGGGGACCGAGGGGCGTGGGCCGCCCATCGGGCGGTTGGCGCCAGCGCGACCCGGGATGCCACCCGGACGGTTGGGACCGGCCGGCGCGGACGGGCGCGAGGTGCGGCCACCCATGCCGGGCGGCGGCGGGATCGGCTTGCCGGTGAGCGAGCGGGGCGCGGGCGGCGGCGGGATCGGCTTGCCGGACGTGGACACCGGCGGGGCGACCGACGCGTCGGCGACCTCAGCGGTGGGCTCG
>JAOBWM010000150.1 GCA_025463365.1 Acidimicrobiales bacterium
GCCGCGTACTCGAGGTCGGTGCGGAAGGAGCGGAGCAGCCGGTGCTGGGCGCGGTGTTGGAGGATCGGCCCGAGGGGATAGGCGACGATCACCGTCGCCACCACCAGGACGAGGAGCCACGCCACGATGAGCCCGCTGGCGCGCCGCGCGGTGAGCGGCAGGGGACCGGCGGACGCGGCGAGGGGAGCCACGGGGACGAGTTCGATCGGCCCTGTGCTCTCGACGGTGTCCTCTACGGCGGTCACGTGATGGCCCGGCGACGCGCCCGGCCGCGGGCCGGGAGGGACCGCCCGGTGGAGAGCCAGCCGGTGGCCGAGGCCAGCCCGACGAGGAACGGCAGGGCGACGGCACCCAAGAGGATGGGTGAGCCGATGGGCCCGGGCAGCGTCGGGATGTTCGAGTGGAAGGCTGCCTCCTGGGCGCCGTTGACCGTGTTCTGGGTGCTGGTGCGGCGGCGGGTGGTGCCCCCGGCGGTGCCCAGCGAGTTGCTCGACCCGTTGGACGCCAGATCGGCCAGGCCGCCTCCGCCGAGCCCGCTGCCGCCTCCGACGGGCAGACTGCCGTCCCCCGTCCCGCTCTCGGGTCCGCCGGTGATGCCGCTCGGAGGCGTGGTCGTGGTGGTCGTGACGGGGACGGCCGGTGCGCACGGGCCCGTCGTGGGCTCGGCCGTCCCGATGCGGGCCAACGAGGCCACCGCCTGGCTCCGAGCCGCCTCAGGCAGCGGCAGCATCCCGCTGTCCGCGAACTGTGTCGGGGCCTGGCCGTCGCCGGTCACGTACGTCAGCCATCGCTTGATCGCGGCCAGCTCGCCGGGCTTCTCCTTGCAGTCGCCGTCGAGCAGCTTCTGCGCCGGCGTCACCGCGTACTCGAGGAACGTGAGCGGGTAGGCCCCCGCCGCGAGGTCCTTGGTGGACGGGGCCGAGAATCCGCCGGGGCCGGCTTCGAGCGTCGGAACCGCGGCGGCGACCGATGCCTCGGTCGGGGCGACGAATCCGCCGTGGCCGTCGGCGATGGCCACCGGCGCGAGGCGCAGCTGGCGGGCCGTCGCCAGGTCGGTCAGGTAGAAGGTGACGAGGCTCACCGCCTCGGGCTTCTCGGCCAGCTTGCGGTAGATCTCGCCGACGAACTGCGGCTTGCCGGTCGACAGGTTCACCATGGCCAGGCTGTTGGTGATCGAGTTGTAGTCACCGAAGCGGCCGAGGGGGGTCCCGGCCTTGTCGCCGTACTTCGACGCCGAGTTGGGGTACGACCAGCCGGCGCCGCCGACGGCCTCGAGCAGCCGGCTCCCGAACCACGTGGTGGCCTGCGGGCCGGCGAGCGCGCTGGGCGCGGTGAAGCCGATGGCACCGGCCTGCACCTGCAGCTGCGGGTTGCGGGCGACCAGCGAGCCCTGCAGGTCCTCGTCGAGACCGAGGTGCCCGCTCAGGAGCGCCGTGAGCTCGTCGCGGGAGATCTTCACGTCGTCCACGTGCTTCCACAGCTTGGTGCCGGGGACCGATGAGGCCGACGGGTAGAAGCCGGCGACCGCAAGGACGGTGGCGTTGACGGCCACGGGCGTGGCGACCGCCGAACGGGTCCCCGCACCGAAGCCGGCAGTGCCGGGTGCGACCGCCGAGTAGGCGAGGTCGACCGTCCCGTCCTCGAACTCGCCGAGGGCCCGGCCGTCGTTCTCGAACGACGCGGACGTGCTCAGCCCCCTCCCGGCGCACTCCGCCACCGTCCACGCCACCCATTGCTCGGTGAGGCGGTCCGGGGCTGAGGACGACACCTGGTCGGCGGCGTTGCCACCGCAGCCGGCGGTGGGGTCGTCGTCGCGGTAGGTCAGCATCGTCGACACGTCGAACGTGGCATCGCCGTTCGGCGGGCTGATGACGAGGGGCAGCTTGCAGGACGACGTGGCGTCGCACCGCCAGGAATGCGTGGTTCCCAGCGCCGGAGCCGTCTTGGTCGCGGCACCGGTACCAGCGCGGATCGTGAGCTCGGCCACTCCGTCGGGGCCGGCCGGGGCGAGCCCGCCGGTGGTGGCGTTGCCGACCGTGTCGGTGCACCACTCGGTGAGGTCCCGGTCGCTCGTGGGTTGCGGCATCGAAGGATCGCAGAAGCCGCTGTTGAGCACGGTCATGCCGGGCGGACCCGCGACCGTGACGGTGAAGGCCTGGCCGTCGACCAGGTTCCCCGCCGGCGTGACGGTGATCGTGTAGTCGAAGCCCGCGGCGCCGGAACGCTGGGCCCCGATCCCGACGAGACCGGCGGCAGCAACGACCGATGCGAGCAGCAGTGCGAGCAGCCGCGGGCGCCGGACTTGCGTTCCCTCCCTATTCCTGACCATAGTCATCATGTATAGTCCAAACCTGGTTTTAGCCGGAAATCGGACACCTCACGAGAACGGGCACCTTCCTTGACCACACGTCACCTTCAGTGCGGCGCGATCCTTCGCCGCTCCCTCGTCGCCGCCACTGCGATCATCGCGTTGGTCGTGCCGGCCGTCCGGTCCGCCGGCGCCTCGACCTCACCGGCACCGAAGCTGGCCGCCAAGCCGGTGGTGAGGCGATCTCCGAGCGCCACCAACACGGTGCCCACCCACGTCCTGACGTCCGCCGGTGCCGACGTCACCGACTACGTGATGCGCTCGGTGCTCCAGGAGTACGCGACCGACCCGAAGAACACCGCCGGTGATCTCACCGCCAACATCCCATCGCTCCCCGACGCGCCGTACAACGTCCCCGCCGACAGCACCTGCGAGGCCCGCACCTACGTGGTCACCGGTACGCCGCCCACCACGTACTCGGCCCCGGCATCAGCCGGCCAGGGCAAGACGGCCCTCAAGGACCCGACCAACCTCACCACAGGGTGCATCGACATCGCCCGCTCCTCGTCGGGTCCCGCGGCCGGCGAGCCGGCCGGCTTCCGGTACTTCGGGTTCGGCCGTGACGCCATGACGTGGGCGGCCTTTGCCGGCGGCCGTGCTCCGGCCAGCCTGACCAAGAGCCAGATCAAGGGCATCTACGACTGCACGTTCACCGACTGGAGCGAGGTCGGCGGCAAGGCCGGCAAGATCCAGCGCTACTTCACGCAGCCGGGCTCCGGTGCGGGGCAGCTGTTCCGCACCAACATCCTCGACGGCTTCGACCCCACAACCGTGTCCAGCGCGAGCTGCCCGGCCGTGATCGCCGCCCAGCAGAGCCACGGCAACCTCGTCGCGGTGGCCGATCGCCCCTTCGCGATCCTCCCGTACTCAACGAGCGCGTGGGTTGCTCAGGCCAACGGCGTGGCGCCGAACTCGCGGGGCGGTGCGGTGGCCCGCCCCGTCACGGTGAGCGGCACGGTGCTCAACCCGGTCAGCGGCCCGAAGTTCGGCAAGTACGCGCCGAACGCGTCGGTCATCACCGGAGGCTTCCCCGGCGTGTTCACGCTCTACAACGTGGTCCACACCGACTCGGTCGCCTACACCTCGGCCCTCGCGGCCGTCGGGTACGACACCAGCAACCCCGTCTCCGGCGTCAAGAGCCCACTGTGCACGGGCCAGCTCGACAAGACGCTGACGACCTACGGGTTCCTCCCGTTCCCGGCGAACGGCAACGGCATCACCTGCACGTTCGCCACGCCGTAGCGCCGGCCCGAACCCGTGTCCACGATCGAGATCTCCACCGCGACCGGCGGTGACCCGCCACCGCCGCGCCGGGTCACCGATCCGCCGACGCGCGCGGACCGTGCCTTCGCCCTCGCCACGTCCGGGGCGGGGTTCACGGTGTTCGCCCTCCTGCTCGTCATCGGCGGCTTCTTGCTGCTGCGGGCGAGCCACACGTTCCACACCCAGGGTCTGTCGTTCCTGACCCGCGTGGAGTGGCGATCAGACACCCACCCGGCGCGCCTCGGCGTGCTGGGCTTGCTCGTCGGCTCGCTCATCGTCGCCCTCTTCGCGGTGGCCATCGCCATCCCCGTGGGGGTGACGGCATCGCTCTACATCCTCGGGTACGCCAAGCCTCGGTCCCGTCGCCTGCTGACGAACGTCGTCGACCTGCTGGCCGCGGTGCCGGCGCTCATCTACGGCATCTGGGGGTTCCGGTACCTCGGCAACGAGATCGTTCCCCTCGCCC
>JAOBWM010000158.1 GCA_025463365.1 Acidimicrobiales bacterium
GTAGCGGCCGCACGCCGGTCGCCCTCGACGTGGCAGGCTGGAGCGTTCCGATTCCCCTCCGAGGAGCGCATGTGGCGGTCATCGATGTCGCCGGCTTCGTGGCCGACTTGAAGGACCATGCCGTCGACCACGGCTTCCACGTCCACGACGAGCGCCACTTCGTGGAGACGTACTCGCTGCGCCAGGCGTGGGAGGTCGACCTGCATCCCGAGGAGGCCTGCGGCGGCCCCCTCGACCTGCACCTCGCACTGGAGATCGACCCGCGAGTCCTGCTCTCGTTCGAGGACCTGGTGATGGAGCTCGACGAGGACGCCGAACCACCCGACCTCCACCGGTTTCCGCTGCACTTCACGTGGGGCCTGCCACCGCTGCCGAGCGGGCCGGACCTGCTGGTGCTGGCGACCGACCTCGCCGGGGTCGGCGGACCCGACCTCCCGCTCGAGGTCTCCGCCATCGACTCGTTCGCCTCGGTGACCGACGGCGCCGACCGGACCGTGGGGATCATCGGCAAGGTCGAGGTCGCGCTGTCGACGCTCTACTCCGGCCAGCAAGACAACCTGTGCGACGTGTTCGACCGCTGCCACGACGTCAGCGCCTACCTCCTCGAGCGGGCCGCCGGCTGGCTCGGCGACGACTCGCCGTTCTGACTCCGGTGAGCCCGGAGCGTCACCCGGACCGGGAGCCGGGCTCCGGAGTGCCGCGGGCGAAGGTCGTGCTCCTGGCTGGCCCCTCGGGCTGCGGCAAGACCTACCTCGCCGACCGCAGCCGGCTGCCGACGGTGGCCCTCGACGACTTCTACCGCGACGGCACTGAGCCCGGCCTCCCCCACCGCGCCGACGGCACCGTCGACTGGGAGGACCCGCGCACGTGGAATGCCGATGCCGCCGTCGCGGCCCTGGCCGCCCTGTGCGCCACCGGCCGGGTCGACGTGCCCACCTACGCATTCGGCCGCAACGCCGTCGTCGGCCACCGGGTGATCGACCGCGGGGACTCGCTCGTCGTCGTCGCCGAGGGCTTGTTCGCGGCCGACCTCGTCGAGCCGCTGACCGACGCCGGGCTGCTCGCCGACGCCCTCCTCATGATCCGCACCACCCGCATGAACGCGCTTCGCCGCCTCTGGCGAGACCTGCGCGAACACCGCAAGCCTCCCGCCGAGGTGATCCGGGTCGGCCGCGAGAAGTCCCGCACCGAACCCGAGCTCCTCGCCCACAACCAGACGCTCGGCTGCCGCCCGGTGACCAAGCCCCAAGCCAAGGCCCGCCTCGCGACCCTCGGCACGACCTGGCACCGAGGCCCCGCCACGTAGGCGATGCGTTCCAGGTTCGATCATCGGTGTTGGTGGGGCCGGCGGGAATCGAACCCGCAACCGAAGGATTATGAGTCCCCTGCTCTAACCATTGAGCTACAGCCCCTCGGATCGGTGGGGGATGTCGGTTGGAACCAATCCCGACCCCACCCTCCCGCGGACCGGCGATGCTACGGGAGCGCTGAGCAGCCGAACCGCACCACTCGTCAACCTGCCTCGCCGCATGCCTACCTCTGCGAATTCGCCGCGCTCGGCCATTGCTCGACTTCACAACCGGTTCGTGACCGCTGACCTCGCGGTCACCGACGACGGCAGGCAGCGGGTCGTCGAAGTTGGCGATCACTTCTGGTGTTCGTTCGTCGGTGTGAGGGCGACGTTCGAACACAAGAAGGTGAGGTGGACCGGTTCTGGTCAGGTCAGCGAGCGCCCGAGTTCAATCCCGCCCAAGGCGATGGTCGCAGCGCTCGCCATCCGGTGAGCGGATGCGTCGGAGGTTCGCCCCGGTCGCGGTCAGCCGGTGAAGTCCGCGGTGGCCGATTGCGGGGCGGCTGGTGACGCCGGGGTCGGCCCCGTGGGGGGCGACGTGATGTTCGAGGCGGTGGTCTCGGTGACCTCGCCGGGGACGGTCGTGGTGGCCTGGAGCGCGTCGTAGACGACGGCGCCGCACGATGCGTTGATCGTGAACTCGGTGGACCCGACTGGCGCGGGGAGCGCGACCGACCAGTCCCCGTACTGGTCGATGGGTGCGTTCGAGGTGGAGGTCTTGCCATCGGCGGTGATCGCCACCGTGGCCGTGGTGCCGTCGGGGCAGTCGGTTCCTTCGACCCTCGTACTCGGATCAAGCGAGGCGATGTACCTCGGGCGAGGCCCGAACCAGAGGTGCGGTGCCTCGGCGTCGAAGCGAGCGCTGCCCGCCGTCGCGCCGGCGCACGTGGCCGAGTACTGCGCGTCGGCCCGGCCGGCGGTGCCGTCGAACGCCCACACCGATGGAGAGACCTCAGCGACCTGGTCGGACGGGAACGGCGCGATCGTCCCTTGGACGTAGTCGTCCTGGAGGTTGTGGCGGTAGAGGAGCGGCTGCTCGCCGCACGACACGTTCACCTCGTAGGCCGTTCCCGATGCGCCGCTCGACGGCGTGATGGTCAGCCCGCCATCAGCGCCAGCGGCCAGGCCCGCCCCGACGACCAACGCGATCCCGAGCGTCCCGCTCATGACGATCCGCCGCCGCCAAAGTCCGCTTCCTGCCCGCATGGTGCCTCCCGGTGAGGGGTCCCGCTGTCGACCACCTCGCCGGACCGTACCAACGAACGGCAACCATGCCGGGTCGCGTGGTCGAGTGCAGCGGCGCGGAGCCCGGCGGCTTGCGCAGGCCGTTCGAGCGATGGCGGTGCGACTCAGGTCTCGTGCTCGGCGCGGAAGCCGTCGATGGCCATCTTCACGACCTCCTCGACATGGGTGGAATCGATGCCGAGGGCCTGGCCGATGTGGACCGACCAGATCTCCGAACGGAGGTTGGTCTCGAAGTCGAGGTCGCTGCGGATGTCGGCTCGAGCAGCCTGGCGGTTCTGGCTCACCATCACGAAGGTGGCGAGGAAGATCGCCTCGAGGCTCACGATCATGGTGAGCAGCCCATAGGGGAACTTGTCGAAGATCACGCTGGCGCCCAGCGCGCCGGCGTTCACGATGATCCATGTGCCGAACCAGACCGAATGGATGTACACGAAGCTCAGCGAACCGGCGAAGGCAGTGATCTTGTCGGCGACCTCGTCCTCCCGCTTCTTGATCTGAGCGAAGAGCGCGCGCTCGTTCTTCACCTTGTAGTGGGTGGTCTTGTAGAGCTTTCCGTCCTCGACGCCGTCGGCCCGGTCGATGATCTGGCAGGCGGGACACGTGTGGACCGGGGTCGGCGCAGGTTCTTCCATTCCCAGAATCTTCCATGCACGAGTGGCGCCCGTTCGTCAGGCCGCCAACCACCGGCTCACCCGCCGGCGAGCTGTGCCTCCAGGACGAGGGCGGCCTCGCGCAGCATCGCCCCGGACAGCACGAGGCGTTCGGCAGGACCGTCGGCGGACAAGAGCCGTTGGCGGTCGAGCGGACCGAGCGGGGCCAGGGCGACGAGGTGGTAGCTGCCGGCCAACGGATCCTCGGCCAGGTCGGCGAGGGGCGCGGCGGGCCGGCCGAGCTCGGCGGCGAGCGCATGGACCCGCCGCAGCAGTGCCCGCTGGTCGCGATACGCAGCCTCCATCCCCCGCTCCTCGCTCGATGCTTGAGCCGGTTCGACGTCGGGCCAATCGGTGAGCTCGGCACGCGGGAACGGGTCGTCGTCGAGCCACCGCTCGACCCGCACGCGGCGGACGCCAACTGCGACGACCACCCAGCGTCCGTCGGCCATCTCGTCGGCCTGCACGATGCGGGCGACCGTGCCGACGCCGGACCGGATATCACCGCCGCCGACCTCGCTCCCCCGTTCGATCAGCACGACGCCGAACTCGCCGTCCCCTTCCATGCAGGTCCGCACGAGGGCCCGGTACCGCTCCTCGAACACGTGCAGCGGGAGCACCATCCCCGGCACGAGGACCGACTCCAGCGGGAACATCGGGACGGCAGCCACGCGCCGACCCTACGAGCGACGGGGCCGACGGAACTCCGATCACCGCCCTGAGCAGGGGAACGTCTGGTGCTAGCACCATCGACCACTAGAGCGGGCGACCCGTTCGCGTCGATGGTGGACCCATGAACGACAACCAAGCCTCCCCGCCCTTCCGTTCGCAGCTGCGAACCCGACTCGTCACCACCGTCACAGCCGTGGCCGGCACCGTCATCCTCGGTGCCGTCGCCATCGCCGCCGCCGGCGCCATCTCCAACACCCCGAGCCCCACGAAGGTGGTCGACAGCCGCCCGGCCACCCTCTCGAAGCCAGTGTCGAGCAGCTCGCTGGCCAAGCGCCGCGCCAAGCATCGCAAGCCCGCCGTCGCCCCGACGACGCCGACCACGGCCCCCAAGGTCAGCGACGACCCCGCCGCCCACGATCTCGGTGACGACCACGGCGGCACCCGGCCCGCCGGCACCACCGACGACCCCGCCGGACACGACGTCGGTGACGACCACGGCGGCACC
>JAOBWM010000175.1 GCA_025463365.1 Acidimicrobiales bacterium
GATCGGCCGGGGCATCGGGTGGGAGCATCGACTCGGCCGTCATCTCCGGATGGGCCGCCAACAGCAGGGATCGCGCGGTGGGGAAGTAGCGGTACGCGGTGGTCCGCGACACGCCTGCGGCCTCGGCTGCCTGCTCGACGGTGGGCGTCAGGCCGGCGGCGACCATGTCGCGGGCGGCAGCCACCAGTGCCTCGCGCGTGCGGCGCTTCTGGGCCGAGCGGCCACCGAGCTCATAGGAGGTTGACATCGCCTTCATGGTACGCCAATGTCGTCATGGTACTCGTGTCCCACGAAACGAAGGACCGCCATGACCCCCGCCACGAAGCCCGCACCGATCGTCCGAGCGAAGGACGAAGGTGAGCATCGTTGGTTCTTCGGCGGTGGCCTGCACATCTGGAAGGCGACGGCCGAGGAGACCGGCGGCGCGTTCTTGCTGTTCGAGGACCGCCTCGACCAGGGCAAGGTCACGCCGTTGCACACCCATCCCGACTCCGACGAGACGATGATCGTCCTCGAGGGCGAGATCCTCATGCACCTCGACGGGACCGAGCACGCCGTGGGCGCCGGCGGGATCGCCAGCGCGCCGCGCGGGGTGCCCCATGCCTTCAAGGTGAGCGCAGCGGAGGGGGCCCGGTTGCTGTGCCTCCACACGCCGGGCTGCTGCCAGTCCTTCTACTGGGATGCGAGCGAGCCGGTCCCGAGTGGTGCCATGGGAACCGGTGGCGGGGCCGAGCCCGGGGCCGGCCCGGTCGACATGGCCAAGGTGATGGCATCGGCCCAGAAGAACGGTGGCATCGAGATCCTCGGCCCCCCGCCCTTCTCCCCGACCTGAGTCGACTGCCTTCGGACTGACCACCGCATGGGCGTCCGGCAGTCAAGGGGGCGTCCGGCCCCGACGGCACCGAGATCACCTGACCCCACACACCCCAAGCGCGACACAGGGCTGGCGCGGGCCGGCTGGCGTGCTGGGGGAGCCGCTCGGTCAGGTGCCGGGGCGCTTGGCGGCGATGAGGTCGAGGACCTGGCCGGCGCTCTCGACGATGTTGGTACCGGGGCCGAAGACGGCCGCGACGCCGATGTCGTGGAGGAACTGGTAGTCCTGCGGAGGGATCACCCCGCCGACGACGACGAGGATGTCCTCGGCACCCTTGGCCTTGAGCTCGTCGATGAGCTGGGGCACCAGCGTCTTGTGGCCGGCGGCCTGGCTCGACACGCCGATCACGTGGACGTCGTTGTCGATGGCGTCGGCGGCGGCCTCCGCGGGGGTCTGGAACAGCACACCGACGTCGACGTCGAAGCCGAGGTCGGCGAAGCCGGTGGCGATCACCATGGCGCCGCGGTCGTGGCCGTCCTGGCCCATCTTCACGACGAGCATCCGAGGCCGGCGACCCTCGGCGGCGGCGAACTCGGCGATGCGGGCGCTCAACGCGGCGAACGCCTCGTCGCCCTCGTAGGCCCGCCCATAGGTACCGATGCCGGTGTTGACCTCGGCGGCGTGGCGCCCGAAGACCTCTTCCATGGCGTCGCTCATCTCCCCGACGGTGGCGCGGGCCCGAGCCGCATCGATGCAGAGGGCCAGCAGGTTGCCGTTGCCTCGTGCGCCCTCGGTGAGGGCTTCGAGCGCGGTCTTCACCGCGACGTCGTCGCGATCGGCGCGGATCCGCTCGAGCTTGGCGATCTGCTGGGCGAGGACCGTGGCATTGTCGATGTCGAGCACGTCGACGAGCTCGGGGTTGGCCACCTTGTACTTGTTGACGCCGACGACGACGTCCTCGCCGCGGTCGACGCGAGCCTGCCGACCGGCGGCGGACTCCTCGATGCGCAACTTGGGCATCCCCGACTCGACGGCCTTGGTCATGCCACCGAGCGCCTCGACCTCGTCGATCAACGCCTGGGCGGAATCGACGAGCTCGTTCGTGAGCGCCTCGACGTAGTAGCTGCCGCCGAGCGGGTCGACGACGTGGGGGACGCCGGTCTCCTCCTGGATCACCAGCTGCGTGTTGCGGGCGATGCGAGCGGAGAAGTCGGTGGGGAGCCCGAGGGCCTCGTCGAAGGCGTTGGTGTGCAACGACTGGGTGCCGCCGAGCACGGCGGCCAGCGCCTCGATGGTCGTGCGGATCACGTTGTTGTACGGGTCCAGCGCGGTGAGTGAGACGCCGGACGTCTGGCAGTGCGTGCGCAACATGAGCGACTTGGGGTTCTTCGGCTCGAACTCGCTCATCACCCGGTGCCAGAGGATGCGGGCGGCGCGCAGCTTGGCGATCTCCATGAAGAAGTCCATGCCGATGGCGAAGAAGAAGCTGAGCCGGCCGGCGAAGGCGTCGACGTCCATCCCGCGAGCGATGGCCGTACGGACGTACTCGAGGCCGTCGGCGATCGTGAACGCCAGCTCCTGCTCTGCCGTCGCCCCCGCCTCCTGCATGTGGTAGCCGGAGATCGAGATCGAGTTCCACTTCGGCATGTGCTCCGACGTGTACTCGATGATGTCGGCCACGATCCGCATCGAGGGCTCAGGCGGATAGATGTAGGTGTTGCGGACCATGAACTCCTTGAGGATGTCGTTCTGGATGGTCCCGGCCAGCTGGTCCTGGCTGACGCCCTGCTCCTCGCCGGCCACCACGAAGGAGGCCAGCACCGGCAGCACGGCGCCGTTCATCGTCATCGAGACCGACATCTTCTCGAGGGGGATCCCGTCGAACAGGATCTTCATGTCCTCGACCGAGTCGATGGCGACACCGGCCTTGCCGACGTCGCCGACCACGCGGGGATGGTCCGAGTCGTAGCCCCGGTGGGTGGCCAGGTCGAAGGCCACCGAGACGCCCTGCTGGCCGGCCTCCAGGTTGCGCCGGTAGAAGGCGTTGCTCTCCTCAGCGGTGGAGAACCCGGCGTACTGGCGGATCGTCCACGGCCGGTTGGCATACATGGTCGCCCGGACACCGCGCGTGAACGGCTCGAAGCCGGGGAGCGTGTCGGTCGCCAGCCCATCGGTGTCCGCCGCGGTGTAGAGCGGCTTGACGTCGATGCCCTCGGGGCGGGTCCGGGTGAGGCTGTCGGCCTCGCGGCCCTTGAGGTCCTTGGCCGCAAGGGCCTGCCAGTCCTCGAGGCTCGGCCCGTCCGCCGAGGGCGTGTCGTCGGTCATCGTCTCAGGATACGAGCCGATCGCGGCCCGACCCCAATGCCGGTCAGCAGGTGCGCAGATAGATCTCGGCGACCCACACCGTGCTGCCCTTGAGGGTGACGCCGGTGCCCACCGCGTTGAAGTTGCCGAGCATGTTCGCCTTGTGCGGCGGCGACTTCAAGAAGGCTTGGTGCACCGCGGCCACCGAGGGGCCGTAGCCCACGTTCTCGCCATAGGCGCACCAACCGGTCAGCGGCTTGGGGTCGACCTTCGTGCCGCCGCCCGTGTGCTCGAGCACGCCGGTCCGGGCCATGTGAGCCGACCACGCCTGGGCCTTGTTCGCGGCAGCCTGCTGGCCCGCGACGGCGCGGGCCTTGGCGGCCGAGCGCGCCTGGTTGATGAGGGTGATGTCCTCCTTCTGCGAGGCCGACACGTTCAGGCACGCCGACAGGACGATGGCAGCCACCGCCGCGGCGGCCACGGTGGGGAGGCGTCGCCGGCCCGTGTTCCTGCGCGTCTGTTCGGTCTTCACCGGTTGGTCCTCGTTCTCTCCGGGGCCTGAGCCCGTGGTGGACGGGGACTCCATCGGTCGATCCGCCGACAGTTTCACCCTCGGTGAGAAAAAGAACGCCCAGCGGGCGGACGCCTCAGCAGGCTCGGTAGAAGATCTCGACGGCGTACACGGTGCGGCCCTTGCGCACGACGCCGGTGCCGGCGTGGTCGTAGTTGCCGAGGATGTTGGCCCGGTGGCCGGGCGAGCGCATCCAGGCGGAGTGGATGTTGCTGGTGGTCGGGCCGCGGCCGACGTTCTCTCCGACCCCGCACCAGCCGGGCAGCCCCGAAGTGTCCATGCTCGACCCACCGCCGGTGTGCTCGACCACGCCCGTGCTCGCCATGTGCCGGGCCCACCGCTGCGCCTTCACCATCGCCGCCTGGCTCGGGACGTAGCCGCGCCTGCCGGTGGCCCGGCGGGCACTGTTGGTCATCCTGAGGACCTTCGACTGGTTGCTGGTCCCACACGCCGACAGGAGCAATGCCCCCGCGATCGCGATGGCGACGACCCCTCCGATCCGTCGGCGTCGCCGCGGGGAGCGGCGCTGCGGGGCAGTCTGGGCGGGGTGGTCGTCGTGGTGGTGCATCGGTTTGGGTCCTTTTCTGTAACGAATTTGCGCGCAAACCGTAACGCGGATCGGCGAATTGCTGGTTCACCCCCCTGCCCGCGCGCGGCCGGTGCGGCGGTATCGGCTGGTCAGCAGCGGTTCCAGGACCGAGGAAATTTCCGCCGGCTGCGCCGCGACCCACGCGCGGAACTGTTCGCGCTCCGCATGGGTGACAGCGGGAGGCACGGGTGATCGCAGCACCTTGGACCAGCGGGCGTCCGACGCCATGGACCGGGCGACGAGCCAGGCCTCGTCACCGGCGAGGGCATCGGTGATCTCGTCCTCTCGGTGGTCGTCGGTGTGCCCCCACCGGTCGTCGATCACCCCCTTCGCCCGTCGGGCTCCCACGCGCGTCGCCCCTGCGGCGGCGGCCCCGACGAGCGCCCCGGCCGCCGGCCCGGTCGCCACCTTGGCCGCCGTGGACGAGATCGCCGGAAGGGCGACGGCGACGAGCTTCGTGGCGAGCATGACCGCGATCCGGTCGCCCTTCCCCGCGGCATCGGCACCGAGGGCGAGGTCGCGGATCTGGGGATCCACGTGATCGAACGGCGCTTGCGCCTCGAGCGGCGCCAGGTCGCCAGGCCCGTGGCGGCGAAGCTCGGCGCGGACCAGCGCCGAGCGCTGAGCCACCAGCGCCCCGAGGGCGCGATCGAGCGAGGGCAGGTCGCGGGCGACGATCTCGTAGAACCGAGCGCTGCGCGTCAGGGTGGCCACCCGCTCCCCGCCCCAGCTCCCCTGCGAGGGGTGCAGGTCCCGAGCGAGACGCTCGGCCATGCCGGGGTGGAGCTCGAGGGCGCGGGCCAACATGCGCGAGAGCTCGACCGGCGCCCGCGTCCGGCCGTCGGCCTCGATGACGCCGTCGGCCAACCCGTCGAGCAGGCGGTGGCCGAGTCCGGGGGGCGCGATGCCCTCGCGCCACCGCGGTGCCCAGCCGGCGTCGACCGCACCGTTGGCCACGTGACCGAGGATCGTGGCGACGACCGGGAGCTCGGCGCGGGTCGTGTTGCCGCGCAGGATCGTGAGGGCGGGGGAGGGGCCCCGGGGGTGGCGCGCCTCGAGCGCCGCGGCGGCGAATGGATCGGCTGCCAGCAACCGGAGCATCGGGAGCTCCGCCAGGTCCAGTGAGGACGGGCCCTCGCCCAAGCCGGGGAGAGGCGCCCCGGCAGCCTGGTCGTCGTGCCCGCTGGGGCCGAGCAGCAGGGCCGCGGCCAGCTCGACGGTCAGGCCGGCGGGCACGACGTGCAGGTGGCGGACCACGGCTCGTAGGGCGAGGCGACCGTGGCGGAACGCGCCCAGGCGTCGGAGCAGGCGGAGGTCGATCCCGTCGGGCAGGACGATCGGCGGATCTGTCGGGTGCTCGGGCGGGCCGATCGTGGCTCCCGCTCCCGTCAGGACGCCGGCGAGCGAGCCGAGGAGCGATCGGTGCTCGGCGGGCGTCAGCTCGGACCGGCGCCTGGCGGCACCGGCGCGGGCGACGAGCCCAGCGAACCCGGCTGCACCGAGCCCGGACAACACCCCTGAGGCGAGGTGGGCATCGATGGCACCCGGATGGAGGCGGTGGAGGAGGCGCCGCGCCCGGTCGGGGTCGACCTCGCGGAGGATGCGGCCGATCCGGCGGCCCCGGTCGAACTCGATCGCGGCCTGGATCGGTCCGGTCGACAGGCCGGGGAACCAATCCACCAAGACGTTGGCGAAGCCGCCGTCGCGCACGCGGACGACGCTCGAGCCCTGACCGCGGTCGGCCGCCTGGAACACATCCGCAACCTGGCGGACGGCGCGCGAGAGCGCGCGGGCCGACTCGATCGCTCGGGCGGCCTGGATGGTTCCGGACCCGTCGGCCACCGGCGCCGCCCTCCTCGACGCGGCGTCGAGCTCATGGGCGAGGCGGCCGAGGTCGGTGGCGAACCGGCGCAGGTTCTCGGGTCGGGCCGAGCTCGTCGTCACGGCGCGGGTTCCGTGGACCGGCGGAGCTGGGCCGCGTCGGCCGCGGTGGCGCGTGCTGCGCCCCGCAAGGAGCGAACCAGCGCGTCGAGGCTGTCGTCGAACCAGTGGCGCGAGCAGCCGAGCCAGTCGTCGCGGGCGGGGTGGGCCCGGGCGCTGGTGACGGCGGCGGCGTGATCGAGCGCTTGGGCGAGGGCATCGAGCGTGGCTGCGTCCCGAGCGGCCCCGAGTCGGGCCGTCTCGAGTCGGGCGGCCTCGAGTCGGGCGGCCTCGAGTCGGGCGGTCGCATCGATCAGGGCGGGGGCGGTGGGTTCCAACGAGGTCATGGGTGCGGTAGGAAAGCATGAAAAGCATTGAGATGCAACCCGACGCGGTCCGGACGACCGGACGGCCCTACCGTCGAACGCCGTGGTCCCCCTCATCTGCCTCGACGTCGACGGCACGCTCGTCGGTTCCAGCGGTTCGCCCAGCCAGGAGCTCTGGGACGCGGCGGAGCGGGCCCGCGCCCGAGGTCAACGCCTCACCCTGTGCACGGCCCGGCTGGCCGCCGGCCCGACGCGCGACTGGGCCGAGCGGCTCGATCCGGAGGGCTGGCACATCTTCCACACGGGTGCCGCCCGCTGGAAGCCAGCCAGCGGCGAGGTGCGCACCGAAGCGCTGTCCGAGGAGGTCGTGGCGGCCTGCGCGGCGGCCGCGGCCGCGCACGGCTGGGTCTTCGAGACGTACTCGTGGGACGACTACGTGGTGGACCAGGCCGCCCCGCTTGCAAAGGCCCATGCTGCTCTCCTCGGCCTGCCGCTTCCGGTCCGGCCCCGCTCGGAGCTCGACGGTGAGGTGGTGCGGGTGCAGTACGTCGTCGACGCCTCGGACACGGCCGCGGCCCTCGCCGCCGCCCCCTCCGGGACCTCGTCGTCGGCGGCGACCTCCCCGGTGATGCCCGGGGTGTCGTTCGTCTCCGTCACCGTCGAAGGCATCTCGAAGACCGCCGCCATCCGCCACGTGGCCGACGACCTCGGCGTGCCGCTGTCCGACGTGATGATGGTCGGCGACGGACACAACGACCTCGAGGCCATCGCCGCGGTCGGATGGGGCGTCGCGATGGGCAACGCCGAGCCCGAGGTGATCGCCGCGGCCCGGCTGCTGGTGGGCGACGTCGACGCCCACGGCGCCGCCGATGCCATCGACGCGTCCGCCGGTCTCGGCTGATCCGGCGCATCGGTAGCCTGCCCCGCATGCCGCAGCGCGTCGTCGTCATCGGTGGTGGCCCGGCCGGCAACCAGGCCGCCTCCACCGCCGCCCGCCTCGGGGCCGAGGTGGTCCTCGTCGAGCGTGACGTGATCGGCGGCGCCGCCCACCTGTGGGACTGCATCCCGTCCAAGGCGATGATCGCCACCGGCGGTGCCATCGCGGAGATGCGGCGGGCCAAGGGCATGGGTCTCGTCGACGTCCACCCCGAGCCGGACTTCGACGCCCTGCGGACCCGGATCAAGGGCATCGAGCAGCGCCTCGAGTCCTCGGTCACGGGCCTGTTGCGGAGCCAGAGCGTCCGGTTGCTCAGCGGCACCGGCCGGCTCGTGACCCCGAACGAGGTCGAGGTCACCGACGCCGACGGGGCCACCACCCTGGTCGGTGCCGACACGATCGTGCTGTCCACCGGCAGTCGGCCACGGATCCCGGACTTCGCACCCGTCGACGGGAAGCGGGTGCTCACCACCCGTGACGCGTACCCACCGCCGGACCTGCCCGAGCGACTCGTCGTCATCGGATCGGGCGTGACGGGTGTGGAGTTCGTCCACCTGTTCTCGGCCTTCGGCTCCGAGGTCACCTTGATCGTGAGTCGCCAGCAGGTCCTTCCCCAGAAGGATCCGGAGGTCGCCGCCGTGCTGGAGGACGACTTCCTCGGCCGGGGTGTGAAGCTGTTCAAGGGCGCGAGGGCCGTCGGCATCGATGTCACCGGCACCGGCGTGGCGGTGCGCTGCGACGACGGTCGCGTGGCCCAGGGTTCGCACGTGCTGCTGTGCATCGGCTCCATCCCGAACTCCGAGGGGCTCGGCCTCGAGGAGGCCGGCGTGAAGCTCGACGCGGGCGGCTACGTGGTCGTCGACCACAACTGCAAGTCCTCCGTGGCCCACATCTACGCCGCCGGGGACCTCTCCGGGAAGCTGCCGCTGTCGTCGGTGGCCGCGATGCAGGGCCGCAAGATCGCCGAGCACGCCCTCGGCCTCCACGCCGGGCCGCACCGCCACATCGACTACGAGAAGGCCGCCTCGGCCATCTTCACCGATCCCGAGATCGCGGACGTCGGCCTGGCCGAGGTCGATGCGTTCGCCATGGGCCGCAAGGTGCGCGTCACGAAGGTCCCGTTCTCGGCGTCGGCCAAGGCGCTCATCAACGACGATCCCCGCGGCTTCGTGAAGATCGTCTCCGACCCGGCCACCGGCGTCGTGCTCGGCGGGTCGATCGTCGGCCGCCACGCCGCCGAGCTGATCTCGGTCATCGCCCTCGCCGTCACCGCCGGCCTCCGCGTGACCGACATCGTCGAGTCCCTCCTGGTGCACCCGGCCCTCGCCGAAGCGCTGGCCGAAGCCGCCGACTGACGCAACGCGACCTGCCGTATTGGCGGCGCCAGAGGGTGCCGGTGCCGTACGCCAGGTCGGCTCGGTTGGCGTAAGGGGCCGGTCGGGCGGGGCGTCGCTGGA
>JAOBWM010000001.1 GCA_025463365.1 Acidimicrobiales bacterium
CCACGTGGCCGACATCAGCGACGAAGCCCAGGCCGCCGGGACCATCGAGGCCGCGATCAGCCAGTGGGGCCGCCTCGACGCGCTGTGCAACATCGCCGGGATGCTCCGCACGGTCCGCACCCACGAGTGCGACCTCGAGACCTGGAACAAGATCCTCGACGTCAACCTCACCGGCACGTTCCTGATGTGCCGAGCGGCCCTCCCCCACCTGATCACGTCCAAGGGCGCGATCGTGAACGCGGCCTCGACGTCGAGCTTCTTCGGCCACCCGTGGATGGCCGCCTACGCGTCCTCCAAGGGCGCGATCGCCGCCCTCACCCAGTCCCTCGCGGTGGAGTACTGCAAGGAGGGCGTGCGGGTGAACGCGGTGGCTCCCGGCAGCGTCACCAGCGGCATCACCAACAACGTCTCGTTCCCCGACGACCTGACCAAGGAGGAGGGGAAGCTGGTGCGGCGGATCATGTCGCCCACCGGCTTCGGTGCCCCCGAGGACGTCGCCGCGGTCGTGGCCATGCTCGCGGGGCCCGACGGCCGGCACATCACCGGCGAGATCATCCGCGTCGACGGCGGCACGCACGCATGAGGTTCTCGATCGCCACGGCGTACCTGCCGCCCGAGGAGCTCGGGCCGATCGCACGGGCCGCCGACGAGGCCGGCTACCACGGCCTGGCCCTCGCCGATCACGTGGTGAACCTCGAGACCCTCACCACCGAGTACCCCTACACCGAAGATGGGAACCGGCGGTGGGAACCGTTCACCCCGTGGGTCGACCCGATGGTCGCCATCGGTGCGCTCGGGGCCATGACCGAGCGGCTGCACTTCTTCACGAACATCTTCGTGCTGCCCATGCGCAACCCGTTCACGGTCGCCAAGACGATCGCCACCGCCAGTGCGTTCACCGGTGGCCGGGTGGCCTTGGGCGTGGGCATGGGTTGGTGCGAGGAGGAGTTCGACCTCGTCGAGGCGCAGTTCCGCAAGCGCGGGGCACGGGCCGACGAGATGCTCGACGTGCTCGAGAAGCTGTGGTCGGGTGACTGGGTCGAGCACCACGGCGAGTTCTACGACTTCCCACGTCTCGAGATGACCCCCAAACCGGCCGGCCCCGTACCGATCTACGTCGGTGGCCTGTCGGCCGCCGCGCTCGAGCGGGCCGCACGCCACGACGGTTGGATCTCGGACCTGATCAGCACGGAGCAGGCGGCCGCCTTCCGAACGACGATCGACGCCCACCGCGAGGAGCTCGGCCGCACCGGCGACTTCTCGATGATCGTGTCGCTGAACGACGCCGTCACCGTCGACCAGTTCCGCAAGGCCGAGGAGGTAGGTGTCACCGACATCCTCACCATGCCGTGGGCGTACTACGGCGGCTTCAAGCTCCCGCTCGACCAGAAGATCGAGGGCCTCAAGCGCTTCGCCGACGAGGTCGCCGGGCACCTCGCGGACTGAGATCCGCCGGGACCTCCGACAGCTCTGACAGGCTCTCGGGATGGCTGACCTGTTGCTCCTTCGCCGACTCGCCCCGATCGCCCTCGCCGCGACCCTGCTCGTCAGCTGCGGCGCGAGCGGTGGGAGCGACGCGGCAACCACCACCACCAAGGCACCCAAGGCCACGACCACGTCCACCATCGCGGCGAGCTCGAGCGATGCGCCGAGCGTCGACGATCTCACCGCACTGCTCCCGCCGGCCTCGAAGCTCGGCCAGGGTTGGAACGACGCCCCGGCCGACACCAGCAGCGACACGACGGGCTCGAAGGCCATCGAGGAGCAGTGCCCGGACCTGGCCAAGGTCGGTGACAACCAGGGCGAGGACAACGACGTGAAGGGCACCTATGTCGGCCCCGGCTCGGCCGAGCTCGAGGTCTCCTTCGACCGGACGGTCAAGGCCTACACCGACGACGAGTTCCAGACCATCGTGGATGCCGTGAACACCTGCAAGGTCAGCTACACGACCGACGGCTCCACGGTGTCGTTGGCGTTCCAGGCCGAGGTCGACCCCGGCATCGGCGACCAGGGCGTGAAGATGCTCGCATCGGCGACCCTGAAGGCTGACGGGCTGGACACGCCCATCGACTTCAAGACCTACCTGTACGCCTTCCGCCGCGGCGCCGTCGGGGTGAGCATCCAGGGCACCGACGGGCTCGATGGCCAGACGCTCGCGGTCACGCCGTTCGATACCGAGGTGCTCGCCAACCTCGGCCCGATCCTCGACCAGGGCGTCAAGGACCTCGAAAGCTGATCCTGCGCCGCGGCTCGGGTCGTTGACCAGCGGATGTCCGATTCCGCGAGCAGCGAGCCAGCCGACGTGGTGCACTGGTCGCATGCGCACGACGCGACGGTCGAGGCTCGCCGTCGGACTCGTCGCGCTGGCCGTGGCAGCCGGTGTCGGCCTCGCGGGATGCGCCCCGCCACCGGGCACGGCGCAGATCAAGGTCACCGGCGCGGTCACCGGGTCGGCCAACGGCCCGACCGTCACCTGTGACCCTCCCCTGGGCCCGGACATCTTGTGGGAGCGGTGGACCGGGACGTTCGGCGACACGCCGGTCAAGCTCGAGGTCGCCCGCCAGGTCGAGGGCGACCTCGACGGGATCATCCTCAGCGTGGGCACGGCCCGGTACCAGACGCTCGACCACGAGCTGCGCCACGTCGACACGAACGGGACCGTGCGGCTCGACGAGATGCTGGTCCTCCAGGACGGAACCCCCGGGATGATCCACCTCGTCGCTGCGTTCCGCTGCCCGTAGCCCCCGCTACTTGAGGGCGGTGGGGGCGACCATCCCGCCGGTCCCTCCAGTCAGCGGGATCGGCGTGGCCGTGAGGAGGAAGTCGGCTTGGCCGTCGGCGGCGCAGTCCGCGGCCAGCGCGTCCAGGTTCCACAGCTGGCCTTGGGCCAGGCCCATGTCTCGCAGGTGGATCATGTGGACCGGCAACAGCACGGCGGGGTCCTCGGGCGGGAAGCACTCGAGCACGAGCGTGTCGGTGGCGACGCCGGCGATGTCGTGGTCGTGGAACCACTCGATCGACTGCGTGGACAGCCCCGGCGACACCTCGCGGTACCGATCCTTCTCGCCGAGGCGCAGGAAGTGCATGTGGCCGGTGCGAACCAGGACCAGGTCGCCCGCCTCGGGACGGAGCCCGGCGGCGGCAGCCGCGGCATCGAGGTCCTCGCCGGTGATCGGGTAGCCGTCGTCGAAGTGGTCGAGCCCGTGCAGGCGGGCCACGTCGAGCAACAGCCCGCGGCTCGCGACAGCACCGACGTGCTCGATGCCGAGCCGGGCGGCGCCGGCGTCGGTCACCACCGAGTCGGGGATGCCGTTGTACAGCTGGCCGCTGTAGCCGACGTGGCTGAGGGCATCCCAGTGGGTGGCGGCCTGGACCCCCATGGCCACGCGGTCGTCGCTCGTGCAGAACCCGTCGGCATCGCCGGTGTAGGCGACGTTGATCGCCACCATCTCGTGGGCTGGGTTGTCGCGCCCGGGGATGGCACCGGTCTGCGGGCCGTCGGCGTCGAAGGGAATGGCAAGCGAGAAGGAGCGGCCCTGGCGGACAGCCCGCGCACCCCGGAGCACGGCGGCCTCGTCGATCAGGTTCAGCGTGCCGCGCTGGTCGTCGACGCCCCAGCGGTCCCGGTTCGAGACCCGGGCCGCGAGCTCCGACAGGGGCAGGGGCAGCTTCGGCATCGGCAGACCTCGGGTCAGGGAGCGGGAGCGGGCGCGGTCACCGCGGAGGCCGTGATGACTGGCGTGGGCCCGGGGTCGATTCCCGAGCGGGCCGCGAGGTCGAGGGCGACCAGGTCGCCGACGAAGGCCAGGTCGAGGAGCTGGGCCAAGGCCCCCTCGCCGGCGGCCGGCACCGTCACGATCGTGGACACGACCTCGTCCGTCCATGCCTCCACCGCGCCGAACTGCTCGACCACCTCCGGTGGCTCCTCGTCGTGGCGCAGGAGCACGAGCGACAGGACCTGACGGGTGATGTCGCCGTGCTGGCCCCACCCGGCGAGCTCCCCGTGGACCACGTCGGGGAGCTGGGCCGCGAAGGCCGGCGACTTGGCCGTCTGGTTGATCTGGGCCTTCCAGCGAGCGGCAGCCGCGGCGCCCAGCGCGCCACCGCCGTACACGACGGGGATGGTGCCGGCGATGGCCCTGGCCGCACGGGCGACGTCGTCGGCCGGGCCACCGAGGCCGTCGCGCCGGGCACGGAGCTGGGCGATGGCCGCGGCGATCCAGTCCCGACCGCCCGGGAAGAACCCGAGCCGATCGAAGGCCTTCAGCACCGGGATGGCAAGGGCGCCGATGCGCGCCCGTGGCGGCACCGCCGCCTCGCCGCTGGCGTGGGGCAGGAACACGGTCGGTGCCTCGGTCGCGTCGGCGAGGGCACCCAATCGGCCTCCACTGGTGACCACGAAGAGCCGGCCACCCGCCTCGGCCGCGGTGGTGGCCGAGGCCACGACCTCGGGCGAGTCACCCGACGCCGAGATGGCCACGACGAGGGTGCTCCGGTCCACGAAGGACGGCGGCTCGAAGCCCTTGTGGACCACGAGCGGCACGGGCATGAACGGCCCCGCGACCGCGGCCAGGAGGTCACCGACCCAGCCCGCGGCACCGGTGCCGAGCACGAGGACGTTGGCGATGTCCTCGCGGTCGGGCAGCGGTCCCGTGACGGTGAGCGACCGCACGGCCGCCGCCACCTGCTCGGGCAGGTCGAGGACGGCCTCCCGCAAGCCGAGGGAATCGACGGGATCAGGCACGGGGCCTACGACAACGTGGAGGGCACGCCGTCGGCCTCGGCCTTGGCGACGAGGCGCTCGTGGGTGGCGTCGTCGACCGACTCGGCCTCGTCGACCAACATCACGGGGATGTCGTCGCGGATCTGGTAACGCCGCTTGAGCCGCGGGTTGTAGAGCGCGCTCTCCGACTCGAAGTACAGGAGCGAGCCCTTGTCCTCGGGGCAGGCGAGGATCTCGAGGAGCTTGGGGTCGAGGGCCATGTGATTATCCCTTTGTGATGAGGTGGAGGATCTCGGACGTGTGCTCGTCGCACTCGTCCCGGGTGCGGGCCTCGAGGTTGAGGCGGAGCAGGGGCTCGGTGTTGGACGGGCGGAGGTTGAACCACCAGTCCCCGAGGTCGACGGTGAGCCCGTCGAGGCGATCCTGGGCGGCCTCGGGCCGCGAGGCGGTGAGCTCGGCGGCGACGCCTTCGATCACGGCGATGGGATCGGGCACCTGGGTGTTGATCTCGCCGGAATCGGCGTAGCGGTCGAACGGAAGGCGAACCGCCGACATCGGCTGGTCCGTGGCGCACAGCAGCTCGAGCACGTGCATGGCGGCGATCAGCCCCGAGTCGGCCCGGAAGTTGTCGCGGAAGTAGTAGTGCGCCGAGTGCTCGCCGCCGAAGGCGGCCCCGGTGCGGGCCATCTCGGACTTGATGTAGGAGTGGCCGACCTTGGTGCGGATGGGAATGCCACCGTGCTCGCGCACGACCTCGGGCACCGCCTTCGAGCAGATGAGGTTGTGCAGCACCGTGGCGCCGGGCTCCTTCTCGAGCACGCCGGCCGCCACCATCGCCGTGGTCGTGGAGCCGGAGATGCCGATGCCCTGCTCGTCGACCACGAACACGCGGTCGGCGTCGCCATCGAACGCAAACCCGACGTCCGCGCCGACCTCGCGCACCCGGGCGCAGAGGTCGCGCTGGTTCTCGGGCTGGATCGGATCGGCGGGGTGGTTGGGGAACGTGCCGTCGAGCTCGCCGTACATGATCTCGAGGTCGAACGGCAGCACCTCGAACACGATGGGGACCACGAGGCCCCCCATCCCGTTCGCGGTGTCGGCCACCACCTTCAGGGGCCGGAACGCCGCCGTGTCGACGAAGCTGCGGACGTGGTCGGCGAAGGCGCCGAGCAGGTCGAGCGACCGTGACGAACCGGGCGACGCGGCCGACGGCAGATCGGTCCGGGCCAGCTCCTTGACCCGGTCGAGGCCGGTGTCGGCGCCGACGGGCCGGGCGCCCGCGAGGCAGAACTTGATGCCGTTGTACTTCGCCGGGTTGTGCGAGGCGGTGAACATCGCGCCGGGGGCACCACGGGTGCCTGAAGCGAAGTACACGAGGTCCGTCGAGGCCAGGCCGAGGTCGACCACGTCGACCCCCTGCGAGCGCACCCCGTCGGCGAAGGCCGCGGCCAGCTCGACCCCCGAGGGGCGCATGTCGCGGGCGACGAGGATCTCGGGGACCGCGCCCCCCTCGTCGAGCGCGAAGCGAGCGAAGGCGGCACCGATGGCACGGCACCCCTCGGCATCGATCTGGTCGGGGTACGTGCCCCGGATGTCGTAGGCCTTGAAGATGGCGTCGAGGTCGGACATGAGGCAGCGACCCTAACGCGCCGGGTCCGGCGGTCCGGGCGTCGAGCTGCCTCCGTGCACCTGCGCGGCGGCGAGCCGGGCATCGACCCCGCCGGGACCCAGGTCGTAGGCCCCCGCGGCCGAGTTGCGGCGGATCCGCACCAGGTCGACCAGCAACAACGCGGCATCGCGCGCCACGCGGACCGTGGAGCGTTCGGAGTTGGTGACCTCGACCGGCACCTCGACCAGCGAGAACCCGTACCGCTCGGTGAGGTGGAACAGCTCGACGTCGAAGGCGAAGCCATCGATCCGACTCTGCTCGAACAGGACGTGGGCCACATCGGCCCGGAACGCCTTGAGCCCGCACTGGGTGTCGAGGTGGCGCCCTCGCAGCACGGTTCGGGTCGCCAGGTTGATGGCCCGCCCGCCGATCTCGCGCAGCGGCGGCGCCTTCACGAGGGTGGTGGTGTCGGCATGGAAGCGGCTGCCGACCACGACGTCCCACCCGTCCTCGACCTGCTCGAGGAGGCGGGCGACCTGGGCCGGGGCGTAGGCCAGGTCGGCGTCGGTGAACGCCACCGTGCGGCCGCGAGCCGCGACCACGCCGGCGCGGACGGCTCCGCCCTTCCCGCGGTTGACGGGCAACGCGATCACCTGGTCGGCGCCTCCAGCGCGCGCCGCGTCGGCGGTGCCGTCGTTCGAGCCGTCGTCGACCACGACCACCTCCAGCCCGCCCGCGGCATCGACGCCCGCCAACTCCGAGCGCACGCTCTCGACGGTGTCGGCGATGGTGGCGTGCTCCCGGTAGGCCGGGATCACCACGCTGAGCCGGAGATCGCCGATCGGGGCCGGCCGCGTGCGTCGATCGGCGAGCGACCGACGCACCGCCTCACGGGCGGCGCGCCCCACGTCAGCTTTCCTCGTCGGCCGGTGGCAGCGGGGCCGGCACGTCGTCGAGAGATGGCGCCAGGCCGTCGAGCGTTGGCGCCGGCCTGTCGACCGGTGTCGAGATGTCGTCGAACGGTGCCGGCATGTGGTCGAACGGTGCCGGCACGTCGTCGGCGGGATGATCGACCATGCCGTCGCCGTCGGGATCGTCGGGCGAGCGGTGGCGGCGCCGGGGCGCCTTCTCCAGCGGCGGGATCGTGATGACCTCGTCGAGCCAGCGCGACACCCGGCCCTGGCGATCCGCCGGGACAGCGATCGGTGGCTGGCGCACCAGGAAGATCAGCGCGACGAGGCCGAGCACCGTCATGCCCGCGCCGAGCAGGTCGACGGGGGTGCGGCCGTAGTGGAGCGAGACGTGCTTCGAGTGCGGGATCACGACCATCAGGTTGGGGGTGACGCGATAGGGCCCGTCGGCGCCCGACGCCTCCCAGTTCGGGAAGTACGACGTCTTCACCAGCACCGGAACCCCCGGTCGGGAGACGTCGAAGGAGATCGTGTCGCGCCCCATCTCGATGTGCGAGACCCGATTCGACGGGAGCTTCACACGAGGCAGCTTCGGCACCTGGTCGATCGCGCCGGTGAGCCCGAGTTGGGAGCGGGCCCAGATGACGCTGCGCCGCCAATCGGTGGGCACCGGCTTCGCCTGGACGCGCTTCCACTCCTTCGGCCCGCTGTCGGAGACGGGGACGTCGAGGTCGCTGCCGTCGAGGAACCAGGCGCTGGCGGTGGGCAGCCAGTCGTCCTGGCTCTCCCCCATCCCCTCGGCCACCACGGGCTGGACCTCCAACGGCGTCACCGTCGCTGCGTCAGCCACCTCGTACACGTGCCAGGCCCCGCTCACCGCCACCTCGGTGAGGTCCGGTTGGGTGCTCGCCGCGTTCACGGCGGTCGAGGACGAGGCGAGGTAGTACTTCACGCCGAGCAGCTGGAGGTGGCGGACGCCGGCGTCGATGTCGAAGCCCGGGTACACGACGTCCCGCTGGGGACCGGACCCGGACGCGGACAGCTCGGCCTGCATGAAGAAGTGGTACGGCACGGTGGTCGACGACTCGAAGTAGAGGCCCTCCTGCGAGCCGATGCACCCGTCGGTGAAGTACGGGAGCATCATCAGCGCCATCGGGGTGCCGTAGCCCGAGACGCGATCCTTGTCGTACTCCCACATGGACCGGCCGCACCCGAACTTCGCATCCCGGCCGAGGCCCGCCATGGTGCGGACGAGGTTGCGGTACTCCGTCCACCCACCGCTGACGCACGGCGTGGTGCTCCCCTTGGCATCGCACCCCGGCGGCGATGCCGGCTTCGATTCGAGCCCGGAGTAGTTGTAGTTGGACCACCCGGGCGCCGGGTTCACCGCCGTGGTGTGGAACAGCAAGAAGGACGACTTCGTCCCCACCGTGTTGGTGGCCGCATCGGTGTAGGTGGTGCGGTGGACGGCACCCTCGAGGACGCCGTCGAGCGGCAGGCCCACGTACACGAGGATGCCGAAGATCGACAGGGCACCGGCGACCACCGACACCAACCGGAGCGGCCG
>JAOBWM010000034.1 GCA_025463365.1 Acidimicrobiales bacterium
CCGCCCGCGTCGCCATGAAGCGGATCGACAAGGCCGCCACCAAGGGCGTCATCCACAAGAACGCCGCGTCGCGTCGCAAGTCCCGCCTGGCCAAGCGCCTCGCGGCTGCCGCGTCGGCCGACTGACCCTCCCGCCTGACGGGCTCCGTGCCCGGTCCGGCCTGACGCCCCGCTCGCCTCGGCGGTCGGGGCGTTCGTCGTTTTCGAGTTGACCGGCGAACGATCGCCGACCGAGACCGCCGCGCTCGGTCAGCGCGACAACCGCGCCAGCCGGGCCACGAGGACCTCCATGACCAGCTCGCCGGGCCAGGCGCGGGCGCCGCGGAGGTCGACGTCGGCGGTGGCCAGCAGCTGGATCGCACGTCGGATGCCCGGACCGCCGAGGCGGCGGGATTGGGTGAGCGCCTTCTTGGCGGGGAACGTGGAGCCCTTGATCCCGAGCAGCGCCGCCGCCTCCTTCTCACTGCGGGCATCGGCGCCGTCGAGGCGCAAGATGCGCGTGTAGTGGCTCTGGAGGGTGGCCATCACCGCGAGCGGGTGGCGGTCCCCGGCACCCATCATCCGTTGCAGCCGGTCGAGCGCGAGCCGGACATCGCCCTTGTCGATCGCGTCGGTGAGGTCCCAGGGAGGAACGCCGCCGGCCTGCCCGAGGAACGGCGTCACGTCCTCGGTTCCGAGGCGGGCCCCAGGCGGGTGCGCGCCCTTGAGCCGCTCGATCAGCCCCACGACGGCGCCGGCATCCTCGCCGATCGTCTCGACGATCTGGTCGCGCACGCGCGGCTCGACGTCCAGCCCGGCGCCGGAGAACTGCTCGGCGACCCAGCTCGACAGCCCACGGCCCGACGGCGCGTCCGTGTCCAGCACCTCGCCACCCGCAGCCGTCACGGCCTTGGTCAGCGTCGGCGGCACCCGGACGGCACGCGCCGACGGCTCGGCCGAACGCTCCCAGACCAACACCAGGTCGGTGGAGCCGAGCGGGTCCTCGAGGTAGGTGAGCAGCGGCACCAGCTCGTCGGCCTTGGAGAACCGGCCGAACTTCCGGACCACCACGATCCGCTTGTCGGTGAGGAAGGGCGGCGTCTGGGCGGCGTCGACGGCGGATCCGAGGTCGGCCACGTCGAGGTCGAACACGTCGACCAGCAGGGATCGGTCGCCGTCGCCCACCAGTTCGTCGACGAGGCGCGAGACCGCATCGCCTCGCAACACGTCGTCGGCGCCCTTCACCAACCGGACCGGGATGCTCACCCGCCCATCCTGGCATCGTCGGGCCGGGCCTCGATCAAGGCCCCGACGACCGCTCGCACGCGCCGGGCCACGACCGGTTCGGCGGTGCGCACCAGCACCACGCCGGCCAGCAGGGCTTGGGTCAGGAACCCGATCGTCGCGCCCCGCCTTGCTTCGTCGAGCGAGGAGGCGATCGACGGATCGGCGGTGGAACCGACCCGATCACGCCCGTCGGGGTCTGTCGTGCGCACCACCACGCCGACGGCGATGCCGCGCTCGTGGAGGTCCTCGATCCGGGCGATGGCGTCGCCGTCGAGGGCCACCTCGAGGACCACGCGACCCGGCGGCGCGCCGGCCGCGACCAACTCGGTCACCCGCCCCTCGCCACCTTCGGTCACGACCACCCACGAACCGGCGCGAGCTGCGTCGACCAGTGCATGGACCTCGCCCGGCTCGCCGGCGCCACGATCGAGCAGTGCGGCGCCTTCCGTGTTGGCGGCCGAGGACCCGTCGAGACCGACGACGGCGGCCGGACGGGGGGAGGGAACGCCGGCCTCGGACACCGCCGGACCCTACCGGCCGCCCCCAACCGCCCTCCGGGAACGACACAGTGGGAACGACCCGCCGGAGCTGGCCGCCCACCGGCCACCGGCAAACCACGGGCCGAGCTGATGGGCTCGAGGGAGCCGGTCCCCCAAAGCCCGCTCCTCACATCCCGAGACCAACGAATGGGCGCACCCAGAACGGCCTCGTCACCGGCGAGGTGGATCACCTGTGCTGTGCGCGAACACGTGCCGGACTCAGGTCGGTCCGGCCCGCACGGTGACCTCTCCGTTCGCGTCCACGACGACTTCGAGGGTTCCGATGGTGCCCGAAGTTGCTCCGTCGGCGGTGACGAGTGTTCGGCCGACGGACCAGCGGTGCCGCAGGGCCCGGTCGACCTCGGGCGAGAGCGGGCCACCGGCGACGACGATGTCGAGGCGACGGGTGCCGGCCAGCCGGAGGCCCTCCAACATGTCCGCGGTGCGGAGCCGGCCCTCGAGCACCAGCACGGTGGCCCCGCCGGCACGGTAGAGATCGGCGCCCTCGGCTACCGCGACGTGCGGCGGCGGGTTCCGCAACGCCAGCGCCGGGGCCAGCACGCATCCCACTGCGACGATCGCCGCACCGGCACGAAGGGTGCGCCACGTCGGCCTGTGCACCCCGCTCCAAGCGACCAGCGTGGCCGACGCACCCAGCACGAGCACGCCCCGCACGTGCAGTTCGCCGAGCGGCAACCAGGCGCTCCACCGAGCCACCCCGGCCACCCACCACAGGAGGACCCGCGTCGGGATGTGCACGAGGGCGGCGACGCGGCCCCCGGCCAGGCCGGCCACGACGCCCGCCGGGAGCCCCCAAGTGGTGACGAGCCCGGCGACCGGCACCGCGACCAGGTTGGCGGCCACCGACACCACCGGCAGCCCGCCGAAGCGAGGCAGCAGGACCGGAGCCACGCCGAGCTGGGCCGCGAGCGTGACCCCGAGGGCCTCGGCGACCGAGGCCGGGCCGGGCACATGGCGAGCGATGCGGTGGGCACCGATCGCGATGCCCGCCGACGCCGCCACCGACAGCTGGAACCCCACCGAATCGACGAGCAGCGGATCGATCAGGAGCAGACCCGCGGTCGCCAGGGCGAGCAGGCGCACAGTGCTCGCGGGGCGGCCCGACCACGATGCCGACGCGGCCAGCGTCGCCATCGCGCACGCCCGCAGGACCGACGGCTCGAAACGGGTGACCACGCCGAACCCCACGATCACGCCGACGGTCACCACCCACCGCCAGCTGAGCCGCAACCGCCGGGTCAGCGGGGACGCCAAGGTCAACACGAACGCCACGTTCTCGCCGGACACGACGAGGAGGTGGGAGAGGCCGGCGCCGCGGAAGTCGTCGACGATCTCTGGCGGCTGGCCGCGGCCATCGCCCAGGACGAAGCCGCTGTAGAGGGATCGGGCCGGTTCGGGGATGGCCTCCGCACCGTGGGCGAGGAGCCGCCGGAACCGGTTGGCCGCCCGCCACGGTGCGGCTCCGCCATCGATCGGTTCGGCGCGCGACACGTCGAGCCGACCGACCACGTGGCGAGGAACCAGCCACGGCGACCGAGGCGGGGGCGGCCGCATCCGGCCGTCGACCCACAGTCGCTCGCCGGACAGGGCCCGATCGAGTGCGCCGGCGGCACCACCGGCGGCCCACAGCTCGAGGTGCCGGCCGCCGACGCGCACGTCGACCCGGGCGCCGAACGCCATGGGCTCCGGATCGGCGACCAGTGTGACCGGCCCGGCGTAGGGACCTGGGGCGACGGGTCCCAGCCCCGCGACCGCTCGTGCGCCGAGGGCCGACGCGAGCAGCCCGGCCCCCAGGACGAGGGCGGCGGGGCGGCGCAGCGCGAGGGCGAAGGCCACCAGCGCGGCCGCCGGAGCCAGCGGAACCGCACGATGGGCCCAGGCCCCGATCGCCACCGAGATGGCGACCAGGACCGCGCCACGATCGGTCAGCGGGTGGCCCCTGGCAGTGGGAGCGGGCGGCAGCACCACCCGGCCGGGCGCGGACACGATCACACCGACACGAGGGGACGCAGCTGTTCGAGCTTGGCGTCACCGATGCCACGCACCTCGAGGAGTTCGTCGACCGAGCCGAAGCGACCGTGCTCGGCTCGGTAACCGAGGATCGCCTGGGCGGTGGCCGGCCCGACTCCCGGGAGCGTGTCGAGCTGTTCGGCCGTCGCCGTGTTCAAGTCGACCACCTGCGGTGGCCCGGTGGTCCCGGCCGAGCCCGAGCCCGAGCCCGAGGCTCCTGCGCCGCCGCCCCCCGACCCGGCGGGAGCAGCGCCACCGGCCACGAGCGGGGGCGGCTCGCTCTCTCCCTTGCGAGGTACCCAGACGCGCTCGCCGTCGGTCAGTGGCGCCGCCAGGTTGACGCGGTCGCGATCGGCATCGGCGGCCAGGCCCCCGGCCTTTCGCACGAGGTCATCGACGCGAGCCGTCGCGCCGAGCCGATACACACCCGGGCGAGCCACCGCGCCGGACGCTTGCACGACCAGGTCCGCCACCGCGGTGGTCGTCGAGTCCGCATCCATGGCGCCGCTCCCGGCCACGCCGACCTGACCGGCTCCGCCTGAGCCACCGCCCGCGCCACCGACACCGGCCCCGCCCCCAGCCCCAGCCGCCGGAACCGGGCCGCCTGCCGCGCTCGCCAGGGGGATCGACGAGTCGAGTGGCGGGGCGGCTGGCCGCAGCAGCCACCAGCCGCCTCCGGTGACCACGACGAGCACCGCCATCGCCAGGAGGACCCGGCCGGGCGTCGGGGCCATGCGGTCGCGCCACGCGGCCAGTCGGTCCGCGACGCCGAGCGGCACGCCCGGGCGACGCCACGCCTCGACGTCGTCGAGCGGGTCGGTGGGCCGCCGGTCCGGTGGTGGAGGTGCGGCGCCCCGCACAGGGGCTGGCGAGCGGACGGCAGCCATGGGTTCCTCCAAGGCGCGCTGAGGCGGGCACGAGGGGGAAGGCGTGGCCGTCGACGTTACCGGCGGACGAGACGGTTGTCGAGAACCATCGAAAGGCCATCAAGGGTGCCGCGCGCGCCCGAAGCCCCGCGGCGGGTACACCCGCTGGCTCGATGGCCGGAGGAGAAAGGGGGAAATCCACCCCGACGGTCCGTCGCCGGTCGCTACCGTCTGGCGACCCATCCCCCGACGATCCCCTGCCACCGTTGCCATGAGCCTGCACATCTTCCGCGTGACCGTCCGAGGCCAGTTCGCCGATCTCGAGCCCTCTCAGCGCGACGCCCTGCTCGCCGTGGCCGACGATCACTCGGTCTTCCGGTCGGCCTACACCCGCGAGGGCACCTTCACCTACGAGCCGAACCTCGTGGCGTTCAACTTCCGCTACGAGATCCGTGAGCCCGATGACGACGGCATCGACGCCCGCGCCGCGGCCGAGCAGCGCGGCCTGGAGCTGGCCGTGGCCGCGCTCGCCGAAGGATCCCTCGGCCACAAGCACCTGCGCGTCAACGCGGCCGACATGGCTGACATGTGGAAGGGCTGAGCCCGCCGCCTCAACCGCCGCCGAGGTGCAGGTGCCGGCGAGCCCGCCACTCGGCGCGCACCTCGTGGGGGATGCGCCGGTACGCCGCGTCGTGGCCATAGAGCCGGATCCGCCAGCCGAGGTAGGCGCCAAGGTACGAGAGCAAGAAGCCACCCATGCCTTCGCTGCGCCACTGCTGCACGTGCTCGAGCTCGTGGGCCATCAGGAGGGCCGAGCCGGCGTGGCGCCGCCGGACGATGACGAGCGAACCGAGCGTCCACGCAGCCGCGCCTGGCGGCACCGGCCCCCCGATCCAAAGCCGGTACCCGCGCCGACGCTCGATGCGCCCCATCCCCATGACCTCAAGCCTGACCGCCCGGCCCGAGGGCGTCGGCGATGGTCCGTCTCAGAACAGCTGGCGCGTGAGGGCCTTGCGGTACGTCGCGGTGCGCGGATCGTCGGCACCCATCAGCTCGAGCAGGTCGAGGAACTCCTGGCGGGCGGCGTCGTCGTCCTTGGCCCGGGTGAGGAGGTCGTCGAGCTTGCCTTCGACATCGGCCAACGCTCCCTCGTCCACCTCGCCGGTCTCCGCGACGGGCGCACCGGTCCGTGCCAGCGCCGCGACGCGGCGGGTCTCGGCCGTCTCGGGGACCTTGGCCAGTACGGCCAGCGCATCGTCGGGACGTCCTTCACCGACGTAGAGATCGGCGAGCGCCACCGTGGCCTCCGGGTGGCCGGGCTCGAGCTCGAGCACCTTCAGCAACGAGAGCTCGTCGCCGGCGTCGAGCAGGGCCACCATCTCGCGCTCGGCCTCCGTCGGCCGCAAGGCAGCGACGAACTCGCGCACCCGGGCCTCGGGCTGGGCTCCGACGAAGCTCGCCACCACCTTGCGCTGGAACACGGCGTGGACCGCGGGGATGCCCTGGACCTGGAAGGTCTGCGACAGGCCGGGGTTCTCGTCGGTGTTGACCTTGACCAGCTCGACCTCGCCGTCGGCTTCGTCGACGACCTTCTCAAGGATGGGGCCGAGCGTCCGGCAAGGGCCGCACCACGGCGCCCAGAGATCGACGATCACCGGGACGCGGTCGGACCGCTCCAAGATCTCGGTGGCAAAGGTGGCATCGGTGGCATCGGTGGCGTCGACCATGGCCGGAACGCTATCGGCGAGCCGGCTCCGCGCCGACCGCCCAGGACGCCCCTGCTGACCAGGCGGCCCGGCGGAGCGTCCGGTCGACGGGGCTAGGTTCGATGCATGGAGACCTCTGCGGCCATCCCCGGCATCGACGAGCCCGCCGTGACCGCGTGGTTCACCGAACACGCCGCGGCCGTCTCCCCGCCCCTGCGCTTCGACCTCATCGCGGGGGGTCGCTCGAACCTGACGTTCCGCGTCACCGACGACGATGGGCACGACTGGGTGCTGCGCCGTCCCCCGCTCGGCCAGGTCCTCGCCACCGCGCACGACATGGGTCGGGAGCACCGGATCATCTCGGCCTTGGCCGCCACCGCGGTCCCGGTCGCACCGGTCGTCGGCCTCTGCACCGACGAGACCGTCAACGGCGCCCCCTTCTACGTCATGGACTTCGTCGACGGCATCGTGGTCCGCGACGCCTCGGTCGCCCAGCAGCTGACGGTGGCGCAACGAGCGGCGGCGGGGCGATCGGTCGCGGCGACGCTGGCCAAGATCCACGCCGTGGACCCCGATGCAGTGGGCCTCGGCGAGTTGGGCCGCAAGGAGGGCTACATCGCCCGGCAGCTCAAGCGGTGGAACAGCCAGTTCGAGCAATCGGCCACCCGCGAGGTCCCGGAGGTCACCGAGGCCTACCAGCGCCTCCTGTCGAACATCCCCGAACAGGGCGCGCCGGCGATCGTCCACGGCGACTACCGCCTCGACAACTGCATGGTCGACGCCGAGGGCGAGGTCATCGCCGTGCTCGATTGGGAGATCTGCACCCTCGGCGACCCCCTCGCGGATCTCGGGCTGCTCATGGTCTATTGGGCCGAACCCGACGACCCCTATGCCGCCCTCCCCGGCGCCGCGACCACCCTCGAAGGCTTCCCATCGCGCGCCGACCTGGTGGCCGAGTACGAGGCTGCCGGAGGCCGCCCCGTCGGCAACCTCGACTACTACGTGGCCTTCGGGTACTGGAAGCTCGCGTGCATCCTCGAAGGCGTGTACGCGAGGTACAAGGGCGGCTCCATGGGCGATGACGGCGCCGACGCCGACGTCTTCGCGGACACGGTCCGCCTCCTCGGCCAAGCCTCGCTCGCCGCCCTCGACCGAGTGGGCAGCTGAGATGGCCCTGTACGAGCGGCACGACCGCCCGGCGCTCGACCGTCCCGTGCTGGTGAGGGTCCTGGAAGGTTGGATCGACGCCGGCTACGCCGCGACCACGGCCGCGCAGACGCTGCTCAAGGGCCTCGACACCTTTCCGGTCGC
>JAOBWM010000081.1 GCA_025463365.1 Acidimicrobiales bacterium
CGGGTCACCTTGAGGTTGTGCACCGGGACGGGCTTACGGGTACGCATGAGGGAGAGGGCACTCCACGGGCAGGCGTCGAGACGACGGGGCCGGGATGCCGGCGCCGAAAAAGGGTACCGGGGGCGCGTGAGCGGTGAGCAGTCGGCCTCGGGCCGCCGCGGTCAGCGCGCCGCGGCGCGACCCCGGGTCGGGTTCAGCAGGAAGGTCCGTGCGAGGTGGTTCCACGAACACGCCGGGCACACCTCGACGACGTAGCAGGAGAAGTTGCCGGACCGCTTGGCGATCGACTGCAGCTCACGCCGCGAGGTGATGCACCTGCCGAAGGCGGGCAGCCGCGGTCCGAAGACGTACGAGACCAAGACGACCTTGACCTCCTCGCACACCGGGCACGTGAGCGAGGTCGGGTCGCCGCACTCGCGAGCGGCTCGGGCCAGCTCCGGGTGGGCGTCGCACACCTCGTGGCGGGCCAGGCGGCCCTTGCGGTACTCCGACAGGACGGACTGGCGCGCGAGGCGGTAGTCGATCTCGCCGGGACCTTCAGCGCCCCGTACGGCATCTGGCCGGAAGCCCACGGCGGGAGGCTACCGACTGGTCGACACGATCGCTCCGGCCGACCGCTCACGCCGGGGCCGACGCCGCGGCCACGCCGGGGCCAACGCCGGGGCCACGCCGGGTCACGCCGGGTCACGCCCGACCAGCGGGCTCGCCGCCGGCCCCGGAGGCATCGTCGACCGGTTCCACGTCGACGAGGAGCGCCGCGTGGTCGCTCATCGGGGTCGCGCGCACCTCGGCCGCGACGCGCACCAGCCCGTCGGACAGGAGCACGTGGTCGATCGAGATCCGCCGGCGGGGTTCGACCGGGCTGGTCGGGCCGTGGCGCACGAACGCGAGTCCGGCCGCCGCAGCCGCCGCCTCGACACCGGCCGGAACCCGGTTGAAGTCGCCCAGGACGACGAGCGGGCCGGGTCGGGCGGTGACTGTGCCGAGGAGGTGATCGAGCTGTGGCCCGTTCACGGCCTGGGGGACGGCGAGGTGGGTGGTCACGACGCGGATCGCACGTCCCCCGACCACGGCGTGCACCTCCAGCGCGCTGCGATGCTCCTGCCACCGCTTCCAGCGCGGCACCCGGGGCAGGTCCAGGACGGACCAGGCGTGGACCTCGCCACGGACCAGCAGCGCGTTGCCGTACCACCCGCCGGGATACCTGCGGGCCGGCCCGAACACGTGTCGCATCCCGCAGGCCCGGGCCACCTCGGCGGCGAGGTCGGCGCCCCCGGTCCGGATCGTGCCGAGGTCGACCTCCTGGAGCGCGAGCACATCGGCATCGAAGCCGGCGCACACCTGACCGAGCTGCTCGGGGTCGACCTCGCCGTCCTTGCCCACGGTCCCGTGGTGGATGTTGAACGTGGCGATCCGCACGTCGGGAGCCTCGCGCGGGGCCGGGGTTCGTTTCGGGCCCGTCCGGGTAGGAGCCGAGCATGGAAGCAACTTCCGAACCTGTACGTGCTGGAGATTGGAACCCGGTGTCCGCTCCGGAACCCGACCTGATCATCGATGTCACGCGGGAGGCGGGGCCGGTGATCTTGGTGGTGGACGACGACCCGTTGCTCGGCAAGGTCGTCGAGGCATGCCTGGACTTCGAGGGTGCCGAGGTCCGGACCGCGCACAGCGTCGCTGATGCGCGCCGCTCGCTCGCCACCGACATCGACCACGTCGTGCTCGACCGCCGCCTTCCCGACGGCGATGGCCTCGACCTCCTGTCGGACCTGGCCGAGCGGTGCCCCGATGCGGCGGTCATCGTGTTCTCGGCCTACGACGACGGTGACGGCCCCGCCGGGCTCACCCGGGTGCCGAAGGCCAACATCTCCTCGCTCGTCGACCTGCTCGGCCTCGAGAGCATGGGGCCCGAGACCGTCGCCGCCGCGCCACCCACGTTCACCTGACCCTCGCACCATCCGACCAGGTCCCGGCCCGCGTCCGCGGCCGGTCGCCTGGCGGCGGGCAGACTTCAAGGCATGTCCGAACCCCCCGCCATCACCGCTCGGCCGGCCCCCGCTGGGTGGCACCGCTTCACCACGTCGCTGCCGGGCGATCACGGCGGCGTGGTGGTCTACGGCGCCGACGTCCCGACCGAGACCGACCTCCGCCTGCTCGGGTCGGTGGAGGGCCGGCGCGTGCTCGACCTCGGGTGCGGGTCCGGGCACAACGCCGTGGTGCTGGCCCAGCAGGGCGCCAAGGTCCTCGCGGTGGACCCGTCCGCCGACCAGCTCGCAATCGCCCGCGCTCGCGCCGAGGAAGCCGACATCCGGGTGGAGCTCCACCAGGCGGAGCTGGCCGATCTCGCCTTCCTCCGATCCGACAGCATCGATGCCGCCATCAGCGTCATGACCCTCGCCACCGCCGACGACCTGGCTCGCGTCTTCCGCCAGGTACACCGCGTCCTCAAGCCCGAGGCCCCGCTCGCGTGCTCGTTCCCGCACCCCGCCTTCGCCATGCTCGACCCCTTGGGCGAGGACCCGCTGCGCATCGTGCGGGGCTACGACGACGCCACGCCGCAGTCCTGGGAGTTGGACGGGCGCGACATCGTGGACCGGCCTCGGACCTTCGCCGAGCTGTTCACCACGTTCGGTCGCGCCGGGTTCCGCATCGACCAGGTGATCGAGGCCACCGCCCCGGCCACCAGCCGGCCGGGGCCGTCGCACGCCGACGTCATGCGCTTCGTCCCGGCCACCCTCGTGCTCCGCGCCCGCAAGCAGGGCAACTGACCCCACCGCTCCCGGGCGGGGTCGCCATCGGCGACCGCCGTCCCTAGCCTGGTCGCGGCCCCAGCGAAGGACGCAGCCATGAGCACTCCCCCACCCGACACGTTCGCCATCGGCGGTGACCTCACCGTCCACCGCCTCGGCTACGGCGCCATGCAGATCACCGGCAGGGGCGTCTGGGGCGAACCCGACGACCGCGAGGAGTGCCTGGCCGTCCTGCGCCGCGCCGCCGAGCTCGGGGTCGACTTCGTGGACACGGCGGACTCCTACGGCCCGGCGGTGAGCGAGGACCTCATCCGCGAGGCGCTGTTCCCGTACGGCGAGCTCGTGGTCGCGACCAAGGCCGGGCTCGTCCGCACCGGTCCGGGCGAGTGGCATCCCGTCGGCCGGCCGGAGTACCTGCGCCAGCAGTGCGAGATGAGCCTGCGTCGCCTCGGCGTGGAACAGATCGACCTCTTCCAGCTCCACCGGATCGACCCGCAGGTCCCGGCCGAGGACCAGTTCGGTCTCCTCGCCTCCCTGAAGGAGGAGGGCAAGGTCCGCCACCTCGGCTTGTCCGAGGTGTCGGTCGGCGAGCTCGACGCGGCCCGGAAGGTCGTGGAGATCGCCACGGTCCAGAACCGCTTCAACCTGGTCGACCGGGCATCAGAGGACGTGCTCGACCGCTGCGAGGAGCTGGGCATCGGCTTCATCCCGTGGTTCCCGATGGCCACCGGCGAGCTCGCGCGCGAGGGCGGCCCGCTCGACGACCTGGCCAAGGCGACGGGGGCCTCGGCATCGCAGCTCGCCCTGGCCTGGCTGCTCCAGCGCTCGCCTGTGGTGCTCCCGATCCCGGGTACCAGCTCGGTGGCGCACCTGGAGCAGAACCTCGGCGCCGCCGCCGTCACCCTCACCGACGCGCAGGTGGTCACGCTCGACGACCTGGGCGACTGACGGCGCGCCGCCCGGCTTCCTCCGCGCCCGGAGCGCGGCGGGTCAGGTGTTGATCGAGCGCTGGTAGGAGCGGACCGCCAGCGGGGCCGCGAGGACGACGATGCTGACGACCCAGATCCACGTGTAGGCCACGGGATGGGCGATCGACCACGGGTCGCCAGGGCCGGCGACGGTGTGCGGGTTGCCGAACAACTCGCGGAGCGAGTCGGCCAGCGTGGTGGTGGGGTTCCACTGGGCCACGACCTTCAGCGGGCCCGGCATCGACTCGACGGGCACGAACGTGCTGGCGACGAACGTGATCGGGAACAACGCCACGAACGCCACCCCGTTCACGCCCTCGGGCGACTTCACCAGGCTCCCGAGCAGCACGCCCACCCAGATCATGGCGAAGGCGAACGCCACCATCAGCAGGTAGGCACCGAGCGTGTGGGTGAGGTCGCCGCGGATGCGCCAGCCGATGACGTAGCCCGTGATCGACATCAGCGCGATCGGCAGGAGCGCCTTCAACAGGTTGGCCACGGCGTACCCACCGAGTACGGCGCCACGGGCGATGGGCAGCGAACGGAAGCGGTCCACGGCCTGGTTCTTGCGATCGTTGGCGAGGCCGAGGGCCACGCCGAAGGCGCTGAAGACGATGGTCTGGGCGATGATCCCGCCCATCAAGAACTCGCGGTAGTTGCCGCCGCCTGGAGGCTCGATGGCGCCGCCGAAGACGTAGCCGAACATCACCACGAACATGATCGGCTGGATGGTGGCGTCGGTCAGGGCCTCGGGCTGGCGCTTCATGTGGATCAAGCCGCGCCGGGCGATCACCCACACGTCGTGCAGGACGCCCTTCGGCGGGTGCAACGCCGCCCCGGCGGGCGTGGCGACGGCAGCCACGTCGATGGTGGCGTCGGCCGTGGTGGGAGCAGTCATCGTGCGACCTCCTGGGGGACGGGATCGGCGAGATCGTCGTCGGCGGTCATGGCGGAGCCGGTGAGCGTGAGGAAGACCTCGTCGAGGGTGGGCTGGCGAAGGCTGAGGTCCTCGACCTCGTGACCCTCGGCGGCCAGCGCGTTGGCCACGTCCGCCAGGCCGGCCACGCCGCCCGACGTCGGCGCCGTGACCGTGCGGGCGGCCCGGTCGGTGATGGGATCGCATCCGGTCACCCGGCCGACGATGGCCGCCACCTCGTCGAGCCGCGAGAGGTCGGGGATGGTCACGCCGATGTTGTCCCCACCGACCTGCCGCTTCAGCTGCCGGGCGTCGCCACGAGCGATGACCGATCCGTGGTCGACCACGACGATGTCGTCGGCGAGCCGGTCCGCCTCCTCGAGGTACTGCGTGGTGAGCAGGATCGTGACGCCGCTGTCGACCAACGTCTCGAGCACGGTCCAGAGCTCGCTGCGGGCCCGGGGGTCGAGGCCCGTCGTCGGCTCGTCGAGGAAGAGGACCTCGGGCCGCGCCACGAGCGTGGCCGCCAGGTCGAGTCGGCGGCGCATGCCACCGGAGTAGGCCCCCGCCAGCTTGTCCCGGGCATCGCTGAGGGTGAACTGCCCGAGCAGCTCGGTCGACCGGACCTTGGCCTCGCGCCGCGGCAGCTGGTGCAGCTCTCCGATCATCACGAGGTTCTCGTGTCCGGTGAGCAGCGGGTCGACGGTCGCGTCCTGAGCGGCCAGGCCGATGCGGCGCCGGACCTCGGTGGGATGGGTGGCAACGTCGAAGCCCGCCACGGTGGCCGACCCCTCGTCGGCTTCGCTCAGCGTCGACAGGATGCGTACGGCGGTGGTCTTGCCCGCACCGTTCGGGCCGAGCACCGCCGTGACCGTCCCCTTCGGCACGGCGAGGTCGACCCCGCCGAGCGCGACCTTGTCGCCGTAGCGCTTGACGAGCCCGAGGGCTTCGATCGCGGGGCTGGTGGGCATGTGGGTGCTCCGGGCAGGGGTCGGGGTGGGCGCCATGGGGCCGGTCAGGGGTCCGACCGGTCCGTCCATGGTGTCAGGGATACGACGTTCGACCCTCCCCAATTTCATCGCGAACCCGACGAACACTCGCGATTCACAACCGCGCCGCCCGCTCGGCGCGCCGCCAAATCTCTTACTGAGGGCCCAGTGTCGCACTCACGCGACGCAGAGCGCCCAAAAACCCATGGCGAAGAGGCCGGGCGCCAGGGCCGGGTGCCGGTGACGAAGGGGGGTCC
>JAOBWM010000087.1 GCA_025463365.1 Acidimicrobiales bacterium
GCACGAACAGGCCCCAGGCCACCACCCCCAGCAGGAACAAGACCGGGGCGAAGCGGCTGTGCTGCAGCCCGGTCAGGCGGTCCTCGAACCCGTCGAACCCGGTCAGCAACACGATGCCGAACGCCACGGCGACGCCGAGGCCCACGACGTAGACCCGCCCGACGAGGCCCCGCGCCCGGGTGCCCGCCGTTGGCACGAACCGGATCAGGCCCCGCTTGAGCCCAGCGGTCGCGAGGCTGGTGACCAAGACCATGGCCGACACCAGCGCCGCACCCCGACCGAGGACCTCCTCGTCGTAGAGGTGGGCCGCCAGCACCCAGTACCCGAGGCCGAGCACCGAGGTGATCACCGAGCTCAACAACAGTGCGTAGCCGCTTCGCGTCAGCGGCGACCGCAGGTGCGACCGGACCCGGCCCTGCAAGCTGGACGTCACGAGAGGGTCCACACGGTCAGCTCGTCGATGAGGAACGACGCGGGACCGCTGCGGGCGGCGCGATGCCCGGACCGCCCGCCCACGGCGAGGTTCGCGAGCAGGTACATGGGCTCATCGGGGACGTGCGAGCCGGACACCTCGAAGGTGGCCTTGCCGTCGAGGGTCCATCGCAGGTGGCCAGGGGTCCACTCCAGGCCGATGGTGTGCCACCCCTTCGACAGGTCGGGCGTGCGGACGACCGTGCGCTCGACCGGGGCGTGCGAGCCCGCACCCGACGCGTGCAGCGTCATCGACGCCTTGTCCGGGTCACCGCCGTACTGCTCCATCAGGTCGATCTCCGGCAGCGAGCGGTTGGTGACCGGGAGCATCCAGATCGCCGGCCACAGGCCACGACCCGCCGGCGTCCGGAAGCGGACCTCGACCTGGCCGTAGGTGAACGCGTAGCGGGCGACATCGTCGATGCCGTCTCCGGAACGGCCGGTGGTGACCATCCCCGAGGCGTGGGTGAAGCGTCGTCCGAGGTGCGCGGAGGGCTCAGGCGTCGCCGTCAGCCGGAGCACGCCTCCACTCGTGGACACCTGCGCCGGCATGTACCACTCGGCCTCGTGGTTCCCGAGGTTGGTGCAGCCGCCGGCCACCCACCAATAGCACGTGGTCCAAGCGTCGGCATCGAGCCGGCCGGCGAACGTGTCGTGCAGGTCCACCGATCCGTGGCGGTGGAGGAACCCGGCATCGCCGCCCCCCTCGGCATGGGCGGGCGCGCACGCGGCGAGCACGACCGTGGCGAGGAGGGCGGCGAGCAACCGGTTCACGTGTCGCGGAACCCGATGATGCGCTTGACGCCGGCGCGGGCGGCCGCGTCGATGCGCGTGGCCGGCAGATGCTCGATCCGATGTTCGGCGTAGTCGTGGGCGACGGCGCCGTACTTCTCCTTGTACCGCGACAGCGACGCCGACGTCCCGGACTCACCGAGGTGGAACGACTCGCAACCGGCCTCGACGGCGTCGCGGATCGCGTGCCACATGAGCAGCTCGTTCGGGCGGTCGTTGCCGACCAGCTCGCGGTCCATCGCGCCGCGGGTCATGTGGGCGTTGTGGCCCTGGAGCACGACGAGCGCGGCGATCGCGACCCCGTCGCGGCGGGCGACCAGGATCCGGCAACCGCCCTCGAGGGCGGTCGACCACGCCTCGAACTTGGCCAGTGGGTCTCGGCGATCGGCTCGCCAGCGAGCGAGGGCGAGGGGCTCGTGCTGCGATCCCGCCCAGCGCTCGACCGACCGCATCAGCAGGCCGTGGAACACAGGGGCCAGGCGCCCGGTGCCGTCGACCTCGACCTCGATCCCTGCCTTCTCCGCGCTGCGCACGGCGCGGCGGGCCGCCGAGGTGAACCGTGTGCGGAAGAGCTCGTCCGCGCTGCGGTCGAGGTCCAAGATGTGGGCGCGCTTCGGGATGGCCAGGGTGCCGGAGCCACCGAAGCGCTCCGCGGCCCTCTGCCATGTGGCTGCGTGGAGCGGGTTCGGCCGCACCCGGATCCACCCGCATCGGAGCGTCCACAGGTCACCGAGCACCGCGGCGGTGGTGGCGACGTCGATCGGCGAACCGACCAGGCCCCCGTAGCCCCACGCGTCAGGCATGGACGAGTGCGGGACGGCGGCCGGACCGAGGCGGCGTCGCACGAGCGGGAGGACCACCTCGCGTCCGTCGCCGAACCGGTAGTGGCGGCTGGCATCGCGCCATCCACCGGTCGCCTCCATCGCATCGACCCACGCGGGCGACTGTGAGGGGACCGCCGTCGCATCGGCGAGGTAGCAGGCCTCCCACGCGGCGCGAGGCGCGGGACTGGTCACGACGAGGGCATGGGCCTCGGCCGTCACGGCGCTCACGCGGCCACCGACCGGTGCCGGCGGATGCGCCGGTAGGTCCGCCATCCGCGGGTGCGCAGCTGCTCGCGTCGCGGCGCCGTGCGCAGGTGCTCGCCGTCGAGGATCCGCCGCAGACCGTCGACGTCGCAGTCCGCCGCGATCGTCACGCGAGCCAGCGCGAAGCGGTCGTCCGTCGTCGAGCTCGTCATGTTGCGGACCGCGCAGGCCGAGTCGAAGCCGGCGTTGCGGACCGCGTCCTTCACCCGCTTGCCGTGGTACCCGTGGGGGTAGGCGAACGACCGGACGGGATGCCCGAGCTGGATCGAGAGCTCGGTGCGGCTCGTGCGGATCTCGTCGGCCAGTTCATCGGGCCGCAAGGTGTCGAGCTCGCGGTGCGTGCGGCTGTGGGCGCCGATCTCGCATCCCTCACGATCGAGCCGGATCACCTGATCCCAGTCGAGCATGGCGGGCGGCGGGCCGAAGGGGGCCAGCCACGAAGCCGGGCCGCCCACGCACCCACTGACGACGTAGAGGGTGGCAGCGAGCGAGCGCTCGTGCAGGATCGGCCAGGCGTGCCGGTCGAAGTCGCCGAGCCCGTCGTCGAACGTCACGAGGACCGTGCCCTCGTCGGGCTCGTCACCACGATCGAGCAGGTCGGTGTACTCGCTCACGGTCAGGGTCGGGCACCCTCGCTCGACGAGCAGGTCCATGTGGGCGGCAAAGCGGTCGGGCGCCATCACGAACGGCGCGAGCCCGGACGGGCCGTCGCGGTCGACGCCGTGGTAGAGCAGGATCGGGATCGGGCGGACCATCAGGCGACCTGCTTGCCGAGACGGCGATCGGTGCGGCGGTCGAGGAACCGTTGGCGGACGTAGCGCACGGGACCCGCTGCCATCCCTGCCCGCTCGCGCCACACCAGGCTGGAGGGGTAGTCGGCCGGCCGCCGGGCGTTGAGCGGCGAGGTCGGCTTCAGCACCTGGCCGATGCCGGCGATCACCCGCGACCCGATGGCGAACACGGTGGCGGGCCGGTGGGCGACCACGCTGCACAAGTAGGCCGTGAGCCCGGCGCCGTAGCCGTAGGCCTGGCGCTCCAGCGCGGCGCGCTCGGCGTGGTGGCGGTGGAACACCACCGCTGCGGGCTCGTACACCAGCGAGTGACCGCGGGCCACGACGGCGTGGAGGGCGGCGAGGTCGTCACCACCGAGCGCGACGGTGCCCGTCCCGAGGGCCGGATCGAAGCCACCGAGCGACCGCAAGAAGGCCGTGGTGAAGGCCATGTTCGCCCCCGACCCGAGCGTGCCGGCGTCGTAGGGGAACAGGGGCCCCTCCCCCGCGGCATCCCGAGCCGACCGGATCCGGCGGTCGAAGCCCTTGGCGAAGCCCGCTGCTCGCTCCACCCACCACTGCTCCTCGGTGCGGAGCTCCGCCGGAGCGATCAGCCCGGTGACGCAGGCCACGTCGTCGGCGGCGCGGAACCCATCCGCGATGGCCCCCACCCAGCCGGTGTCCACGATGACGTCGTCGTCGGTGAAGGCCACGTGCTCGGTCGCCACGTGCGGGAGGGCGGCGTTGTGGGCCCGGCCCAGGCCCGGTCGCGGCTCGGTCACGTACGTGATCCGACGGTCGTCGCCGTGGACGCGCTCGACCAGCTCGAGCGTGCGCCGGTCCGAGGGAGCGTTGTCGACGACGACGATCGCGGCGGGCATCGGACGAGCGGACAGGAGGCTCTCGAGGCACCGGGCGAGGGTGTCGGGCCGGTCGCGGGTGGCGATGACGACCGTGACCGTCTCCGCGACCTCGCCAGCCACCATCGGCTGGGCCGCATCGAAGCCACCGGCGGTCAGCGGTCCAGGGAGTGCCGGACCGAGCGCGGCCTCGATGGCCGACGCGAGCGAGCCGGCGTCGAGGCTGGTGCACGGCCCCGCAACGTCGACGACACCCAGCGGACGGCCCCCCAGGCGGACGAGGCATCGCGCTCCCAGGGCCGGCACGTCGGCCAGCGCCGGCAGGGCGCGCCCCACCTCGATGACAGCGACGCCGGCCGCGGCCGACACCGGAGCCAGCTCGACGACCGTCATCGCGGCGTTGGCCCTGCGGCGAGCTCCCGGCCCGCCCGGACGTAGCTCGTCCCGACGAGTGCCAGGCCCACCACGACCGATGCGGCCTGCGCGCCACCGGCGGCGTCGAGGCCGGCCAGGCGGCCGAGCCCGCGGACCACCCCGAGGGGCAGCGTCCGCGTGGCGTAGGCGCGCTCGCTCGACAGCCCGTCGGTCGCACCGACGAGGCGGCTCACCCGGGCCTTGGAGCGCCCCTCGGCGCGGCAGCGCTTGGCGAAGTAGGTGAACGTCCCACGTTCCGCGGGCACCTCGTGCTGCACGCGGGCCGTCGGCTCGAAGATGATCAGGGCGGACGGATCGCGCTGGCCCAGCCGGATGCAGAGCTCGGTCTCCTCGCACCCGGCACCGTCGCTCCCGACCCGGCCGAGCAGCTCGTCGAAGCCGCCGCAATCCGCGATGGCGGACCGGCGGAACGACATGTTGGCGCCGATGACGTTGCGCACCGTCGAGCGCACGGTCGGCAGGCCCCGGTAGGTGCAGCCGACGACCCAGTCGAACTCATCGGGGAACCAGCTCGGCCGGCCGTCGACCCAGGAAGGCTCGACCGCCCCGCCGACGGCCGCCACCGCAGGATCCTCGTAGACCGCGAGCAGGCGATCGGCCCAGTCCGACGCGGCCCAGGCGTCGTCGTCGAGGAAGGCCACGACGTCGCACCCGGCCAGCTCGAGTGCGGTGTTGCGTCCGCCCGACAGGCCTTGCTGGCGAGCATTGGGGACGACGCGCACGCCGGTCAGCTCACCCCTGGCGAGGGCGAGGAGCTCGGGGTTGTGGTCCACCACGACCAGCACCTCGGCCGGCGGCACCGTCTGGTTCTGGAGGCTCTCGACGGCGCGGACGAGGGCCGGCCAGCGAGCCATGTCGTGGGTGCAGACGACCGCGGTCATGGTCGGCCGCAGCGACGCCGCGACCTCCGGGACTGCCGCGCCATGGAGGACCGCCGGCTGGAGCGGCGAGCGCATCGGGCGGGGCACCGGAAGCGTCGACCGGGCAAAGGCTCGGCGCTCGGTGAAGATCGTGCGCAGGACGCGCGCGCCGTCGCGGAACGTGTTGAGGTTGCTGGTGCCGTGGATGCGCTCGGCCTCGAAGGTGGGGACCTCCACCACCTGCATGCCGGCGGCGAGGGCGCGCACGCTCACGTGGGTCTCGACCTCGAACCCGGGTGCATCGCCCTCGAGGTACGGGAGCACGTCGCGCCACAGGGCGAAGTACCCGTAGCAGAGGTCCGAGTAGCGACCGCCGTACACCTGGCGCACGACCTCGGTCAGGCCGCGGTTGCCCAGGCGCCGGAGGGGACCCATGTCGTCGGTCCGCCCGCCGTGGACGAACCGGGAGCCCTTCACGAAGTCGGCCCCCGCCATCAGGCTGTACACGTACCGGGAGACGTCGCCCGGGTCCATGGATCCGTCGGCATCGAGGGCCACGACGATGTCCCCAGTCGCGGCGCGCATCCCGGCGAACAGCGCCCGGCCCTTCCCGGCTCCGAGCTCCTCCACGATGCGGACGCGGGGCAGCAGGCGCTTGGCCTCGTGCACCGTCGCGTCGGTGGACCTGCCGTCGACGATGAGCACCTCGTCCACCCAGTCAGGGATGCGCGGGAGCACGTGGCAGAGGTTGCGTTCCTCGTTGAGCGTGGGGATCACCACGCTGACCGTTGGCATCCCCGACACCCATGACGCACGTCGGCGGTCCACCCGGGGCTCACCGACGGGCGCGGGCCGCAGGGCCCGATCCGTCAGATCGATCACCTCGGCGTCGCCCTCGGCGACCTGCCCGATCAGCCCGCCGAACAGGGCCGTCCTCGTCGTAGGTCGCATCGACTCCATGGGCTCCTCCCCGATGCCGGCCAACCAGCCCGCATCCACTGCGCCTGCAGTCTGGCCACGTTCCGTGATCTCGTCAAGCCAGTTACTACTTTGCGTGAGAATAGCGGTCGCCGACCTGCTGTTCCGTGGCGCGAGTTCGTCCGTTGGCCCCCAGGCGTGGCCGGTCGAACGCGGCGCGTTGCGCGCCGGGCTGAGGATCGGCGGTCAGATGCCCGGGACGATCGAGGGCGCGAGCTCCAAGGGCTCACCCGCCGCGGCCGAGAAGTCGCGGAACGCCTCGAGCACCGCGGTGCGGCGGAGCACGGGGATCTCGGCGATCACCCGCTCGATCTCCTTGCGCCGGGCCGCCATGACCGTGTCGACCAGGCCGCTTCCCTCGGCAGCGAGCCGCAGTTCGATCTCCCGACGGCTCGTCTCGGACCGGTGCCGTTCGACCAGACCCTTCCGCTCCAGCCGCTCGGCCAGGCGCGTCGCCGACGACGGCGACAAGGCCATGGTCCGCGCGAGCACCGACATCAGGAGCGGGCCGCGGGAGGCCAGGACCACCAGGGCGCGGTACTGGCTGAGGGTGGTCTCGGTGGGCGCCGCGTCGAGCGACCGGGCAGCCACCGCCACCAGCGCCCGCGAGGCGGCGAGGACCGCCGTGACGAGCTCCGCATCCCCCTCCGTCATCGGAGCAGCTTGCCACCTGGTCAGGCCGCAGGACGGCTGTGGTGGCGGCGGGCGCGCCGGCTTCGTCGGATGCAGTGGACGGCGACCGATCCGTGGTCGATCCTGTGGATGCCGGGGGGTCCGGCACCTGACTGGGGAGCGAGCGATGGATGACGAACTGCTGGCACGGCGCGACGCGATCCTGCGGGAGCACTTCGAGACCGAGGTGTCCCACCAGTTCGACCGCACGCTCGCCACGTTCGGCGGGCACCCGCACTACGAGATCATGGCGACCGGGCAGGTGTTCGACGGAGACGAAGAGGTGTTGGGCTACTACCTGACGACGCGCACCGCGTTCCCCGACCAGCGCCACGACGGGGTCACCATCCACCACGCGGACGGCTGCGCGGTGGCCGAGTTCGACCTGCTCGGCACCAACACCGGGGAGCTGTACGGCCGCCCGCCGACCGGGAAGGCCTTCCGCGTCCCGGTCTGCGCCATCTTCTTCTTCGAGGGCGCCGACATCGTCAACGAGCGCATCTACTTCGACACGGCCAGCCTGTTGAGCCAGATCGGCCACGGCGAGCTCCTGGCCCCCCTGGCCGGCGCCTGACGGTGACGCCGGGCGCCGAGATCGCATACCGCGCCCGCTCCAAGATCCGGGCTCGACAACGCGCCCACCGCGGCGACCTCTGAGTGCCAGGGAGATGGGACGTGTGCGCGCCGAACGCGTCAGGTCGGCCGGGGGTGCTTGGGTGGGGGTGGGATCGGGAAGCCGTGGGGGTCGCGGATCTCGACGCCGTCGGGGCCTCGGATGACGGTGAAGCCGCCTTCGTGCACGAGGTGGTGGTGGCGGGTGCAAACGAGGACGAGGTTCGCGATGTCGGTGTTGCCGCCGGCTTTGCCGGGCGTGGCCTCCCACACCTCGGGGTGATGGGCGTCGCACCAGGGGGCGGGCATGTCGCAGCCGTGCCATTCGCAGGTGCCGTGGGCGACGGTGATGAGGGCTCGGCGTTGGTCCGCGGTGGCGAGGCGTTCTCGTCGTCCGACGTCGAGGGGCATGGATGCGGCCACCAACTCGGCATCGCTGTCGTCTGGGGGAGGTGTGGGAGTTGGTGGTTCGGAGAGCAGCGCCATGTCCGCCGGGACCTTTCAGGTTCTCTTCGATCTATCGAACGTACGTTCGCATCCTACCCAGGGGGTGTGACATCAAGCGACGAGGTCGGTGTCTCGTGACCCGGGTCAGGTCGGGGTGGCGGCGGGGCTTCGGGTGGCGGGACTGGTGCCGTTGGCGTTCACGGCGGCCACGTCGAACGTGTAGGCCACGCCCGGGGTCAAGCCCGTCACGACCTGCGAGCTGGCCGAGCCGGGGAAGATGACCGGCGGTCGGGCCACTCCGGCGATGTACGGCGTGACCACGAAGCCGGTCACGGGTGCGCCGTTGGCCGTCACCGGCCACCACGAGAGGGTCACCTTGCCGGCACCGGCGGTCGCCCGGAGGAAGCCCGGTTGCGTCGGCGTCCCGGCGGTGATCGGGGCCGAGGCCACCGACGTCGGACTGGAGCCGACGCCGTTCACGGCGACCACGGTGAACGTGTACGCCGTGCCGTTGGCGAGGCCGGTGAGCGTCTGGGTCAGCGCGGTCGAGTTGAACGGCTGGGGCGCTTGGGCGACCCCACCCACCGACGGCGTCACGACGTACCCCGTGACCGGCGAGCCGCCGTCGCTCGCCGGTGCCCTCCAAGCCACGACCGCGGTGGCGTTGCCCGCTTTGGCGGTCACGCCGCTCGGGGCCGTGGCGACCGTCGGGTTCACCAGGACCGGCGCGGTGACCGAGGGCCAACCGGCGCCGTTCGCGTTCACGGCGACGATCGAGAACGTGTAGGTCACGCCGTTGGTCAGTCCGGTGATCACCTGGCTGCCGCTCGTGCTGGCGAAGGACCGAGGCGCCTGCGCAACCGATCCGACGAACGGCGTGATGATGTACCCGCTGATCGGCGCGCCGTTCCCGCTCGATGGCCACCACGAGACGGTGGCCTTGGCATTCGACGGTACGGCCCGCGCGAACGCCGGGGCCGCGGGGACGCCGGCGGTCGCGGGCGCGGACGGCGCCGACGCAGGCCCGGTGCCCGTCGCGTAGGTCGCCGCGACCGTGAACGTGTAGGCGGACCCGTTCGTGAGGCCGGTGAGCGTCTGGGCCAGGGCCGTCGACGCGAACGCCTTGGGGGTCCCGGGCACGGCGTTGACCGAGGGCGTGACCACGTAACCCGTGACGGTGGCGCCGGCGGCGACCGGTGCCTTCCACGACACGGCCGCGGTCCCGTCAGCCGTCTTGGCCGACACGGACATGGGGGTCGGGAGGGTCACCGCGACCGACGCATCCGAAGCCGGCGCGACGGTCGCGCCGAACTTGGCCGCCACCTGGAACGTGAGCGGGCCGGAGCGAGTGGTGGGGAACGATGCCGACGTCGACGCGGCCGGTACGTCCAAGGTGTCGCCTCCGGGCGACGCCGTGATCCGGTACCCGGTGAGGGCCGGACCCGACGGCCAGGTCGGCGGCGCCTGCCACGTCAGTGCCACCCGGTCGCCCTTGACCGACCCCGTGACGCCGGTGGGCGTGCGGGTGGGGAGGTAGTCGCGGCAGGGCTGGTTGCGCAGCGATTGGGCCTGGGTCGTGACGCCGGCGACCGAGCACGACGGCGCGGTGTTCGGCGAGTAGAAGCTCACCCTGCTGTCGACGAGCTTCGGGAGCGCCACGCTCGAGGGCATCCCGGCCGAGTGGGCGATGTCGTTGGTGGCCGTGCCCGGCAGGGTCGAGAAGGCCCAGAACGGCTGGTTTCCGCCTGGCGCCTCGATGTTGACCCGGAGCCGCTCGCCAGGCCGCACGATGTGCGCGAACGGGAACAGCTCGATGCGAACCGGCACGAACTGCCCGGCCGGCAGGGGCGCGGCGTCGGCGGCCTGGTAGGTGCCTCGGGGCCGCAGCACCGTGGAGCCGGCCACGTCGAGGGCGCGGCGGCTGGCCCGGAGCCAGCCGCTCTGGATCTCGACCTCCTTGCCGTCGGGCCGGACGTCGGTGAGCGTCACCTCGAAGTCGGTGTCGACCGCGCTCGACCGGACCCACAGGTCGGCGCTGCCGTTGCCGGCGTACAGCGTCTTGCCGGTGAACGCCGGGGTCAGGAAGCTGAGCGACTTGCCCTCGGTGTTCGGCAGCCAGTGCACGTCGGGGTGCGTCGTCCACGCGGCATCGGTCGAGCCGTCGAACGACTGGTTGCGCTTGACCGTCGGGTCGTACGTGTAGCTCGAGGACCCGCGTGCCGTACCGTCGGGGACGGTCGTGGCGGTCTTGGCGAGGGCACCATCGGGCTGGAGGTACCACCGCTCTGGGGTCACCGCCGGGATGGGCCACGACGGGTACGTCGAGATGGCGGTGGCGTACGGCGCGCCCTCCTTGCCGACCTTGCCGCCGTTCTCCCACCGGATCCGGATCGGGTCCTGCGCCTCGTACCAGGCGAGGGCTTCGGCATGGGTGGCGAACGGCGTGAAGTAGTACGGCACGGGCGTGATCTGGGTGCCGAACAGGGACGAGAGCCCGTCGGCCACGCCGTTGCCGTAGAACCCGTTCCCCTCCTTGGTCGGGACGACGCGCCCGACGTAGAGGTCGACGAACTCGGCGACCTTCATGAAGTCTTCGGGCCCGAGCGAGTCGACGTGGGTGCCGTTGGTGAACTCGGCGCGGAGCTTGGCGTGCGGGGCGATCATCGTGGCCAGCTCGGCGCCGTAGCCGCCGGTCTGCTCGTCCTGCCACTGGGTCGCCAGGTAGGTCGGGACGCGGATGTCGGGCGCGAACGAGTTCGGGTCGAGGTAGCTGTACTTGGCGTCGTTGAACCGCCCGTCGACGATCTCCGACGCGATGTCCTGGCTCTGCAGGCGCATGACCTGGTTCTTGGCACAGGTCGTGTCGCCACCCGAGATCCGGCTCCGCACCCAGCTGTGGGCGCTCGGCTTGGAGGCCTCCTGGCGGTCGAGCGCCCAGCTGAGCGCAAACCCGTCGTTCAAGATCCCGCCCGGGTAGAGGATCCCGCGGTACCCGTCGGAGAACGGCGAGAGCGGCGTGATGGCCCGCAGGTGCGGCGGCTGGGTCGCGGCCACGTAGAGCTGGCTGTAGCCCGAGTACGAGATGCCCACCATGCCGACGTTGCCGGTCGACCAGGTCTGGTGGGCGAGCGATTCGATCACGTCGTAGCCGTCGGTGCGCTGCGCGTCCTCGAAGAACCAGAACGCGCCGCCCGAGCAGGTCGTGCCGCGCATGTTCACGCCCACGACCACATAGCCGAGGTACGGGTAGAGCTGCGCCTCCTGGGGCGTGGTTCCCGGCTGGGCAGGGTCGTAGCCCGAGTAGTCCACGAGCACCGGCCAGGGGCCCGAAGACCCGTCCTTCGGGAAGGTCACGTTGGCGGCCAGCGTCGTGCCGTCGCGCGTCGTGATGTAGTTGTAGCCCTCCTGCAGTGCGCTGCCGCCGGCGTAGAACGAGTCCGGCGGGTTGTCGGCGGCGGCCGTGACGGTGAGCGGAGCGGACGTGGTGCCGCCCTCGCGCACCCGGTAGGCCGAGCCCGGCGTGAGGTCCCGGAACAGCTTGGCGCCCTGTGCGTCGGCCGGTCCGCTGGCCAGCGTGGCGCCGCCGGTACCGAGGAGCTCGACGGTGGAGCCCACGGGATGGCCGGACGTGTACACCTGCCCGATGCTCCCGGCCGCGGTGAACGTCGCGGCGGCCGCTGGTTCGGCCGGGAGGGCCGCGGCCAGGCCGGCACCCAGCACCACCGCGGTGAGCGCAACCCGCCACATCGAAGAAGATCGCCGACGCCCGCGAACCTGCATTTCCTGCCCCCCGGCTGGATCGTGGACCTGCCCCCGGTCCGAAGCGGCGAGGCTACCGCCCGTCGCCAACGCTCACCCATCTGGTGCGGTCAGGATCGGCGGGTCTCGGCCGATGGACAGATGTGACGCGACTGCAGCCGAACCGAGGGGCCCGCACGCGCGCGGCGGTGCCCGCGGCCCTACGCTGCCGAGGTCGTCGCCCTCGGGATGGGGCGGGATGAGCGGAGAGGGCTCATCGGGCCAATGATCATCACCATCACGGGCTCGTCGCTTCGGCGTGCCTTCGTCACCGTCACGCTCGTCGCCGCCATCGGCATCGTCGCGGCCGTGCTCGCCTCCCGCCCTGCACCGTCCGAGGCCAAGGTGCCCCCGCGCTCGGCGCCTCGATCGGCACCGGTGGCCGCCGGCGTGGTCCCGACCGGCGCCCGCGACGACGGCCAGGACCGGGTCCTGTTCGTGGGCGATTCCCTCCTGTTCGGTGCCCACGACGAGCTGACCGCCACGTTCGACAGCCACGACGTCATGACCCGCTTCGTCGGCTATCCCGGAACCGGCCTGCTCACCGCCCAGGACCTGTGGTTGCGGGGGATCACGACCGTCGTTCGCACCTGGCACCCTGACGTCGTGGTCATCGAGGCGTGCTGCAACTACGCCAACAACGAACCCGGCTACCGCCTCGCCGACGGTCGGGTCGTGGCCGCCGACACCGAGGAGATGTTCCGGGTCTGGGCAGACCACGCCGCGGACGCCGTCCGCCGGGCCCGCGCCGGCGGGGCCACGGTCCTCTGGGTCACGACGCCCGTGCCCGGCCCCGAGGTCGAGCCGAACATCCGGGCTCGCATCGTCCGCTTCCGCCGCATCGCCGACGGCCTCGGCGTCCCCCAGGTCGACTGGCGCACGCCGCTCCTGCACGACGGTGGCTACACCCGCACAGCCGTGATCCGCGGGGTCACCGTCCCGATCCGCAAGGACGATGACCTCCACCTCACCGACATCGGCGATCTCCTCGTCACGTCGGCCACATGGGACACCGTCGCGCCGCTGCTGCCCCGACCGGCCCGCTGACAGGACGCCGACATCACCCGTTCGGCCGGACTGGGGGCCGACGGGGCGGGCAGAACACCCGCCCTGATGCCTGCTGCACCGCTCGAGGACTTCACCGTCGGCGTGGAGGAGGAGTTCTTCCTCGTCGACGTCGAGTCCGGCGCGCTTCGCACCGATGCCACCGACATCGTGCAGCGAGCGGAGCCCCCTGACGGCCAGCTCATCGAACGAGAGCTGAAGCGCTCGCAGGTCGAGACCGGATCGGCGGTGTGCGTCGGGCTCGACGACCTCCGCCGCTCGCTCACCGGGCTGCGGGCCGAGCTCGACCGAACCGCGGCCGAGGTCGGGGCCCGCATCCTGGCCACCGGCACGCACCCGACGGCGCACTGGATCGGGGACGGCGGCGTCACGCCCGCGCCGAGCTACGAGTTGCTGCTCGACATCTACGGCCTGCTCACCGACGAGCAGGTCGTGTGCGGCTGCCACATCCACGTGGGCGTGCTCGACCCGCACCTCGCCATCGACGTGATGAACCGATGCCGGAGTTGGGTCCCGGTCCTCATCGCCCTGAGCGCCAACTCGCCCTACTGGCTCGGCCGCGACACGGCCTATGCCAGCTACCGGACCGAGATCTTCCACCGGTGGCCGACCGCCGGGATCCCCGAGCACTTCGCCGACCGCGCCGACTACGAATCGGTCGTCGAGCAGCTCCGCGAGACCGAGGCCATCGACACGCCCGCCCGGCTGTACTGGGACATCCGCCCGTCGGTCCGCTACCCGACGCTCGAGTTCCGCGCCTCGGACACCTGCCTCACCGTCGACGAGTCCGTCATGGTCGCCGGGCTGGTCCGGGCGCTCGTCGAGACCATGCACGCCGACGCCGTGGCGGGCCGGCCCTGCCCCCGGCCCCGCCCCGAGCTCCTGCGGGCCGCCCTCTGGCGGGCGGCCCGCTTCGGGCTGTCCGACGGCCTCATCGATGTCGACCAGCACCAGCTGCGCCCGGCGTCCGAGGTGCTCGGCACCCTCGTCGATCTGGTGCGTCCCGCGTTGGAGGCCCGCGGCGACTGGCCCGCGGTCTCCGCCACCCTCGACCGCATCCGCCGCGACGGCACCGGTGCCGACCGCCAGCGCCGTCTCCACGCCGAGGCCGACACCTCCGCCGACCTGGTCCGGCGCCTCCGCCACGCCGCCGGATCCACGATCGACTCCCCCTGACACCCGAGCCACGCGTCCTCGACGGGCGGTTGCAAGTTCGCCCCGTAGGGCGGGTAGGGCGGGTGGGATGGCTCGCTCGGTGTGGACCGGTTCGATCAGCTTCGGGCTCGTGAACGTGCCGGTGAAGGCTTACACGGCAGTTCGCGACCACACGGTGCACTTCAACCAGCTCGAGAAGGGAACGGGGGCGCGCATCCAGCACCGGAACGTGTCGGAGCAGACCGGCAAGGAGGTGGATCGCGACGAGATCGAGCTGGGGTACGAGATCCGCAAGGGCCGCTACGTCAGGTTCGACCGCGACGAGCTCGACGACCTGCGACCGGCGTCCACGCGTGCCATCGAGGTCAGCGACTTCGTCGGCCTGGCCGACATCGATCCGATCTACTTCGAGCGCACCTACTGGCTCGCCCCGGCGAGCGACGAGGCCAAGGAGGCGTACCAGCTGCTGCTCGCGGCCATGGAGGAGCGGGAGCAGGCGGCCATCGGAACCGTCGTCATGCGGAACAAGCAGTACCTCGCGGCGGTCCGCCCCCTCGACGGCGTCTTGGCCATGTCCACGATGCGCTTCGCCGACGAGGTGGTCCCGCGCTCCGACATCGATGAGCTGCCGAGCCGGCGGACGAAGGTGGACCCGAAGGCGAAGGAGTTGGCGCTGCAGATCGTCGATTCGCTCGCGTCCGATTGGGATCCGAAGCGGTACCACGACACCTACACCGAGCAGCTGAAGAAGATCATCGAACGCAAGGACGAAGGCAAGGAGGCGGTGACCGAGGAGGCGCCGTCCCAGACCGCCGAGGTGGTCGACCTCATGGCCGCCCTGCGCGCCAGCGTCGACGCAGCCAAGCGGGGTCGCAGCCGCGCCGGCACGGCCAAGGCGCTGGCCAAGGCAGCCGAGGAGCTGGCCGACGACGTCGCTGCGGACGACCGCGAGAAGCCGAAGAAGCGCGCGGCCAAGAAGCGGCCTGCGAAGAAGCGGGCGCCGGCGAAGCGGGCTGCGGGACGCAAGAGCGCCTGAGGTGGTCGACACTGTCGGCGTGGACGATGCCGACGACCTCTACGCCTTGGACCTCGCCGACTTCACCGCTGCCCGCAACGCCCTGGCCAAGCGGCTGAAGGCCGACGGGCGCAAGGACGAAGCGGCGGCGGTCACCGCCCTGCGCAAGCCCAACGCCCCTGCCTGGGCCTTGAACCAGGCCGCACGCGAGAACCCCGAGCTGGTGGGGGCAGCCATGACCGCCGGAACCGAGCTCCGCAACGCGACCGATGCCGCGGTGCGCGGGGACGCCTCCGCCCTGCGCGCCGCGTCGGCAGCTGACCGCAAGGCGTCCGATGCCCTCGTCGAGGCGGCCGCGTCACGGCTGCCGGGCGGCGGCCAGGCCGCCCGCGGCCGCATCGCCGACACGATCCGGGCCGCCGTGCTCGATGAGCACATCGCCGATCGCCTCCGCCGGGGCGTCCTCGACTCCGACTACGCCCAGCCCGCCATGGGTTTCGGGTTCGGCTTCGGAGGCGGGGGAACCGACGCCGGGATCGACGACGTGACGATCGACGGCGCGGCGAGTCCCCTCGCCACGGTGACGGACCTCGGCGAGGCCCGTTCGGCGAAGCAGCGGGCCGCAGCCAAGAAGGCCGACAAGGAGCGCGAGCGAGCCGAGGCCGAACGGAAGCGCCAGGACGAGGAGGAAGCACGGGCCCGGCGGCGGCGCCGGGCCGAGCTGGCAGAGGCGGCCAAGCGGGCTGAGCGCCGGGCGGAGCGCCTCGTCGCCAGGGCCGAGCGCGCCGAAGCCGACGCGGTCGAAGCCCGAGCCGAGGCCGACGCGGCCGTCGCCGAAGCCGACGAAGCCCGCGCCGAGGCCGACGCGGACGTCGAGGTCGACGTCGAGGACTAGCCCGTGGGACCGCTGAAGCGGGGCGGGCGCTTCTCCTGGTGGGAGGTGAGGCCCTCGCGGGCGTCGGGTCCGGCGAAGCCGAGGAACTCGTACGCCAGCGATGCGTCGAGGATGGCGGATTGGGACCGGTACCAGTTGTTCAGGGTCTGCTTGGTCCAGCGGATCGCGGACTGGGCGCCGCCGGCGAGCTGGGCCGCGACCGCGAGGGCCCGGTCCTGGACCTGGTCGTCGTCCACGCACAGCGACACCAGGCCGATCCGCTCGGCCTCCTCGCCGGTGAGCGTGTCGCAGGTGAGCAGGTAGTACGTCGCCTTCGCCTTGCCGCACAGCAGGGGCCAGCAGATCGCGGCGTGGTCACCGGCGGCGACGCCGAGGCGGGTGTGCCCGTCGATGATCCGCGCCGTCTTCGAGACCACCGACACGTCGGCCAGGATCCCGGCGCACAGCCCGGCGCCCACTGCCGGCCCGTGGATGGCCGACACGATCGGCTTGGAGCAGTTGATGACGTTGAACACGAGGTCGCGCGCCTCGCGCATGACGCGCGTCCGCACGGCGTAGTCGCGCATCAGGTCGTCGAGCAGTTCGAAGCTGCCGCCCGCGGAGAACGCCTTGCCCGCGCCGCGCAGCAAGGCCACGTTCGTGTCGGGGTCGCGGTCGACGGCGAGCCACACGTCGGCCAGCTGACGGTGCACGGCGTGGTCGACCGCGTTGAGCCCCGGCCCGTCCATGGTGATCCGCAAGACCCCATCGGCGGGCCGGTCGAAGGTCAGATCGCCGAAGTCGGCATAGGGGTCGGTCACGGGGATCTCCTCGGAGGGCGCTTGCTCACCGCGCGACGGCGCGACGGTCGAGATCGTCGCGCGCCAGGGCTACAGGCGAGCGCCGTACGCGGCGCTGGCGAGGAGCTCGGCGATGATCGTGGTGATCGTCGTGACCGGTGCCGCGGCATCCAGCCGGGCGACCGCGGCGTCGTACTCGCCCTGGGTCGGGGTCCGTCGCAGGAGTCCGAGGTACGCCGTCACCACCTGGACCTCGTTCGCCTGGTGGCGGATGTACTCCGACGAATCGGAGAAGCTCAACATCACCGAGCCGCGCGACGTCCCGGCCTTCAGCCGCTTCACCCAGAAGGCGAACCCGGTCGGCTCGGGGTCGCGGTCGAGCACGTTCTTGTAGACGAGCGTGACGAAGGCTTCCGCGTCGAGCTTCCCGTACTTGGTCGCGAACTCCGACGAGCCGGCGAAGTTCGCCGAGATCCGGCTCAACGTCCAGTTGCCCGAACGGCGGCGAGTGATCCAGAACTGCAGCCCGCTCGTGTCGGGGGCTCGCTTGAAGTACGCGGAGTACAGGCGGATCACCGATGCCTGGGTGCCCTCCCAGTAAGGGGCGCGACGCAGTTCGTCGATCAGTTCGGCCGGGGTCTTGGTGCCACCGGTCAGCGCTGCCTTCCAGGTCGACCGCTCGGCGGTGGTCGGGGCCCGGTCGGCGAAGTCGAGGAACTGCTGGGTGATGAAGGCGTCGGCGCTGGCGAACGGGAGCCAAACGACGGGGGTGATCGCCGCGCTCTCGGCCGACTCGGCGCCGATGCCCACCAGGTTCTTGGCGGCGACGCGGAACGTGTAGGTCGTGCCGTTGGTGAGGCCGGCCACGACCTGCGTGGTCGCGATCGAGTCGAACACCTGCGGTGCCTGCGCGGCTGCGCCGACGTATGGGGTCACGATGTAACCGTTGACCGCCGAGCCGCCGTTGCTGCTCGGCGCCAACCACGTGAGGCGGGCCTGCCCGTTGCCAGGCGTGACCGCACCGATGGTGGGCGCACCAGGGATCCCGACCTGGGCCCCTGGCGTCACCGCGGCCGACGACGCCGAGTTGGGGCCGGTGCCGGCCACGTTCACCGCGGCCACCTGGAACGTGTAGGTCGTGCCGTTGGTGAGGCTGGTCAGGACGTGGGTCAGCGCAGTCGTGTTGAACGTCTGGGGGGTCTGAGCCACTGCGTTGACGAAGGGCGTCACCACGTACGCGGTGATGTCCGCCCCACCGTTGGAGACGGGAGCCGACCACGAGACGCTGGCCGAGCTGTCACCCGCGGCGACGGCACCGATGCCCGGCGCGCTCGGCAACACGGGCGCCTCGCCCACGTCGATGCTCACCGTGTAGCTGGGGCTGGAACCGTGGTGGTCGTCCTTGACGCGGTAGGTGAACGAGTCGGGACCGGACGGGCTGGAGTCGGCGGTGTACGTGCGGCTGCACGCCACGCCGGGCTTGCCACCGCTCAGGGTGCCGCGGCTGGGGAGGGAGACGATCTCGCAGGTGACGGGGTCGTTGTCGCCGTCTGCGTGGGTGAGCGCCACCGGGACCGGCGAGCCTCCAGCCGTCGCCGCGACCGGACCGATGTTCGCGCCGGTGGGCCGCTTGTTGGTGGTGCAGGCCGACGAGACGATGCCACTCGAGCGGGTCACCGCATCAGCCGGCGTGTCCACCGCGGCCAGGGCGCCCGTGTCGAGCACCTGGGCCCGGATGCCACAGCTGACACCGCTGCCGAGGTCGGTCAGGTCGACAGGTTTGGACCTCTGGCCTGCCTGGAGGGTGGCGACGCCGCCCGAGTTCGCCGCGTAGCTGACCGTCGCGCGCTCGCGCACCTCGAAGCCGTTGCCGGTGTCCTGGTCGAGGTCCCAATCGAGGATCTGGGCGTCGCTGCTGACCGCGGCGGTGTAGGTCACCGTGGCATCGCTGTCGGGGTGGGCGAACGTGCCGCTGCTGGAGGAGCCGGCGAGCGCGACCGTCGGAGCGGTCGGGTTGACGGAGAAGTACCCGAGCCACGACCAGTCGTAGGTGGCGCCGTGGGCGTAGGTGTTGTCCTCGTTGCCGTAGAGCGCCTCGATGACCCACTTGCCACGGGCGAGCCCGGCGACGGAGAAGTCGAAGTCCCGGCGGGTGTTGTCGTCGGCGTTGAAGGCGCCGGCAGGGTGGCCGCTGCGGCCCTCGCAGGAGGGCGACCCGGTGGTGTCGGTCCCGCACAGCAGGGCACGGGTCTGCCCGGTGGCGACGTTGCGCAGGCGCAACTTGGCCTGGTCGCACTGGCCCCAACCGGAGGTGCCGGTGTCGTTGTCGTCGCATGCGGAGGCCACGTGGAAGATGGCCGGCGAGGCGTTCAGGACGGCACCCTGGGTGGTGTTGTAGTTGTCGTAGGGCAGCGGGAGGTCCACGGCAGAGGTCTCGTGCTCGGCCCCGACCTGGTAGTTCCAGCACTGGTCAGCGGTCTCGCCGGCCGAGGTGTTGAGCCGGACGCACGCCTGCTTGGCGAACTGGGTGTGGGTCGAGTCGAAGCCGGGCCAGTTGCCGGTGCCGGGACTGAAGGCGACGTCGACGACCGTGTAGGTCGAGCCACCGGTGAGGGTGTGGACCGTCCCCTGCACGGCGCCGTAGGAGCCCGAGGTCGCGCCCTTGGCGTTGGCCTTCATGCCGGTGACCGTCACGCCAGGGGCGTGGGCCAGGACGACGGTGGCTCGCAGGTTGTTCAGGGTGCCGGCCGGTGCCGGGTCCGCGGTCATCGCCAAGGTCTCGGCCTTGAACAGCGCCACGGTGGGCACCGCGGCGGCGGCCGGCCGGGCCAGCGCGAACACCGAGGCCACCAGTGCGAGCGAGATGACCGTGGCCGCGCGCATGCGCGTACCTCGACGACGAACCGGCATGCGTTGTCCCCCCTGGGATCGTTCCGACCTGCGGTCGCCGTGCCATGGCCCGTGACCGGCGTGCACCGTACTCGCATCCGACCACGGACGTTTCCGCCATCGAGGGGTTGGCTTCGCCCCGTCGCGGCGGTAGCAACGAAGGTTGATCCGCTCTGTTCGACGGGAAGGACCACGGACCAATGCGCGCTGCCCTCCGAGACCCCGAGGTCGTGTACCGACGCCGGTGGCTCGTGCTGCTGGTGCTCTGCGTGAGCCTCGTGGTGATCGTGCTCGACAACACGATCCTCAACGTCGCCCTCCCCAGGCTGTCCCAACCCACCTCCAAGGGTGGGCTGAACGCCTCGCAGAGCCAGCTGCAATGGATCGTCGACAGCTACACGATCGTGTTCGCCGGCCTGCTCCTCACCGCCGGCTCGATCGGTGACCGCTTCGGCCGCTACCGCGGCCTGGCCGTGGGCTTGGCCGTGTTCGGGACCGGATCCACGCTGTCGGCCTTCGCGACCGACGCCAACGTGTTGATCGGCACCCGGGCCCTGATGGGCATCGGTGGGGCGTTCATCATGCCGTCGACCCTCTCGATCCTCACGAACGTGTTCACGGACAGCAAGGAGCGGGGCAAGGCCATCGGGATCTGGGCCGGGGTCTCGGCCCTCGGGCTCGGGATCGGGCCCATCTCCGGCGGGTTCCTGCTCACCCACTTCTGGTGGGGTTCGGTGTTCCTCGTCAACATCCCGTTCGTCATCGGCGGCCTGGTGTTCGGGTTCCTGCTCGTGCCTGAGTCCAAGGACGAATCTGCGCCACGGCTCGACCCCGGCGGCGCGGTCTTGTCGATCCTCGGGCTGGCCGGTGTGCTGTGGGCCGTCATCGAGGCTCCCACACGGGGCTGGACCTCGTCGGCCGTCGTCGCCGGCTTCGTGGTCGGCGGGCTGCTGCTCGTGGCCTTCTTCGTCTGGGAGAGCCGGACCAGCCACCCCATGCTCGACCTCGCGTTCTTCAAGAACCCGCGGTTCACGGCGGCGAGCGGAGCCATCACGCTCACGTTCTTGTCGCTGTTCGGCGTCATCTTCTTGTTGACCCAGTACCTCCAGCTCGTGCTCGACTACTCCACCATCAAGGCCGGCGCGGTGCTCCTGCCGCAGGCGGCGGTGATCATGGTCGCCGCGCCCCTGTCGAGCATCTGGGTCCAGCGGTTCGGCAACAAGGTCGTCGTGGCCGGTGGCCTCTTCGTCGTCGCGATCAGCATGGCGCTGCTCACGACGCTCGACACGAACAGCGGCGTGCTCCACGTGATCGTGGTGACCGTCGTGTTGGGCCTGGGCATGGGCAACGTGATGGCCCCTGCCACCGACTCGATCATGGGCTCGCTCCCCCGGGCCAAGGCCGGCGTCGGCTCGGCGGTCAACGACACCACCCGGCAGGTCGGCGGCGCCGTCGGCGTCGCGCTCTTCGGCTCGCTGCTGGCGTCGAAGTACTCCACCGCCATGCGCTCGGACCTGACCGGCGTCGTGCCCCAGCCCTACCTCCGCCAGGCATCGGATTCCATCGGCCGGGCCTACGACGTGGCCGCGTCCGGCAAGGTCGGCCAGGGGTCCGGACAGCTCGTCGCATCGGCCCGCACCAGCTTCGTCTCCGGCCTCCACACCACCGCCGTCGTGGCCTCCCTGATCTTGTTCGTGGCCATGATCGGCGTCCTCAAGTTCCTCCCGGCCCACCACCGCGACGAGGAAGCGGCGGTGGGCGTGGCCGAGCCCGTCGACCTCCCGGCCGAGCCGATCCCGGCCGACGCCATCTCGGCCGCATCGGCGGACTAGCGACGCGAACTGGCTGGCTGGGGCACGACCGGCCGGAGGTCGGAGAGGTCCACCTCGACATCGGCGAAGGCCGCCTGCTCCAACCGGGCGAACCGTCCCCGAGTGGCGTACCAGAGGACCCTCACGGGCAGGGGCGACCGCGCCGCGATCATGGCCTGGTGCTCGGCGTCCTGGGCCGCCATGTACCACGGGATGGTGAAGGCCAAGCCCTGCTTGTTGCCGCCCTTCACGGCTTGGTCGTGCAACGCGTCGTACTCCGACGCCGTGTAGTGCCGCCAGAACAACGGCAAGAGATCGCGGTCCTCGACCTCGAGGTGCTGGTCGAGCAGGTCGCGGAGCCCGGTGGCCACCGCCAAGGCCGCGGCCTTGGCCGGGGCGAACGGGACCTTCGCATCGGCGAGGTCCGCAGCCACCTGGGTCCAGCGACCGAGGAGGTCCTCGACGACGACGTGATCCTCCTCGAGCCCGTCGAGGACGGCCGCCGCCGACGGCACCCGGCTGCGGACGTCGGGGAAGAAGATCGCGTCCTCGACGGTGTGGTGCTCGTCGAGCTCATGGGCGAAGCCGGCCGCCCACCGGGCGAGGGAGCGGAGGCGGTCCGACCGCTCGTGTTCGGTGGCCTGCTCGACGGCCCGGGCGTAGCGCCTCGTGTCGACGAGCTGCTTGCGGTGGATGGCGAAGTACGGGGTGAGGTCAGGCGTGGGTTCCATGCCGTCACCGTGATCCCGGCCGGTTGCGGACCGATGGGAGTCCGGTTGGAGCCCGCCCGCCGGTCCATCCGCGCGGACCGCCTCAGTCCCGTTCGATGGCCGCCACCAGCCCTTCCATGCCGAGGCGCCGGGCGATCGCCAAGGCCTCGGTGCGGTCGCCGGGCGTGCCGTCGAGCTGGGCCCGGAACCGCAGGCCCCGGGCGCGCCAGGGCTCGGCACCGAGCCGGTCGGCCATCGCCAGTGCGGTGCGGAGGTGGGCATGGGCGGCGTCGTCGTCGCCGAGGGCGTGAGCGCCACGCGCCAGCGCCAGTGCGGCCGGGCCGAACACCATCCCGCCTGACCCGGTGCAGGCCAGGACGTGGGCGTCGCGTTCGAGGTCGGCCGACAGGTCGCGCACGAGGTCGATCTCGCCGACCGTGACGGCGGCATGGAGGGCCGTGACGAGCAACGACGGCCGGTACCAGTCGTCGGCCACGGGGCCGCGGAACAGCCGGAGGTGATGGCGGGCGTCGTCGATCCGGCCGTCCTCGGCGAACATGTACGCGCGGAACCACGACGACGGGCCGGCGAAGACCGACGCACCGAGCACCCCGACCGTCTCGATCGCCCCGTCGAGCGATCCGAGCTCGAACTGCGCCTGCGCGACGAGGCCGGCGCGGGTGAAGTCCGCGGTGAACCGGCGCGAGCGGAGCATGGCCTCGCGCACCTGGTCGGCCCGTTCCCGCGCGGCAAGGAAGTCGCCGCGGACCAGCAGTACGGACGACTCGCCGTAGAGGACGTACGCCCACGCCGCCGCCGTGCGCACCGGATCGGCGGTGGCGCGAGCCAGCCGCAGGTGGTGGTCGGCCAGCTGCCCGTCGCCGACCTCGAACGCGGTCGTGAAGCGGGCCAGGTGGGCCAGGGGCGTGAACCGTTCGGGAAGGGACTGGGTCGCCACGAGGTCCAGCAGCCGATCGGCGATCGTGGTGCGCTCGGCGATGCCCGACGTCCGCCAGATCGACCAGTACCGCTGGACGAGGACGCGGGTGAGCACCAGTGGGTCACCGAGCCGCCCCGCCATCTCGACCGCCTCGGCCGACGGGCTCGAACCCGGTGACGGATCGACGTCGTGGCGCTGCGCGGAACGGACGTTGTAGCGCTGCGCGTCGTTGGCCGCGAGCAGCGAGGCCCGTTCGACACTGTCACCCTCGGGAAGCAGGGCGAGCGTCCGCTCGATCAGCCCGGTGGCCCGCTCGTCCACCTGACCCCAGTCGATCGTGGACCAGAGGTCATCCGCGCTGACGTGGGACAGCGCCGCCACCATCTGCGCGACGTCGCCGAGGCGCTCAGCCACCCCGGCCGCCTCCACGAGCGCAGCCCGGGATCCGAACATGTCGCCGTCGCGGCCTCGCGCCAGGCCCAGGCGGAACAGCAGGCGTTGGCGGCGAGCCAGGTCGCCGGGCGCCGACAGGTCCAACGCGGTGAGCGCGTGCTCGAGATGGGAGACGGCATCAGCAAAGCCCGACGCATCCATCGCCACCCGCGCCGCCGCCTCCCCGTGGTCGACCGCGGATGCCGCCGTCCCGGCCGCCGCGCCCTCGAACGCGTGGAACGCCAGCTCGCCGAGGAACGGCTCGAGGTTGCCCGCCCGCAACCGTTCGAGCGCCTGGGCCGCCGCCGCATGCAGGCGAGCACGCCGCACGGGGCTCTGCTCGGCCGCGAGGGCCTCCGCCACCAGGGCATGAGAGAACGCGAACCGCCCCGGTCGGGCGCCGTCGACGTCGAGGAGGCCCGCAGCCATCGCCGGCGCCAAGCGGTCGAGGACGTCGTCGGATGGCGAGTCGACCACCGCCGCCAGCACGTCGAGATCGAAGCGACGGCCGACGACCGCCGCCGCGCTCAGCACCGGCTGGGAGGTTGCGGGGAGCCGGGACGAGCGGCGACGCACCACGTCCTGCACGGCGACGGGCACCATCGACCCGATGCGGGCGACGTCGGGCTCGTCGAGGCGCCCCTCGCTCTCGAGCAGGGCCACCAGCTCCTGAACGAAGAACGGGTTGCCCCCGGTGCGCTCGTGCACGAATTCGGCCATGGACGCGCTCGCCACCCGGCCGGTCCGTGCCGCCATCCACTCCTCGAGGGCGCCCGCGCCGAGCCCGCGCAGCTCGATCGACTGCCAGCCGGGGACCCGCGCCAGCTCGGCCAGGCAGTCCACGAGCGGCGTGGGGTCGGACGCGCCTGACCGCCGGATCGCGAGGACGAGGAGGATCGGCAGGCCGACCAGGTCACCCGCCATGAGCTCCAAGAGGGCGAGTGATGCGGCATCGGCCCATTGGGCGTCGTCGATCACGAGGAGGCACGGTCGACGGGTGGCCGCCAACGCTTCGAGGGCCACCCGCTGGCCGCGCAGGCGACCGACCGAAGGGTCATCTTCGGCCTGGCCTGCCTCGAACGCGGCGGCCAGAGCGACCCCCGTGCCCGCCGCTTCGAGTTGATCAGCGATGGCCCGCAACGGGCGGAACGGCGCGTCGGTGGCCGACTCCGGGCAACGCGCCCAGGCCACCGCCGCCCCGGCCGCGGCGGCGAGGTCGGCGAAACGGCGCACGAGGGCGGTCTTGCCGATGCCCGGCTCGCCGTTCACGACCACGGCCCGCCCGCGACCCGCGAACGCCGCGGTCGCCGCCGCGTCGAGCACGGCCAGCTCGGCCTCCCGACCGAGGAGCCGGTCGAGGGTGCCCAGCGTGCCGTCGGGCGTGGAGACGGGCTCCGATGCCAGCCGCGAAGCGGGCACGGCGAGCGAGTCGTCGTGAGCGAGGATCGCAGCCTCGAGTTCCCGCAGCTCGGGGCCGGGCTCCACGCCGACCTCCTCCACGAGCGTTCGCCGGGCATCGTCGATCGCACGCAACGCCTCGACCTGGCGGCCCGAGCGGTACAGGGCCAACGCATGGCGGGCCCGCAACCCCTCGCGCAGCGGATCCTCCGCGATCGCCCCGGCGACGTCGGCGATGACGGCCTCGTGCTCCCCCAAGGCGAGGCGAGCATCGAACCAGCCGGCCAACGCCTCGCCTCGGCGGGCCGTCAATCGTGCGACCAGATCCTCGACCGGGAGCTCCTCGGCCCAGCGCCCGAGCGGTCCGCCGTCCCACAGCGCGAGCGCGGCTTCGAACCCGCCCCGGGCTTCGGCCGCGCCGCCCGCGCGGAGCCGTGCGCCGGCGTCGGCCACGGCATCCTCGAACGCGAAGACGTCGACGTCGGTTCGCGAGGCCCGCAGCACGTAGCCGCCGTCGCGCCACGCGATGGCGCTGGCCCCGTCGTCCACCGGCGCGCCGCCCGGCTCCAACGCTCGCCGCAGGCGCGACAGGTAGCCCCGCAGGCTGCTCGCGACCTGAGCCGGCGCCCGCTCACCCCACACGGCCTCCACGATCCGGTCCACCGACACGGTCCGCCCCGGCTCCAAGAGGAGCACCGCCAAGACGAGGCGAGGCTTGGGACCCACGAGGTCCACCTCGACGCCGTCGACCGTCGCGGCGACGCCACCGAACAACCGGAACGAGCGCGCCACCGTCGGTTCCCCTCCCGGACCCGTCACCCCGCCATGCTGCCACCTGCGCACCGCGGACCCTGGTGGCCACACCCGTGACCGCTGTCCGTTCGGCCTTGCCTTCTGGTAGCACCAGGGGCCCGGAGGCGATCGCGCCCGGGTCGGAAGCGGGGCAGGCATGGGGCGACGGCACACGAGCAGGGCGCGACCACGCGCCGACCGAACACGGCGCCGCACCCCGGTCGCCGCCATCGCGGCGCTCGCCGTGGTCGGCGTCGTCGGCGTCGTGGGCGTGATGGCAACGGGGTGCGCCAAGGATCGGGCGCCGGCCGAGGGCGCCAGGACCCTCGACGTCGACGGGCTCGCCGTCCACGCCATCGTCCGGGGACCGACCGAGGCCAAGGCCAAGCTCGTCGTGCTGTTCCTGCACGGCGGGTCGTACACGTCGCGCATCTGGGACGACCGCGGGATCCTCGACGATGTCGCGGCCGCGGGGTACCGGGCCGTGGCGATCGATCTGCCCGGCTACGGCGAGACACCCATGCCCGAGGGCGGCAACGACGATCCCGATGCCGACGCCGCGTTCATCGGGGCGATGGCCGAGCAGCTCGGCGGGGCCGACCAGGTGGTGATCGTGTCGCCCTCGGCATCGGGGAAGTTCAGCCTCCCGTACCTGGCCACCGACCCCGACCCGCCACCGGCCGGCTTCGTGCCCATCGCCCCGGTCGGCACCGAGACGTTCCGCCGGCCGGCTGGCGCCCATCGCGTCCCGACGCTGATCGTGTGGGGGGAGAAGGACGACGTCCGCCCGCGGAACCAGATGCAGGTCCTCGCCGATCAGCTCCCAGGTGCGCAGCAGGAGGTCATCGCCGGAGCCGGCCATGCCGCGTACGACGACCACCCGACCGAGTTCACGAAGCTCCTGCTCGCCTTCCTCTCGGACGCGGCCGCTCGGCGCTGACCATCGGTCCAGGTCCCTTCCCGCACACTTGACCGCGCGGTCAAGGTATGGTCGGCCGGCCGAAACGCACCGCCGGCCCGCCCCCCGGGACCGGCTGAACCCAAGGGGAACCCGCATGAAGGCTGCTGTCCTGCCCGGCGTCGACACGCCACTCGAAACGCGCGACGACATCGAGATCGCCCCGCCCGGACCCGGCGAGGTCCGGGTCAAGGTGGTGGCCTCGGGTGTCTGCCACTCCGACCTGTCGGTCCAGAACGGCACCATCCCGCTGCCGACGCCGATCGTCCTCGGGCACGAGGGGGCGGGGATCGTCGAGGAGATCGGCGACGGCGTCACCAAGGTCGCCGTCGGCGACCACGTCGTGTTGTCCTTCGTCCCGGCGTGCGGCGAGTGCTACACGTGCACCAACGGCCAGCCCTTCCTCTGCGAGAAGTCGCGGGCCCAGGCCGCCGGCGGCCTGCTCGACGGCACCACCCGCCTCACCTCCAACGGTGCGCCGCTCCACCAGATGGCGTGCCTCGGCACGTACGGCCCCTACGCCATCGTCCCGGAGATCTCCGTCGTGAAGATCCCCGACGACGTGCCGCTCGACATCGCCGCGCTCATCGGCTGCGGCGTCCTCACCGGTGTCGGCGCCGCCCTCAACACCGCGAACATCCGGCCCGGGGGCACGGTCGCGGTGATCGGCTGCGGCGGCGTGGGCCTCAACGTGATCCAGGGCGCCCGGATCGCCGGTGCCACCACGATCATCGCCGTCGACATGCTCCCCTCGAAGCTGGAGATGGCCAAGGAGTTCGGCGCCACCCACACCGTGAACGCCGGCGACGGCGACCCGGTGGCCGGGGTGATGGCGGCCTCGGAGGGCCGCGGCGCGGACGTCACCTTCGAGGTCATCGGTCTCGGTCCCACCATCGAGCAGGCCATCAACATGGCCCGGCCCGGCGGCGAGGTCGTCCTCGTGGGCGTGCCCCGCCTCGACGTGATGATGAACCTCAACGCCGCGTTCACCTTCTTGTACCTGGCCAAGACCATCAAGGGCTGCTGGTACGGCTCGTCCGACGTCAACGCGGACGTGCCGAAGCTGCTCGACCTGTGGCGCTCCGGCGAGCTCAAGCTCAAGGAGCTGATCTCCAAGGAGATCGATGTCGACCACATCAACGAGGCCTTCGCCGACATGCAGGCCGGGACCGTGGCTCGCTCCGTCATCGTCCACACCCACGACTGACGTGTCCAGCCGGCGGGAGCGGCTCCGCGGCAGGCGCCTCCGGGTCGTCGCCTCACTGCTCCTGGTGACCGCCGTCGCGAGCTGTACGAGCAGCTCGGACGGCGGCGCCGCGCCGAAGCCCGACGCCGCCAGGGCGTCGACCACCACCACCACCACCTTCGAGCCACCGCACGCAGCGCCGGATCCGAGCGACCCGGCCGGTGACGCGTTCTACCGGGTGCCCGACCCCCTCCCCAAGGGTCCTCCGGGCGAGATCATCCGGCTCGAGGCCGTCAAGGGCGGCGACGCCGGCACCTCGTCGTACCGGCTGATGTACCACTCGCGCGACGCGACCGGCCGAGACCGGGCCGTCACCGGCACCGTCACCTTCCCCACCGGCGACGCACCGAAGGGCGGCTGGCCCGTCGTCGCCTGGGCCCACGGCACGACCGGCCTCACGTCGATCTGCGCGCCGAGCCGGCACCAGGAGCAGGCGCCCGGGTTCGGCATCGAGGGAGTCCGCGTCGCCACCGACTACATCGGCCTCGGCCCGATCGGTGAGCGGCACTCCTACCTCGACGGTCCCGCCGAGGCCCACGCGGTGATCGACTCCGTCCGGGCCGCTCGCACCATCGCTGAGGCCCACGCCGGCAAGGACTGGGTCGCGGTCGGCCACTCCCAGGGCGGCCACTCCGCGCTGTGGACCAACCAGCTCGGCCAGGCCTACGCCCCCGAGCTCCACCTGCTCGGCACCGTCGCCGTCGCTCCCGCCGCGATGCTCACCGAGACCTACGGGCCATCGGACCAGGTGGTGCCCCGGATGGTCGGGGTCATGGCCCTGTACGGCGCGGCGGCCGACCACCCGGAGGTCGATCCCCACGATTTCGTCGGGCCGCTGGTGCGCAAGGCCGAGGGGGTCGTCGACACCGGCTGCCTGAACGACGTGGTCAACGCGTTCGTGGGCATCCCGGCCGCCACCTTCTACGCCCACGACCCGCTGACGACCGAGCCCATCCGCACGCTCGTGCGAGCGAGCGACACCGGCAAGGTGGCGGTGGACGCACCGCTGCTCGTGATCTACGGCACTGCCGACCCCGAGGTGATCCCGGCCCGGGTCCACGCGCTGTACGACCGGCTCTGCAAGGTGGGCCAGGTCACCGGCCTCCTTCGGGTCGATGGCGCGACCCACGACTCGGTCGTCCCGAAGGCCGGCTCGGCGATCACCCAGTGGCTCCAGGACCGGATCGGCGCCAAGGCGGTCCACGACGCCTGCGAGGACGGCTGGTCCTGACCCGACCGGTGGCACGCCGGACACCGGCGCGGTCGTAGCCTTGGCGCACCACCATGAGCAGCGCTGCCGACCGGACCACCACGACACGCCTCCCGGCGCCTGAGCGGCGTCGACAGCTGCTCGACGTCGCCCTCGAGACGTTCGCGGCCAACGGGTTCCACGGCACCTCCATGAACGACGTGGCCGAGGCCGCCGGCGTCACCAAGCCGGTGCTCTACCAGCACTTCGCGTCGAAGGACGCGCTCTACAACGAGCTGGTCGACGAGATGGGGGCCCGCCTCGAGGAAGCGATCGTGCAGGCCGTCGCCGAGGCCGACGGTCCACGCCAGCAGGTCGAGGCCGGGTTCCGCGCCTACTTCCGCTGGTCGATCGGCCAGGGCGCGGCGTTCCGGGTCCTGTTCGCCGACCGCAACCGGGCCGACCCCGACCTCGCCACCGCGGTGGCCCGGGTGGAGGCGATGGTCGCCGACCGCGTGGCCTCGTTGATCGAGATCGAGGGCCTGAACGACGACGCCCGCCGGGTGCTGGCCCTCGGAGTCGTGGGCATCGCCGAGTCCACGAGCCGTCACTGGCTGCGCCTCGGACTCGGCGACGGGAGCGACGCCGACGCCTTCGCCCACCAGGTCGCCCGCCTGGCGTGGACCGGCCTCCGCGGCATCCACAACTGACCGCACACGCCGGGCAGTCCCAGCGCCTTCTGCCACCATGGAACCCATGTCCCCGTCCCCCGCCCTGCGCGACCTCGCCGATCGGTACTGGGAGGCCCGCCTCGAGGCCAGCCCCTTGTTCGCCACCTTCCTCGGCGATCACCGCTACGACGATCGCGTCGACGACCTGTCCGCCGCCGCCGATGCCCGCCAGCGCGACACCTGGTCGGCGATGTTGGCCGAGGCCCACGCCATCGACCCCTCGACCCTGGACGAGACCGACCGGGTGACCCACCGACTGCTCGCCGACGAGCTGGCCGACAACGTCACCGGCATCGACGCCCGGCTGATCGAGCTGGCGTCGGATCAGATGCAGGGGATCCACGCCGACCTGTTGACCATGGCCGGCCAGCTGCGGGCGCCCGAACCGGCGCATGCCGCCATGGCGGTCACCCGTGTCTCGTCGCTCGGCGCCATGCTCGGCCAGGCCGCCGACCGCTACCGGGCCGGGCTCGCCGCCGGGCGGACCCCTGCGCGCATCTGCATCGAGCGATCGCTGCAACAGGTCGACGGCTACCTGGCCTCACCCCTCGAGTCCGACCCGTTCGCCAACCTGGCCGGACCAGCCGACTGGGACGGCGAGGAGGCGTGGCGCGCCGAGCTGCGCGCCGCCGTCACCGAGCACCTGCGCCCGGCGTTCGAGCGCTACCGGACCGTCCTTGCCGACGAGCTCCTCCCGGTGGCCCGGCCCGACGACCGAGCCGGCCTGCACTGGATCGCCGACGGGCCCGAGCTCTACCGCACGCTCATCCGCATGCACACCGGGCTCGACCTCACCGCCGAAGAGCTCCACCAGATCGGACTCGACGAGGTCACCGACCTCCTGCCGGCCCAGTACCGGGTCCTCGGCCGCCGGGCGTTCGGCACGGACGACCTCGGCGAGATCTTCGAACACCTGCTCGTCGACGCCGACCTCCGCTACGAGGACGGCCAACAGATCCTCGACCACGCCCGCCAGTGCCTCGACGAGGCCACCGCGGCCATGGGCGACTGGTTCGGGATCCTCCCCCAGGCACCGTGCAACCTCACGCCGATCCCCGACTACCTCGCACCCAGCGCGCCGGCGGCGTACTACACACCTCCGTCGCCAGACGGCAGCCGCCCCGGTGAGTACCACGTCAACCTGCACGAGCCCACCACAAAGGGCCGGGCCGAGACGGCATCGATCGCGTTCCACGAGGCGATCCCGGGCCACCACCTCCAGCTCGCCATCGCGGCCGAGCGGACCGACCTGCCGGCGTTCCGCCGCCTCTCCTGGGGCCACACCGCGTTCGTCGAGGGGTGGGCGCTCTACACCGAGCGCCTGGCCGATGAGATGAACCTCTACCGGACCGACGTCGACCGCCTGGGCATGCTCGCCAGCGATTCGTGGCGCGCGTGCCGCCTCGTGGTCGACACCGGCCTGCACGCCATGGGCTGGAGCCGCCAGCAGGCCATCGACTTCATGGTCGAGCACGCGCCGGTCAACAAGGACGAGATCGTCACCGAGATCGACCGCTACATCGGCATGCCCGGTCAGGCCCTCGCCTACAAGACGGGTCAGCGCGAGATCCTCCGCCTGCGCGCTGCGGCCGAGGAGCGCCTCGGCACCGCGTTCAGCCTCCCGGGCTTCCACGATGTCGTCCTCGGCGCCGCCACCGTGAGCCTGCCGGTCCTGCGCGAGCGAGTCGACGCGTGGACGGGCGCGTGAGGGCACCTTCGGCCGCGGGCACCGCCCGCCGCCTGGCGGCCGTCGCCGCCACGCTCGTGGTCGCCGCCCTCGGGCTGGCCCTCCCGGCGCAGGCGTCGCGACTGACAGTCGCCGCGCCTGCGTTCCCGCCCCAGCACCCCACCAAGGTCCTCGTCCTCGGCGACTCGGTGATGGCCGGAGCCGCCGGGCGCTACGGGCCGGACCTGCCCGGGCGCGAGGTCACCGTCGACGCGGTCGTCAACCGCACGACGGGACAAGGCGCCGACATCGTCGCCCGGCGCGGTGCCGACTGGGACGTCGTGGTCATCCTCCTCGCCCACAACGATGGCGCCTCTCCGGCCGTGTACCAGCCCGCAGCAGACCGCATCCTCGACCAGCTCGGCCACGTGCCCCGCGTGGTCTGGCTCACACTCCACGAGGTCCGCCCGTACTACGCGGACGTCAACCGGTTCCTCCGGTCCGAGGCCGACCACCGGCGCAACCTGCACATCGCCGACTGGAACGCCGTGGCCAACGCCCATCCCGATGGCGTCGCCGGCGATGGTCTCCATCTCAACAGCCGGGGCGCCGAGCTCATGGCCTCCCTGGTGGCCCAGCAGGTCACCGACGTCGAGCGGGAGCGGACCACCTTCATCCGGACGCTCGCCGCGGATCACCTCGAGGCCCGCCTGCGTGCCGCAGCCGCCGCCTACGCCACCACGACGACGACCCCGCCCGCCACCACCGCTCCCGACGTCGGCCTCATCCCCCCGGCCACCGCCGACCAGGACCCGCCACCGACCACCACGACCGCCCCCACATCGTCGACGGCCGACCCGCCCTCGGGCTCGACGTCGACCCCGGAGACGCAGGCCTCGTCCTCGTCGAGCTCGGCACCGCTCGTCGCCGGGGTCGGGCTCGCCGTCGCCCTCGTCGGCGTCGCGGCATGGGCCATGCGACGCCGGCGCCCACCCACTGCATGAGCCGGCTCACCCGTGAGGGTGCGCCCGGCGGCAGTCAGGGGAGCGGGTGGCCGAGCTGGAAGGTTGCGGTGAGGCCGGTGCCCCAGGAGGCGAAGTCGGGAGCCTTGGGCAGGCCGAGGGAGCGCAGCTCGTCGGCCACCACACCCGAGCCGAGCTCGATGATCACGTCGGCCGGGTCGATGATCCCAGTCCCCATGTCCATGGCCAGCGGCGTCTCGTGGGGCACGCCGTCCAGGTACGAGTAGCTCCCGGTCTCGACCCGCGCCACGTCGCCCGTCGCCTCGACCTCGGGGAACGCGATGGCGAGCTCCGGCGCGCCGTCGACCGCCATGGTGAACCGCACGCCCTCACCGCTGCGCGTCACGGCCAACGATTCCACCGTCTTCGGGAACCCCATCACCTCGTTGCCGGCCTTGCAGGTGAACGCCTGGTCGACCGGCATCCGGTAGACGAAGGAACCGATCACGTCGGACGAGCCACCAGCCGGGCGGGCGAGGAACCCGAGGTTGATCTCGAGGTAGTCACCCCACGGGTTCTGGTGGTAGTCGCACAGCGCGACGACGAGCTGGGCCACGCCGTCGGCCACCTCCACGATCTGGAACGCCTCGCCCGGGAGCAGCGCGGCGGCGGCGTCGGCCGGCACCGAGAACAAGAGCGTGGCCGCGTCGAAGTCGGCGACCTCCATCGGGAAGGTGATGTCGGTGCCGTCGATCTGACCCCAGGTGACCACCTCGGTGGCGGTGGCGTTGGCGTCGCTCGGCTCGGTCTGCGTCATGGGTCCCCCTCGGATCGCTGGCCCGTCCAGTGAAGCACGCTCGGGGTCCCTGGAACTGACGGTCCGTCAGGTCTTGGACGGCACCGGCCGGGCCGGTGATCCGACCACCGTGGTCCCCGCAGCGACGTCGCGCGTGACGACCGCGCCCGCACCCACGATGGCGTCGTCGCCGATCGTGACGCCTCCGCAGACGATCGCGCCGCCACCGATCCACGCGTTCTCTCCGATCGTGATCGGATGCGCCGCCTCCCACCCCTCGCGTCGCTTGGCCGCGTCCCTCGGGTGGTCGGGCGTGAGGAGCTGCGCGTTGGGACCGAACTGCGTCGCGGCGCCGATCGAGATCGGGGCGCAGTCGAGGAACACGGCCCCGAAGTTCACGAAGGCACCGTCACCGATCGAGATGTGGGTCCCGTAGTCGCACTGGAACGGCGGCCGGACGACCGCGCCGGCCCCGAAGGACCCGAGCAGCTCGCCCAACGTCGATGCCACCAGGTGCGGCCTGGCATCGACGGCGTTCAGCAGCACGCACAGGTCATGGCGGCGCTGCGCCATGGCGATCAGTTCGGGGTCGTCGGCCAGGTACCACTCCCCCGCCAACATCCGCTCCCGCATCGATCGGCCGTCGGCGGGCGGCTGCACGCTCACGGGCAGGTGAAGGTCACGTCGAGCGTGGATTGCTCGCCGCCGTCGCGGAGCGAACCGGTGACGTGGCCGCCGCGCCCGTCCGCCGTGAGGCCGTTCGCAACCTTGTCCAGCGGCGCCGCGACGAACCCCGTCTTGGGCGTCGGAGCGGGGTACGCGCTGGCGTCGCCGTGGCTCTCCGAGCCCGGATCGGAGACGATGAAGGACCAGACACCGGCGGCGAAGTGGAACTCGGTCCAGGGGTGGATGCCGTCCTCCGCGTGATACCGCCGACCAACGGAATCGATCACGCCCCCATGGGGACCGGTCAAGGTGCCCGCGGCCCGGCAGTCGGCAGCTCGTGTGAAGGTGATCGAGCCCACGTTGGCCGAGCTCGCCCCCACGGCCAGGTCCGGGAGCTCGACCTCCGAGCCCGGGGTGTCAGCGAGCTTGGCCGGACGGAGCGTGGTGGTGGAAGCCGCGCCGGAGCCACCGCCCGTCGACGACGTCGCCGTGGCAGCCGCACCCCCATCGCCCGAACCGCTCGAACCGCAGCCCACCAGGCTCGAGGCGGCCAAGAGGACCGCGAGGGGGATCGCCTTGCGAATTCGGGGTTCCACCGGTGCTCCTGGTCGTCGACGAACGTCACCCACCGTAGCGAGCGCTCGATCGGGGCTTGGACTCGGCGGTCATGGGTCACAAAAGGCTCGGAACGGGCCTCCGGCAGCCGATAACGGGTATTATCGAGGGGTCGGCGACGCCCGCCGGATCCAGGGGAGCAGTACCGATGACCGACCTCCAGAGTCCGCCGGCCCGTGATTGGGCCACCGAGTTCGACCACACCAAGGAGGACTACGCCGCCGACGCGCCGGCCGTGTGGGACGACCTCCGCGTCCGTTGTCCGGTGGCGCACTCCGATGCCCACGGCGGCGAGTGGCGGCCCACCCGCCACGACGACGTGGCCGCCATCGCGCGCGACACCGAGCACTTCAGCTCCGAAGGCGTGATCGTCAACGTGTTCAAGCCCGAGGGCATCGCACCGCGCGGCTACGCCCCGCCGATCACCGCCGATCCCCCGTTCCACGCCGGTTCGCGCCGCCTCCTGCTCCCCGCCTTCTCGCCTCGGGCCATCGAGGCCCTCGAGGAGGGCGCCCGGATCAGCTGCCGGGACCTGCTCGACGAGCTCCTCGCCGATGGTGCCGACGAGGTCGACGCCGCCCGGGCCTACGCCCAGCACATCCCGGTGCGCGTGATCGCCGACATGCTTGGGCTGCCCAAGGAGGACGGCGACCAGTTCCGCATGTTCATCCACCGGATCATCGAGAAGCCGGGCGAGTACACCGGCACGCTCGACCCGGAGCAGACGCTGCTCCACTACCTGACCGGCAAGATCGAACAGCGACGCCTCGATCCGCCCAAGGACGACCTGATCGGGTTCCTCCTCGAGGCCGAGATGGATGGGGAGAAGCTCACCAACGAGCACATCTTCGGCACCATCGCCCTGCTGATCATCGCCGGCATCGACACCACCTGGTCGGCCATCGGCGCCAGCCTCTGGCACCTGGCTCAGCACCCCGAGGATCGCCAGCGGCTGCAGGACGACCCCGCCGTCCTGCCGTTCGCCATCGAGGAGTTCCTCCGCTTCTATGCCCCGGTCACCATGGCTCGCATCGCCGCCACCGACACCGAGATCGGCGGCTGCCCGGTGGCAGCACGCGACTGGGTGCTCCTGCCGTTCCCCGCGGCCAACCGCGACCCCGAGGCCTTCGAACGGGCCGACGAGTTCGTGATCGACCGCCAGCGCAACCGCCACGTGGCGTTCGGCCTCGGGATCCATCGCTGCATCGGTTCCAACCTGGCCCGCATGGAGCTCACGGTCGCCGTCGACGAGTGGATGAAGCGCATCCCCGAGTTCGAGCTGGCATCCGACGACCCGTCATCGGTCCGCTGGTCGACCGGCCAGGTGCGAGGTCCCCGCGAGCTTCCCGTCCGCATCCTGCGTACGGTTGACGCCTGATGCGCATCAAGCTCGACAACGAGAAGTGCCAGGGCCACGGCCGCTGCTACGCCCTCGCTCCGGACCTGTTCGACGCGGACGACGAGGGCTACGCGGTCCTCCTCGTGTCGGGCGATGTCCCCGCAGACCAGGAAGCCCTCGCCACCCTCGCCGCCGACAACTGCCCCGAGTACGCCATCACCATCGAAGCCTGAACCCGCCCCGGCTCCCGCCGGGCGTTAGAAAACCCCGATGGCCGAGCGGGACGCCGACACGATCCATTCGGAGCGCCGGACCCACTACGACGCCGCGCCCGAGGAGATCTGGGCTGCGATCGAGCGACTCCCGCAGTACCGGTCGTGGTGGCCGTGGCTGCGTCGCTTCGACGCCGGCGGGCTGGCCGAGGGCGAGCGCTGGACCTGCACGGTTCGGCCACCGCTGCCGTACCAGGTGTCGTTCGAGCTGCTCCTCCACGATGTCGTCCCGGCCCGTTCGGTCGCCGCCACGATCGACGGTGACATCGCCGGCACGGCCCGCATCGAGCTGGCACCGGCCGACGGCGGCACCGACCTGACGCTCGTGGCCGAGGTGCGCGCGGCCAGCGCGTTCCTGCGGCGCCTCGACCGGCTCGCCGGACCGGTCGCCCGGTACGGCCACGACCACATCATCGACAAGGCCCTCGCCCAGTTCGCCGACCACGCCCTCTGACGACGGCCCGATCGCCCTCACCCCGGTCCGGGCCCGTGCCGCTGCTGGCTCAGCCGAGATCTTCCTGCAGGGTGGCGACCTTCGGGCCGGCGGCGTCGACGACCTGCTTCAGGCGGTCGAGTCCGGTGTCGTCACCCTTCAGCTCGGAGTCGAAGAAGGCCACCGTCGTGTCGAGGACGACCTTGCCGGCGGGGCTGCCCTCACCCACGACGAAGGCCGGCACGTGGCCCTGGCCCGGGAGGGACACCTCGACCTTGGGCGTGCCCACGGCGCGGTAGACGCCGGCGGCCGAGACGTAGGGGACCGTGCCGTCGTCGGTCCCGTGGACGATCAGCAACGGCAGGTGCTCGGCGGCCTTGGCGACGTGGAACGGCCGGGTGAGCGGCACCAGCACGCCCGACCACTCGGCCACCGCCTTCGCCCGCTTCTCGGCGCAGCACGGGTCGTATCCCGCGGTGATCGAGGTCACCGCGCCCAGCGAGTGGCCGGCCAGGCCGATCTCGTCGGGGTCGATCAGGCCGTGCAGGTAGCCGTCGGCGTCGTTCGCGGCGAGGGCCTGGTCGATCACGAACGGGATGTCCCCCTTGGCCTGGTTCGGCATGTCGGTGACGACGGCACCGCCCGGGGTGTTGCGGTTCGACAGTGGATAGGTCGGTGCCACGACCACGTACCCGGCCGAGGCGATGACCCGCAACGACTGCGCATACTCGGGTCCCTGCGACGTCACGCCGTGGGAGAACACGACGAGCGGGAACGGACCCTTGGCGGGCGGAGCATCGTCGACCTGGGCGGTGGACGATCCTGCCCCCTTCGCCGGGTAGAGGACCAGGGCGGGAAGCGTGCGGTCGGGCTTGGCAGGCTCCTTGCCATTTGCGTTGGTGGCGCGCGTCTTGTCGACCCACACCTCGCTGTGGGCCCCGACGGCATAGGTGCCGATCTTGGCGGCACCTGGCGCCTTCGCCGTTGCCTGGCGGGATGCCGACGTGGTCGTCGAACCACCGTCGGAGGATGCCGACGAGCACCCTGCCAGCGTGAGCGCGAACAGCACCGCCACCGCCGTCGCGATACGCCGCACCATCGTCTGATCGGACCCGAACCGCATGCCTGCTCCCCGACTGCGACGCCCGGTGGCGCTCAGCGGCAACGTTCTACTTCCCCGCGACCCACCGCATCGGGCACCGCATCCAACGCCCGAAGAAACCCGGTGCAACCAGGCCGAACGAGGCGGACCGACACGAAAACCTGTGCACCCTCGATTCTTTCTGTACGCTTGTCGGCGAGGGCATCCCGAACCTGGGGTGCCCCGTTTTGAAACGGATAATCAAATGGCTACAGGCACTGTGAAGTTCTTCAACGCTGAGAAGGGCTTCGGCTTCATCTCCCGTGAAGGCGCGGACGACGTGTTCGTGCACTTCTCCAACATCCAGGGCGACGGTTACAAGTCGCTCGACGAGGGCCAGAACGTCGAGTTCGACGTGGCTCCGGGCCGGAAGGGCGAAGAAGCCCAGAACGTTCGCGTGATCTGACCTTCCCGGTCTGATTGCAAGGAGAGCCGTCGGCTTCGGCCGGCGGCTCTTCTCGTTCTGGCCGGATCAGCCGACCCCTAGCTAGGCGCCGTGCTCGGACCGGCGGCGGTACTCGGCGGAGAGGGCGTCGAGCGTCTCGCGGCTCGTGAAGTGGGGCGTCCAGCCGAGATGGCGTCGTGCCTGGGTCGTGTCCATCACGACGGACGTCCGCGAGGTGTGGATCCACTCGGTCATCGCCGGCAGGCCCGGGAGGCGGGCGATGGCCGCCGAGGCCACTCGTGCGACCCCCAGGGGCACCGGTACGCCGCGGCCGCCGAACGCCGCGGCCACCTCCGACAGGCTGACCTCGCCGGCGCCGGCCAGGTTGTAGGCGCCCGCCGGGCCACGGCCCACCGCGGCGGCCGCGATGGCAGAGGCCACGTCGTCGTGGTGGACGAGCTGCATCGGCACACCCGGGTCGGGGATCACCTTCACGGCGCCGATCACCGAGGCGGCTGGACGGAACGCACCGGGCAGCAGGTCGGCGAGCTGCTCCCACGGCATCGAATCGGCGAGCATCGTGGCGCGGGGCCCAGCCACGACGCATGGCCGCAGCACGTACACCTCGAGGTCCGACCCGTCGGTCACCTCGGCGAGCACCGCCTCGCATTCGGCCTTCTGTTCGGAGTAGTAGTGCTCGGGCGATCCGCGCGTGGGGACGTCCTCGGTGAGCGGGAGGGGGTTGGCGTCGTGGTACCCGTAGGCCGCGACCGACGACGTGTAGACGAGCCGCTTGGTCTTCGGCGACCAGGTGGACGCCTCGAACACGTTGCGGGTGCCTTCGAGGTTGATCCGCCGGCTTTCCTCCCGCGACCCCATGATCAAGAAGGCGAGGTGGACCACCACGTCGGCCTCGGTCACCAGGCGGTCGACGGCGTCCTTGTCGAGGATGTCGCCCTGGCGGTACTCCGTCTTGGTCCACCCGGCCGCGCTGGCGTCGAACGGCTTGCGGGCCATCCCCAGGATGCGCTCGACCTCCGGCTCGCGCTCGAGCGCGTCGACCGCCGACTGCCCGATCTCCCCGGTGGGGCCCGTCACCGCGACCGTGAGTGCCATCCGCCCTTGCTTACCCGCTGCCGCGCCGTCGAAGTCGAGCGACGTCGATCGCGGCTTGACGACCCGTCTCCGGCCGAGCCCTGCCCCGCAGCCGGGTCGAAGCGTCGCGGTAACGTTGCGCCCATGGTCGTCATTGTCGAGGTGATCTGCCCTTCGTCGCCGCGGCCACCGCCAGGAACACCGGTGCTCGTGCAGGTGAGTGACACGGCGCTGGCCGACACGGAGGCACCACTCGTCGGGGCCGCCACCGCCGAAGTGGTCGGCAGTGGCTCGTCTTGGTTGGTCACCGTGGAGTTGGAGCTCGACGAGGAGGCCATCGCGCCGTCGAGCCGGCTCACGGTCTTCGCACACGCTGACGTCGACCGGGACGGCAAGATGTCATCCGGTGACTTCCTCACCACGCAGTCCTTCCCGCTCGAGCTGGCGTCGATCGGCGAGACGCGGACGCAGGTGTCCGTCGTACAGATCTGACCCGCGCTGGCGGATCCACCACGAGGCGCTTGACATCGCCGTCGCGATCGTGGTGAGTGGTACACGTCGAGACCTCGGATCGACGGGAGCAGGATGGAACGCGACGAGGAACTCACCTCGGTGGCGCAGGCTGCCGTCCGGCTCATCGAAGCGCTTGGGATCGCCGTGCCGCCCGGCGGTTCGCTCACGGTCGCCGGCACCGGCATCCGAGCCATCACCCAGCTGACGGTCGAATCCCTTGCCGCGATGGCAGGAGCCGAGGTGCTGCTCCACGTCATCGGGGATCCGACCCAGGAAGACGCGATCAAGGCGATCAACCCGGTCGCCGAGACGCTCACGATGTACTACGGCGAGGGCCTCGAACGCACCCACACCTATGAGGCGATGGTGCAGCACATCCTCGCCGAGGTGATGGCCGGAAAGCGCGTCGTCGCCGCGTTCTACGGTCACCCCGGCGTCTGCACCTATCCCACCCACGAATCGGTTCGCCGCGCTCGCGCAGCGGGCCTACCAGCACGGATGCTTCCGGCCGTGTCAGCCGAGGACTGCCTGTTCGCCGACCTTGGCGTCGACCCGGAGGACGGTGGCTGCCATTCCTACGAAGCCACCGACTTCGTCTTTCGGCGCCGGCTGATCGATCCGCTGGCGCACCTGCTCCTGTGGCAGGTCGGCACCCTCGGCAACTGGACCTACGAGTCGAACGGCTACGACCTCTCCTCGTTCCCCAACCTCGTCGATCGGCTGGCACGCGCGTACCCTCCGAGCCACCCGGTGACCATCTACGAGGCGCCGTTCGCTCCCACGGGAGTCGCCCGTGCGCTTCGTGTCCCGATCACCAGCCTGCGCGCCGAACAGATGACGCCGGCCAGCACCCTCTACATCCCGCCGGTGCCTCCTGACACCTCTCCAAGCATCTGGTGACGAGGGACGGACAGGATGGGCGGAAGGGCCGGGCTGGTGATGGCATCTGGATCGTGCAGGCGAGCCAGCACCACTGCCGTTCCCGCGAGCCCGTGGAGCAGCGAGGGGTTGTGCGCTCCCACAGCGATGCCGCAGCCGTAGCGCCCGCCCGACCGACCGGCGGTCACCATCGCGGCGCCGACCCGCCGCGCCGCCGCCGTATGTGCCGGTTCGTCGAGTAGCGATCCGGCGAGCAGCAGCAGTTCGACGACGCCGGAGGTGCCGTGGCACATCGACGCATCAGCGTCCGGCCCCGCCGCCAATCGGCTGCGGACGAGCTCGATCGCCGCCGTGGCGTCGGCGAGAAGTGGGAGGTCGCGGTGGCCGGTCGATGCCGCGATGCGGGCGATGCCGATGCCGGCCGCGCCGCGACACCACGACGATGCCGGCACGCGCTGCTCGGGGCGCCACGGGTGGGCGTCGTCGGTGAACCAGCCGACGCCGGGCTCCAGCACCGCGCGCTCGCTCACGAACCCGCGAAGCGCAGCCGACCGGAAGTCGGCCTCGCCCACCGCGTCGGCGGCGGCCGAGAGCACCAGGCCGATGCCGGACAGGCCGCGGGCCAAGCCCGTCGGCACCGCTCCGCTCGTGTCGTGTTCGAACGCGCGCAGCCGGTCCGGGACCGCGTCGGCGGCCGCCCCCGCGACCCGCGCCGCGACCTCCGTCGCTCGGTCACCATCGACGAGCGGCGCCAAGGCCAGCAGACCGGCGATCACTCCGCATTCGCCGCCGACGAGTGACCAATCGCGACGCTCGGCCGGCCGCGAGGCCGCGGCGCCCACGAAGGCCAGCGCAGCACGTTCTCCCGCCGCCACCAACTGGGCGTCGTCGAGGGCCCGCCCAGCGTCGATCGCCGCCCACGCCACGCCACTTGCCCCGTGGTACCAGTCCAGGCGGTCGGCGCCCAGGAGGGTGGGGACCCGCGCCAGGCTGTGACGGAACGCCGCCACGGCCCCACGGGCGAGCGCACGGTCCCCGCCGGCGATCTCGGCGAGGCGGGCAAGCACCCAGCCCACGCCGGCCGTACCGGCGCCGAGGTCGCCTTCGAGGGTGGCGACCGTTGCTTGCCACCGCCCGTCCACGAACGCGTACGAATCGGTCAGCCAGGTCGCCCGACCGTCGTGTTCGATCGCGCCACCAACGAGCGACCGCCCGATCTGCACGGCCTCGTCGAGGAAACGAGACGATGGCATGTCGTCGGCTGCGCTCACCATGCGGCGAGCCTCTCCGGTGTCGAGTCGATCGCCTGGTACGGCCGCACGGGGTCGATGCCGTTCGCCAGCAGCCGCTCGGTCACCACGTCGAGCACGGCGGCGTCGTCGACGACCCCTCGGGATGCGGCGGTCAGCAGGCCGTCGGCGACCGCATGCACCCGGCTCTGGCCGAAGCTCTGTCCGTTCCCTGGATCCTCGGCGAGCGCAGCTCCGGGTCCCAATGCGAGCGTCAGCGGGGGGATCGTCGGTCGCAGCCGGTGGCTGAGCCGATCATGGATGTGGCGCAGCCCAGCCTGTGTCGCCCGCCACGCTTCGAGACCGAGGTAGAGCACGCACGAATCAACCCGGTCGAACAGGGCACCAGCCACCGGGCACTTCAGCGTGTACGGCTCGTTCGAACCTTCCATCAACTCGGTCACCAATCCCACCAGCGACGGCGCGGTGACGACAGGACAGTTCCAGTAGACGCGCACGAGGTCGCGCTCAGGTGCCGGCCCGATCGAGGCGCTCGTCACCCACCAGCCGTCGCCGTTGACCACGTCACGACGGCGCGAGACCGCCAACGCCGCACCCATCCGCAGGGGTGTCCCGGGATGGGCCACGTCGACGAAATCGCCGGAGGTGATCTCGACGTACTCCCCGGCGCGCATGGCCATGGCGACACCGTCTGGGCGAGCCGAGACTGCCGTCCATCCGGGCTCCAACCGGGGGGTGGCGGCATGAGCGGCGCGCAGCCGGGCGGTGAGGGTCGGCCAGCCGCTCTCATCCGCGTGGCGGTCCGCGCCGTAGGTGCCGGCGTGTGCGAACCAATCGGTGTACAGCAGCTGCTCGAGTGCCTCGAGCCGGTCCTCCGAAGGGCTTCCAGGTGCGCCGCCCGGCACCGAAGCTGCCAGGCGACCGGCGGCGAGGACGTCGCTACGAAACGCCGGGCTCAAGGTCACCCCGCGTCCGATCTGCTCGGCGCCGACGCGGCGACGAGCCAGCGACCGATGCCGGCAGCATCGCCGAGGAGCACATCGATCCACGGTCGCAGCAGCGGTTCGACGGCGTCGACCTCGTCCCGCCCGGCGTAGCCGTATTCGACGAGCGTCTGCACGAGCCGAATCCCTGCAAATGCCACGCTTCGCTCGACCAGCGAGCCGAACCCGCCGGAGGTCCCCGCAGGAGCCTCGCTTTCGTATGCCTCGAGGAACCGACTGGCTGCCGTCAGCGGGTCGTACGTCGATCCGACGTTGGGCGCGGCCAGCGAGGCCAACACCAGATCACCGATCACCGAACCGACGTCCCATGCCGGATCTCCCAGGCAGGCCAGCTCCCAGTCGACGAGCCACACCCTCGAATCCCGGGCGTCGAAGGCGGCGAGGACGTTCGACCATCGCAGGTCACCATGGATGAGACTGCTCGCTCGCCACTTCGACGCCGCTCGTGCGAACGCCAGCCGCAGGCCCGGCGAGGACACCGATCGGAGGAGCACATCGCGACACGCGGGTGGCAGCCAGTCGTACCCACCCCAGCTCTCGTCCAAGGCCGTCAGGAACCAGGGCGGCTCGCCGAGCGGCGGCGGTCGGACCCGGTGCGTGCAGGCCACGGCCCGTCCGTAGCTGGCAAGCGGCGACGGCGCCGCGGACGGCCCCTGGGCGCTCCATCCGGCCACGACCGACTCCGCGGTCAAGGTCGGAGTGCCGACGTCGTCGAGCACGATGAGCACGTCATCGTCAGAGACGACATGGCATCGAGGCATCACACCGGCGAGACCCGGGTCGGTTGCGGCGAGCCGATAGACCGCCGCTTCCGTCGCCAGGTCGCGCCCTTGACTGCCCACGGGATCGGCTCGCTTGACGAACAGCCGCCCGGTGTCGCCGACGTGGAGCCGGAAGGAACGGTGCGACATCGACGAATCGACCGCGACGACACCGAGATCGACGATGTCGGCGCCCGTGAGCACCCGCCGCTCGATCAGCTCGCGCAGGACCGAGGCCAGCGACGGCTGGTTGACGTCGGCGAGGGTCACGATGCAGGTCCGCTCACCCCGGTGCAGCGCCCCTTGCCGACGGGAGGTCGGCGGGCGGCTCATCGAGCTGCGGTGATCGGATCACGCTCCGTAGCCGTACGGGTCCTCGTAGCCCTCGGAGCCCGAGGCGCCGTACGGGTCGTAGTACCCCTCGTAGCCAGCGGTGCCATATGGGTCGGAGCCCGTCGCGGCGTACGGGTCGTAGCCCTCGTTGCCAGCGGTGCCGTACGGGTCGTAGTAGGCCTCGTAACCCTCATAGCCCTCATAGCCCTCATAGCCCTCATAGCCAGTCGGCGCATAGGGGTCGTAGGAGCCCTCGTAACCGCCAGTGCCACCTTCGTAACCGCCGGCGCCATACGGGTCGTAGGAGCCCTCGTAGCCGCCAGAGCCATACGGGTCGTAGGAGGCGCTGCCGCCCACACCGTACGGATCACCCAGCCCGGCCCCCGGCGCCAGCGTGCCCCCGGTGATGGGTGGCGGCGGGAAGGTGAACGGCGGGAAGGTGAACGGCGGTCGGGTGAACGTCGGCGGACGAGTGAACGTCGGCGGTCCCGTGAACGTCGGCGGCGTGAACGTCAGCGTCGGCGGACGAGTGAACGTCGGCGGCGTCAACGTCACCGTCGGCGGTCGGGTGAACGTCGGCGGCGTCGGGGTCGGGAAGGTCGGACGAGTCGGCCGCGGGAAGGTCGGGAACGTCGGCGCGGTCGGGTTCGTCGGGAACGTCGGACGAGTCGGCCGCGGGAAGGTCGGGAACGTCGGCGCGGTCGGGTTCGTCGGGAACGTCGGACGAGTCGGCCGCGGGAAGGTCGGGAACGTCGGGTGCCCGAGCGTCGGGGCGGTCGGCAACGTCAGCGGGCCCGGCCCCTGCGGGCAAAGCGAGTTGGCGGCAGCGATGTCACCAGGGCTCAGGCCATTTCGCTGGCCGATGACCGCGTTGGCATCGGTCGGGATGATCGTGTCCTGCCCGTTCGAGGAGAACGCATCGCGCGGGTAGTGCATGATCGAGCCGTAGTCGTAGGCGCCCACGTCATCCCCGTCGGTGATGTGCTGCGCGAAGTTGTTCACCGCTCCGGAGATGATGTTCGCCCATTCGATCGTGACGAAGGCGTCGCGGTCCTCGCGGCTTTGCTCGTGCCAGAGGCCGACGACGTGCCCGATCTCATGGATGCAGTTGCCTGTCGTACAGCCGGCCCCGAGCGTGAGCGGCTGACGGCCGCCTTGACGGCCGACGAACGACGAACATCCGCTGCCGGGTACGAACTCGACCCAATCGGGGTACTGCGCCTCGTTCGCCGGAGTGCGCAGCACGAAGTTGAAGCCAGAGTTCGCCTGCCAGTGGGCGATCGCATCGGTCACCCGGTTCTGGTTCGTCAGGCTGGTGTCGATCTGGTAGGGCACGACGCAGTTCGGCCATCTGAACTGCGAGCCGGAGATCACGACTCCCGCGGCGACGGCGCCTCCCGTCAACTCCTGGCGCCGCATCTCCGTGCGCTCACGGACGAGGTCCACGGGCCCAAGGTTGATGTCTCCTTCGACGAGCGCGTCGCCGTCGACCACGACGTACTGGACCGCCTTCGAGCGGAACGTCGCGCCATCGATGAACGCGGTTCCGATCTCGTCGCTGTATTGCGCCTCACCCGCAGAATCGGCGGAGTCACCACCCGCGGACGCCCGCGACGAAGACTTGCGCTCGGCCATATCGGCCCCTCTCGTCAGCGACGACACATCAGCCGGACGATCCCAAACAGCAGCGGCCTCGTGTCGACAGCACCGTCAGTGCCACCAGTTTTACATCCAGAGTCGCCGCAATGGAAGGGTGAGATCCGCTCGCGACCGGCACTTCGCGCTGTCGTGGCGCTGATTTCGCGCCGATCGACGCTCGAGGCGCGCCCAAGTTCGAGACGAACCTTGCGTCCAATTGGCGAGTGATCTGACGCCGGATTTTCCGTCAATGCGCGGCGAAGGTCTCGACGGGGAACGCGAAACGGGCCCTGCCGGATGGCGAGGGCCCGTTGCGTCAGATCGTTGCTCAGAAGGGCTTTGCTACTCGATGCGACGGCCGGAGATCGCTCGGGCGATGACCAGCTGTTGGATCTGCTCGGTGCCTTCGAAGATGTCGAAGATCTTGGCGTCGCGGTGCATGCGCTCGACGGGGTACTCGCGGGTGTAGCCGTAGCCGCCCAGGATCTGGATGGCCCGCTCGGTGACCCACACGGCCACACGACCGGCCTTGAGCTTGGACTGCGAGCCCTCGGCGTTGACGTACTTGCCGTTGCGCGAGAGCCAGGCGGCACGGTGCACGAGGAGCCGGGCGGCGTCGATCTCGGTGATCATGTCGGCGAGCATGAACGCGATCGACTGGTTCATGATGATCGGCTTGCCGAACGCCTGGCGCTCGCCGGCGTACTCGAGGGCGTACTCGTAGGCGGCGCGAGCCACGCCGATGGCCTGGGCGCCCACGGCGGGGCGGGTGGCCTCGAAGGTGGCCATGGCCGGCTGCTTGCCGGAGGTCTCCGTCTTCGGCTTGCCGAGGGCCTCACGGGCCTTGGCCAGCTTCTCGTCGAGCTTGTCCTTGCCGCCGAGGAGGCAGGCACCGGGGACCTTCACGTCCTCCAGCACGACCTCAGAGGTGTGCGAGGCGCGGATGCCGTGCTTCTTGTACTTCTGGCCCATCGAGAGCCCGGGGGTGTTCGGCGGGATGATGAAGCTCGCCTGGCCGCGGCCCTTGAGGTCGGGCTCGACGGCGGCGACCACCACGTGGATGTTGGCGATGCCGCCGTTGGTGATCCACGCCTTGGTGCCGTTGAGGGTCCACTCGTCCTTGGCCTCGTCGTACACGGCCCGGGTGCGCAGCGAGCTCACGTCGGAGCCGGCGTCGGGCTCAGAGACGCAGAAGGCGCCGAGCTTGATGTCGTCGGGCGTGCCGTAGCACTGCGGCACCCACTCCATCATCTGCTCGGGGGTGCCGTTGCCGGCGATGCCCGCAGCAGCCAGGCCCGAGCCCATGATCGAAAGGCCGATGCCGGCGTCGCCCCAGAAGAGCTCTTCGATGGCGACCGGCATGGTGAGCCCCGTGGGGTCGCCGATCATGCCCTGGACCATGAAGTCGAGGGAGTACAGCCCGATCTTGGCGGCTTCCTCCACGATGGGCCAGGGGAACTCCTCGCGCTCGTCCCACTCCTCGGCGGCGGGACGGACGACGTTCTTGGCGAAGTCGTGGACCCAGTCCTTGAGCTGCTGCTGATCCTCGTTGAGGGCGAGGGAGAACTCTGCCATTGCGGACCTTCCATCCCTGAGAATCGCCGCCTGCTTCGATCCGCGCGTGCTGCGGCCGGGGCGACGAGAGCGATGTTACCGAGCGGTAACCATCAAAGGCTAGACCCGGTCCGCTCACCCGTGCCAAGCCGACCCGACGGCACGAGGAGCACCGCGATCGCCGCCAGGCCGGCACCCAGCAGGTAGGGGGCCGGGTGGCCGACCCGCCCGTAGAGGAACCCGGCCGCCGCGGGGCCGATCGCCCGGGCGAACGATCCCGCCGACTGCTGGTAGCCGAGCACCCGACCGCGGTCGCGCGCCGGTGCCTCGCCGGCGATCGCCGAGGCCATCGTGGGCGTCACGAGCCCCTGCCCCACGACCAGCGCGAGCAGCGCGAACACGAGGCTGACCCAGCGCCCGTCGATCGACAGCAGGACGAGCCCGACCGAGAGGGTGGCCAGCGCCACGCGAACCGTGCGCCGCTCGCCGAGCGCGGCGTGGATCGGGTGGATGAAGCCCGCCTGCACGACGACGAGCGCCAAGCCGATCACCGCGAAGACTGCGCCCGTCGAACCGATCGTCAACCCGAACCGATCCTCGAGCAGCAGCGAGAACGTCGTCTCGAACCCGGAGAAGGCGAAGAGGGCCACGAACCCGACCCCGATCAGGCGGAGCGCGCCGGGCGGCACCCGGCCGAAACCGGAGACCGGGTGCTCGACCGGCATCGGGCCATCCGGGGCGTCGTGCGGTGCCGGCCGGGGTTCGGCGACACCGGTGCGGTCGGGATGCGTCTCGGGCAGCCGGCGGAGGGCGACGATGGCGTTGACCCCGGAGATCAGGGCGGCCACGAGGAAGGGCACGTGGGGACCGCCGAAGGCGGCGAGGGCGCCGATCGCCGGGCCCACGACGAAGCCGACGCCGAACGCGGCACCGAGCAGACCGAGGAGGCGGGGCCGGTCCTCAGGCGAGGCCACATCGGCCACAGCCGCCTGCGCCACCGAAACGCTCGCCCCCGACGATCCGTCGACGATCCGTCCCAGCAGCAGGATCCACACCGAGCCGGCCAGGCCGGTGATCAGGCTCCCGATCGCCGTGCCCGCCAGCGAGAGGATCAGCACCGGCTTGCGACCGATGCGATCCGAGAGCCGCCCGACGAGGGGCGCACCGATCATCTGGGCCACCGAGAACGACGCCACGACCAGCCCGATCACGCCCGGGGTGGCGTGGAGGTCTTCGGCGTAGCGCGGCAGGATCGGCAGGACGATCCCGAACCCGACCAGGTCGATGGCGACCGTGGTCCAGATCGTGCCGAACCCCGGGGGAAGCGGGCGGCGTCGGCTCCTCGATCCACCCTCCCGGTCAGCCACGGTGGGGAAGCGTTCGCTGCGGGCGGTCGGCGGTCAAATCGGGGGCGCGCAAGCAGGATCGTCGCGGCGTGGTGGCGAACCACTCACGGAACACGGGGACAGGGAATCCGGCGTCGTGCAGGTCACGGCGGTGGAACCGACGAGAACGAGGGCAGGAACCAGGAACCATGGGCCACGACGAAGCATCCGCGGGACTCCTCCACGAGTTCACCGACACCCACCTCGCCGATCGGGCCCGCCTCGGCGACGCCATCGCGTTCGACGAGCTGGTCCGCCGCCACGGCCGCACGGCCGTGGGGTTCGCCACCGTGGTGACCGGCGATCTCCCCGTCGCCCGCGAGGTGGCCGTCCGAGCCTTGACCGACGTCCTCGACCAGATCGCCTCGGACGGCTACTCGCTCGACGACCCCTACCTCCCCGGCCTCCTCCGCTCGGTCCGCGAGCTCGGCAACGCCGAGTCGCCACGGCTCGCCGAGGCCAACGCGGCCATGGATTCCTTCCTCCCCGAACTGGCCCGCAGCACCCGCTGGCTCACCACCGTGCAAGGCCTCGACGTGATCGACACGGCCCTCGCCCTCGACATCGAAGACGACTCGGTCGCGGGTCTCGTCGCCTGGACGGACGAGCTGCTCGGTGATCGCGCCGAGGCCGTCGACGGTGTCCTCGGATCCGTCGCCGTGGCCCTTCCGCTCACGTTCCCGGCCGAGGCGCGCAGCACGTGGCGCTCCTGGATGGCGACGATCGGGGTCGTTCCACTCACGCGCGACCACCGTGAGCGTGGCGCCCTCCTCCCCCGCATCGAGCCCGTCGCGTCGAAGATCCTCCGGGGCGCGGCCGTGCTGCTCCTGGTCGCCGGGGCCGCCGGCCTCGTCACCAACAACAGCGGTTCGTCCGGCCACGGCCACGGATCGGGCGGCGCCGAGTCTGCGACAGGCGCTCCCCACGAGCCCGAGCCGGTGTCCTCCCAACGATCCATCAACTCGAGCGGCTCCACCGGGCGCACGGGCCGACCGGGGGCCCAGGCCTCCGCCTCCACCGACGGCGGCTCCGCCTCGGTGGACTCCGGCTCCGTCGGCGACGGCGGCTCGACATCGGCTCGCGGCTCCGGCTCAGGCGCCGCCGGCTCGACCGGCGCGTCCGGCACCGGGGGTGGCTCCGGTGGCGCCGGCGGGAGCTCGGGCGGCGGCACGATCAGCGGCGGGACGACCGCTCCTGGCGGGGGCGGTGGCACCACGCCCGGCGGAGGCGGCGGTGGCACCACGCCCGGCGGAGGCGGCACGACCCCGCCGAGCACCCCGCCCCCCAGCACGCCACCTCCCACCACGCCACCTCCC
>JAOBWM010000100.1 GCA_025463365.1 Acidimicrobiales bacterium
GTCGAGGGGTTGCCGAAGGACTCCAGGTAGCACATGACCACGTCGGTCTCGGGATCGTCCTGCCAGTAGCGGAGGAGGTCGTTGCTCGACACGTCGGCCTTGTTGCCGACGGCGACGAAGGACGAGATGCCCAGGCCGACCTGCCGCGCCGCGTCCACGATGGCGGCACCGATGACGCCGGATTGGGCGACGAGGCCGACATGGCCCGGGATGGGATCGACCGGCACGAAGGTGGCGTGCATCCGCACCGTCGGGTCGGTGTTGATGATGCCGAGCGCGTTGGGCCCGATCAGGCGCATCCCATGGCGACGGGCGTACGCCACCAGCTCGGCCTCGGCGACCTCTCCGGCTTCGTCGGCGTCGGCGAAGCCGGACGACAGGACCACCAGCCCCTGCACCCGTTTGACCGCGCACTCCTCGGCCACGCGCAGGACCTCGGCCGCCGGCACGCAGATCACGGCGAGATCGAGCTCGCCAGGCACGTCGAGGACCGAGTGCCACGCCCGCACGCTGGCCACGTAGGAGGCCTCGCGATTCACCGGGTAGACGGGCCCTTCGAACCCGCGGCTCACCAGCTGGTGGAAGACCTGGTTGCCGATCGTGCCCGACTCCCGCGACGCACCGACCACCGCGATCGATGTCGGCTTCAGGAGGCGCTGGACGGATCGGGCCTCGGCGGTGGCGGCGCGGGCCTCGATGGCGGCGAGGGCCTCCGCAGTGGGCTCGATGCCCAGCTCGACCTCGATGACGCCCTGCTCGAAATGGCTCTTGGCCGAGAACCCGGCCTGGGTGAAGACCCCGAGCATCTTGCGGTTCTGGGGTAGGACGGATGCCGTGAAGCCCGAGATGCCGACCTCGCGCGCCGCCGCGGCCAGGTACTCGAGGAGCACGGTGGCCATGCCCCGGCCGTGGTGGTCGTCGTCGACGAAGAACGCGACCTCGGCGTCGCTTCGCGCCCGGTGACGGTCGTAGCGGGCGACGCCGACGAGGTCGTCCCCGAGGAGGCCAACGAACGCCATCCGATCGACGTAGTCGACGTGCGTGAACCGCTCGACGTCCCGGCTCGACAGGCGCGGGCGCGGCGAGAAGAACCGGAAGTAGATGCTCTCGGGCGATTGCCGCTCGTGGAAGCTCACGATGCCCTGCGCGTCGTCAGGCCGGATCGGGCGGACGTACATGGTCCCGCCGTCGGAGAGCACCACCTCGCCCTCCCACCTCGCCGGATAGGTGGGTTCGGCCATGCGCCGAGGCTACCGACGCCGAGCCGATGGCCGAGCCGATAGAAACGGCGGCCGTGGTCCACCGCCTCGTCCCCTCCCCCGCCCTCACGCCCCTCGATTTCGGCGCCATCCGCACCGAGCTCGACGTTCCCGGCTCCTTCCCACCGGATGTCGTGGCGGCCGCCGACGCGGTGGCGGCGCGTGGCCCGAACGCAGGTCTCGCCCACGAAGATCGAACGGATCTGCCGCTCGTCACCATCGATCCGCCCGGGTCGCGGGACCTCGACCAGGCCGTGGCCCTCGCGCCCGGTGACGGCGGTGGCTGGCGCGTCCACTACGCCATCGCGGACGTCGCGGCGTGGGTCGGGGCCGGCGATCCCATCGATGTCGAGGCCCGCACCCGCACGCAGACCTTCTACGCACCCGACCGACGCATCCCGCTGCACCCGCCGGCGCTCGGTGAGGCCGCCGCCTCCCTCCTCCCCGACGGTCCCCGCCCCGCGGCCCTGTGGACCATCGACGTGGCCGCCGACGGCAGCACCGTGTCGGTCGACGTGCGCCGGGCGATGGTTCGCAGCCGCGCCCAGCTCACCTACGAGCAGGTCCAGGCTGACCTCGATGCGGGCACCGCGGCCGAGGCGCTCCAGCCCTTCCCCCACCTCGGTGCCGCGCTCCTCGCCGACTCGCGCCGCAGCAACGCCATCGAGCTCGGGCTGCCGGAGCAAGAGGTCGTGGCCGGTGCCGACGGCCACTGGACCGTCGAGCTGCGGGCCGATCGGCCGATCGAGCGGTGGAACGCGCAGATCTCGCTGCTGACCGGCCGGGCCGCGGCGTCGCTCATGCTCGGCGCAGGGATCGGGCTGCTGCGCACCCTCCCGACGCCGGACCCGGACCAGTTCCCGCGGCTGCAGCGAGCGGCGCGCAGCCTGGGCATCGACTGGCCCGACGGCGCCCATCCCGGGGCGGTCCTGGCCTCGCTCGACGTCAGCCGACCCCGAGACGCGGCATTTGCCGACCTCGCCGCGGAGCTCCTGCGCGGTGCCGCCTACACCGCGTTCGACGGGACGCCGCCCGCCGACCCCGGCCATGCCGGCGTCGGGGCTCCCTATGCCCACGTCACCGCACCCCTACGGCGGCTGGTGGACCGGTTCGCCACCGAGGTGTGCCTTGCGGTGGCCGGTGGGACCACCCCGCCATCGTGGGCCGCCGAGGCCCTGCCCGCGGTCGCGGCCGTGATGGCCGACGGCGACCACCTCGCCCACCAGCTCGATCGGGCCGTCGTCGATGCGACGGAGGCGTTCGTGCTGGCCGACCGGGTGGGCGAGACGTTCGCCGCCGCGGTGGTGGAGACCGGGGAACGCTTCGGGACCGTCGCCCTCACCGACCTGGCCGTCCGGGGGCGTTGCGATGCCCGGAACCTCCCGCTCGGCGGCGACATCGGGGTGCGGTGCACGGTGGCGGACGTCGCGAGCCGCACCGTCCGGTTCGAGCGGGTGTCCTGAACCCGGAGACCCCCGCCCCCTAACCTCCCCTGGCACCCGACGCCCGGCCACGTGGTCGAGGCCCACCCCCCTTGGAGCAATCCGTGATCGTCGTCGCCGGACACCTGACCATCAACCCCGAGCACCGCGACGCGGCGATCGAGGCCATCCGCACGTGCGTCGCCGCCACCCGCGCCGAGGAGGGCAACGTCGACTACCGGTACTCCGCCGACATCGATGATCCCGACCGCCTCAACCTGGTCGAGCTCTGGGAATCCGAGGAGGCCATGAACAGCCACATGGCGACGCCGCACCTCGCCGCGTTCCTCGAAGCCGTCGGGGCCTGGGTCGGGGGCTCCGTCGAGATCGTCCGGTACGACGTCTCGGGGTCGAGCAAGCTGTTCTGACGTGGTGTCCGCCCTCGCGCTCCTCGTCGGGGCGGCCCTCGGGTTCGTCGGATCCCGTCGCCTGCGCCGGCCCGATCGCGCCGCGCAGGCGGCATCGGTGGCGCGTTCTGTCGGCGCGCCGCTGCGACGCCGCACACTGACCGCGCCCGAGCTGCAGCGCGCCTGCTTCTCGGAGATGGTCCGCCATGTGCGGGTCAACCGCCAGGGCCGCACCCACGCCCCGGCCCGCTACCTCCTCCGGCTGCACCCCGACGACCTCGCCGTCGTGGAGGAGAACCGGGGCTGGTTCACCGACGGCCTCGTCGACGCCCTGCGCCGGGCCGCGGCCGAGAACGGTTGGCAGCTCGACGACCGCGTCGACATCGAGTACCAGGCCGATCCATCGCGCCATGCGGGCGTGCCCAGCGCGCTCGCGGTCGCGCCCGACGGGCCGGCGACTGCTCCGCCGGTCGCTGCTCCACCGGCTCCGACGACGCGCCACACCGGTCCGCCCCAGGTGCTGATCGTCGTCCGCAGCGACACCGGCGAGCAGATCCCGCTGGGCAACGAGCCGGTCACGATCGGCCGCTCGCGCGACCGGACGATCATGATCGACGACAACCGGGTCAGCCGGGCCCACGCCCGCATCGACCCGGTCGGCGGTGGATGGGCCGTCATCGACGAGGGATCGTCGAACGGCACTCGGGTCGGTGGCGAGGCGCTGCCGACCGGACGAGCCCGCCCGCTGCGGTCCGGCGACGTCATCGGGGTCGGCCCGGTCGACCTCCGGGTCGCGGCCCGCGCCGGCTCCGGTGCCGAGCCGGGAACCCGCGCCCTCGACGACAGCACACGAACCCGCATCTCCGGCGAGGTCCTCCCCCCGCACCGCGAGGGCGGCCGATGACCATCCTGTTGTGGCTGCTCGGGGGGATCGTCCTCGGCGCGCTGGCCGAGCGCGTCATCCCTCGTCGCGCCGATGCACCCGGCGACGAGCAGGCGCCGCGTCGGCGCCGATCCCGCAAGCGCATCATCGGGTTCAGCGCGCTCTTCATCGTCGTCCTGCTCATCGCGGTGACCATCGGCGGCTACCTCTGGGCCAGCTCGATCTTCGACAAGATCCAGAAGGTCGACGTCAGCGCCCAGCTCTCCCACGGATCGGGCACGAACTACCTGCTCGTCGGAAGCGACAACGGGCGGACGTCGGCCGACCAGCGCGCCGGCGTGGCCGGCGCCCGGAGCGACACGATCATGATCCTGCGCGTGGTCGGCGGGAAGGCCCAGATGCTCTCGCTCAACCGCGACCTCTTCGTGACCAACCCCGCCACCGGGCAGAAGGGACGCCTCAACGCCACGTACAACAGCGGCCCGTCCAACCTGATCAAGGCCGTCACCGAGGACTTCGGCATCCCGATCGACCGCTACATCGAGATCGACTTCGTGTCGTTCGGCGGCCTGGTCGACTCCTTCGGCGGCATCGACGTGAACTTCGCGCACCCGGCCTTCGACCTGGCGTCCGGCCTCGACGTGAAGACGGCGGGCACCGTCCACCTCGACGGAACCCAGGCTCTCGCCTACGTCCGCTCCCGCCACTACTACGAGATGATCGACGGCAGGCCCACGGCCGAGGGCGGCCTTCCCGACGTCAACCGCACGATGCGCCAGCAGACCTTCCTCCGGGCGATCATGGCCAAGGCCGGAGCGAAGCGGAACCCGTTCACGCTCGCGTCGGCGGCCAAGAGCATGACCAACGGTCTGCGCGTCGACAACCACATGTCGCTCGCCGACGCGATCCGCTTCGCCTGGCGAATGGGCAAGCTCAACCCGAAGACCGTCCAGCTTCCGGTCACCCCGCGGACGACGACGGGCGGGGCCGACGTGCTCGACCTCGGCCCCGGTGCGGACGCCATCTTGAGCCAGTTCCGCTGATCACGCCACGTCGCTGATGCCGGCCCGGCGCATGTCGAGCAGCAGGGCGCCGGCGAGCAACACGCCGGAGACGATCTCGACCACCAGCACCCGCTTGGCGTCGGTGTCCCAGCCCGTCTCCTTCCAGCCGAAGATGCTGGCCTCGCGGCTGAGCACGAGGAACACGATGGAGCCGAGCTCGAGGCCACCGGCCGCCAAGAGGGCGAACCTCCCGATGCGGGGGATGAAGGCGAACGCGAAGGCGAGCAGCACCACGGCGAGGACGATCGAGAGCGCGAAGTTGATCGGGAACCCCTTCTTCACGACCCATGCGCCCGGCACCACGCCGTCGGGCAGCTTGCTGCCGCGATAGCGGTCGTTCCAGATCTGGTAGTGCAGGATGCCCCCGGCGGCGACGCCGATGGCGGCAAGCGTCGCCACGACGGTGACGGGCGAGATGCGCGAGGCGCCCGCGGTTGGGGTGGTGGTGTTGGCCATGTGTCGCGCTCCTCAGCGATCCCGCAGCGAGAGGTGTTGGTAATCCTTCGGGTTGGTCCAATCGCCGCCCCAGTACCAGCCGACGGCTGCGAACGCCGTGCGCGACACGCTGTTGGGCGTGATCATCCCGGGCTCTCGCAGCGTCCGGTCGGTCCACGGCCGGCCCGACCTCGGCAGCACGGTGCCGCTCGCGGTCACGTAGGGGTTCTGCACCGGGTTGATGTCGATGGCCGTGCCGTAGGCGTGTTCGGACCACCCACCGCCGCCGGTGACGGCTCGGCAGTTGAAGGCCGACGTGTTGTTCGCCTCCATCGAGGACTCGTCGGACGATCCGTACTGCGTCACCGGGTGGATCCGACGAATCTGGAACCGTCCGGCGTAGAGCTTCCCGAAGACGCCCGCGACGGTGGAGGCCACGTCGCTGCGGACGATCAGGTCGCCGCGGTGGCGCGCACCGTCGTAGCCCCAGTAGTCGACCCGCACGCGCCGCAGCGACGACGGACCGACCGGGCATCCCGATCGCCAGCTCGACCCGAGATCCGCGGCGGCGACGGTCGAGATCGTTCCCCGATAGGCGGGAGCCGGCTCACCGCGAGGTGGTGGGCGCCCGGTGGTGGGGTCGCAACCGGTGAGACCGAAGGCGCCGGCGGCCAAGGCCAAGGCGAGACATCCGACCGCTCCAGGGCGCCGCATGAAACCCACCGTACGCCCGGTTCGGTGTCGGTGGCGGTCCGAGACATGCCGGCGGTCGACTCGACAGGTAGGCGCCAGTTCGTGTTCAGGACATCCTCGGGGCAGCCGTCGCGCTCGTTCGGCAGAATTGCCGTTGCCCCCACCGGGTAACCCGATCCTTGGAGCGCATCGTGACCACCCCCACCACTGCACCCTCCCCCGGCGGCCCCGACACCGTCGTGCTGATCCACGGCCTCTGGATGACCCCGCTCAGCTGGAAGGGCTGGGTCGATCGGCTGACCGCCGCCGGCTGGAAGGTCCAGGCGCCGGCGTGGCCCGGCATGGAAGGCACCGTCGAGCAGCTGCGGGCCGACACCAGCCCCTACGAGAAGCTCGGCGTCACCGAGATCGTCGACCACTACGACGGCATCATCCGGGGGCTCGCCGCGCCACCGGTCATCATCGGGCACTCGTTCGGCGGCGCCTTCACGCAGGCCTTGCTGAGCCGGGGCCTCGGGGCCGCTGGCGTCGCCCTCTCTCCGGCGCCGGTGAAGGGCATCCTCGCCCTGCCCATCAGCTCCCTGAAGTCGAGCTTCCCGGTGTTGAAGAACCCGGCGAACCGCAACCGGGCCGTGCCGCTGACCGAGAAGCAGTTCCACCAGGCCTTCGCCACGTCGCTCTCCGAGGCCGATTCCAAGATCGCCTGGGAGACCCAGTCCATCCCGGGGCCGGGGAAGCCCCTGTTCCAGGCCGCGAGCGCAAACTTCCTCCCCCACTCGCCCCTGAGGGTCGACCGCAGGAAGGCCGACCGCGCTCCCCTGCTGGTCATGGGCGGCACCGAGGACCAGATCGCCCCGCCGGCCATCGTCAAGGCCACGCAGAAGCTCTATGCGAAGGTGCCGTCGCGCACCGACATGCAGATCTGGGACGGCCGCTCCCACTACATCGCGGCCGAGCCGGGCTGGGAGGACGTCGCCGACAAGGCCGTCGCCTGGGCCGCCGAGGTCACGACCCCCTGACCGCCGGCCATGGGGTGTGTGAGTTCCGGCGGGGGCGCCGCGCCGG